>NZ_JBQEOW010000009.1:0-180675 GCF_052045405.1 Serratia sp. 22278 | reverse complement strand
AAAGCGGCCTGCACTACAACCTGTTCCGCTACTACGAACCCGAGGTGGGGCGTTTCACCACGCAGGATCCGATAGGGTTGGAAGGTGGGTTGAACCTGTATCAGTATGCGCCGAACCCGCTGATGTGGGTGGACCCGTATGGGTTGACTGAGGTTACTGTTGGTCGCTGGATGGGACCGGCAGAATATGAAAAAAAGGTTTCCACAGGTAAGGTTGTGCAAAGCACAACGGGAACTTCAACATGCTCAAAAAAATAAGTGATTGGATCTTATCCAATAGCCATTATGAAGTTAAGTACAATGCTAATGATTTTACAGATAGTCTGGTTGTTGATATAGATGACGATACGAAGATTGCGCGTTTTACGGTGTGGGATGATGCATCTTGTATGTTGGAGATCATTGATGTTGAAACCGGGAACTATATAATTAATGAACGAAGAGAATTATCAGACGAGGAAACTGTAATAGAAGGATTTAAAGAGTTTGTATCGTTGCTTAGAACTTAGTTATAAAGATTATTGATCTGATTTTGATTTACTAATTTTAAATGCTCGGCTTTATGCACTGATGGACTTTTAAATAACGATGCGGCGAGCCCGCTGGCGGCGTTGGAGCAGGCGGGTGACAGCCGCTTGGCGGATATTTACTGGTATCAAACCGATCTGAATAGCGCGCCGCTGGAGGTAACCAACGCGGCGAAGCGGCAGGGCGCGCAATACCAGAAGCCGCTGTGCTACGCCGGGCAATATCAGGACGACGAAAGCGGTCTGCACTACAGTTCCGCTACTACGGACCCGCGGATGTGGGTGGATCCGCTGGGATTGAGTAGCAGAAGAGACCAACTCCCAGGGGATAAAATGCTTCTGAAAAGTGCGGCATTGAAATTAACCGATATGACGACTAGCTTGTCTGGAATATACAGCGCAATGTCTTTCTTAGTTATCATTTAAGTAGAGAGTGAGCTAAAGATGAAGGTGCAAGCAATAAAGACTAAGTATGGGATCATTCAAGGGCGAGATGCCTTGATTATCTCTGAACATGAAGTGAGTCTTTCTCCTTTCACATTTAAAATTAAAGCGTTGCTTTCGTTATCGGCATGCGAGCCAGAGGTTTTGAATGAGGCTGATGTGAAAATAGAGTTCTTTTTTAGTGATATAGAAAGGATGTCTATCTATAAAGTCGATGACTATCCTTATGAGAAGTATTCAGAGTCAAGCTTTGACTTGCTGGAGGAATACAGTTCAGGAAAAGCAAGGGTTGCGTTAAGTACCTATGATCATGTTTTCGATGTTACAGGTAGTTTTAAAATATTGTATGAATAATAGCGGCATTTTGTGCCGCAGAAAAAGTTCGAAACGGTAGGAGGCATACTAAATACCCAATGTGCCGTTAATCAGGGTGCGGCAGTGCCCTCCGATCCAGGGTTCGCCGTCAATAAAGCGCACGCTCACGCGGCCATCTCGCTTCAGTTGGGTGCCCTGGCGCACCAGGTAGCCCTGCGCGGTTCGGTCGCCGTCGGGGAAGCGGTTGGCCTGCAGCAAGCGCGCCAGGCAGGCGTTGGCGCTGCCCGTTACCGGATCTTCGATCAAGGCGCCGCATTCCACCATAAATGCGCGCATTTCGTAATCGACCGGTTCGGTTGCAGAGCTGACGCCATAGATCACCACGCCATCCACATCACACGCCGTTTGCAGCTGTTTAATCGTGGCCTGATCCGGCGTTACCGCCAGGCAGGACTG
Organism: Serratia sp. 22278; assembly: GCF_052045405.1. NCBI lineage: Bacteria > Pseudomonadati > Pseudomonadota > Gammaproteobacteria > Enterobacterales > Yersiniaceae > Serratia > Serratia sp. 22278. Next base: position 178,934 of record NZ_JBQEOW010000009.1, on the reverse strand, counting down.
CGCGTCCGGCAGGCGCACCATCAGCCAGCGAATGCCCATCTCGGCAATCACCGGCGGGGTGCCTGCTGCAATCACCGCGGGCCGTAAAGCGGCCGTCAACCGTTCGGTTTCCTCAGCCGCCATTGGGCGGAACTCAACTTCGGGCGCGGCGAACGCCAAGGTGCCTTCCGGCTGGATATTGACCGCCACCAGGCCGACGCCGCATTCCTGCATCACCGTTCCAGGGCGTTTGGGCGTCAATCCGGCTTCCAGCAGGGCGTGGGCAGTGCCCAGCGTCGGGTGGCCGGCGAAGGGCAGCTCTTTTTCGGTGGTGAAGATGCGCACCTTATAATCCGCCGCCGGGTGCGTCGGCTTAAGCACAAAGGTGGTTTCCGAAAGGTTGGTCCAACGGGCCAATGCCAGCATCTGCGCGTCGTTCAGCCCTTCGGCTTCCAGCACCACCGCCACGGGATTGCCCTGCAGCGGCGTGGCGGTGAAAACGTCCACCTGTTTGTAGGCGCGGGGTGTCACATCATCACTTCTGAGCATTGGCCATCATCCGTTATCAACAAAACCTGATGATAACGATATTCGCCAATGGCTTCAAAGGGTTGAGTTTTGTTTTGAGATACCCGCCCGCCGCCACTTCAGCCCCGGCTTGGCGAACATCACCAGGTTGCCCAGCAAAATCAGGCACAGGCCCAGCACGGCGTTGAAGTGCCACTGGTAGCCTTCGTAAATCGTTGAGATGGTCAGCGCCACCAGCGGGAACAGCAGGGTGCTGTAGGCCGCCGCGCCGGCGCCGATGCGGCCGAGCAGGCTGAAGTAGGCGGCGAAGGCGATCACCGATCCGAAGATCGCCAGGTACAGCAGGGAGCCGATATAGCGGCTGCTGAATTCGATCTGGAACGATGCGCCCTGTGCCAGGGCGATCAGCGCCATTAACAGCGCGCCGTAGGTCATGGCATAGGTATTGGTGGAAAAAATATCCAGCCCGCGGCGCTGATGACGCGCGCTGATCATATTGCCCAGCGAGAAGCCGTAGGTGCCGAGCGCGCTCAGGCCGATGCCTTTAAGTAGCTCCGGCGCCATGCGGGTGGCGGCCAGATCTTGCCAGAACAGCGCCACGATGCCGGTCAACCCCAGCAGCGCCGCCGGCAGCAGGTTGGGGCTGGGGCGCTGGCGGAAGAACAGCAGGCTGTTGAGGGCGTTGAACAGCACCGCCATCGAGAAGATCACCGATTCCAGCCCGCTGCTGATGTAAGCCGCCGCGTGGTAAAAGCAGAAGAAGTTGAAGCCGAACACGCAGCAGCCCTGCAGCACGCAGAACAGATGATCGCGCGGGGCGAGACGGCGCAGGCGGCGCGTTAGCAACAGCACGGCGAACATCACCGCGGCGGAAATGGCGAAGCGGTAAGCGATTGAGACGGCAATGGCCACCGGGCCTTCCTGTTGCAGGGTGATCGCAATCCAGGTGGTGCCCCAAATCAGCACCACGGCGAGGTACAACAGCGCATTCATTCTATTCACTCCGAAAAAACCGATGGCGCAGTATCCGCTTTGGCGCGCGGCGGCGCTTGCAGCGCTTTGCGCCCAGTTGCATATTCTTGCGCTTTTTTTGCCAAAAGCGCGGGGCGGCCGCTGGCATGCCGCGGCGCCACTCTTTACACTGTCAGCATGTCGAACAACGGGGCCGGCGATGTCCAACTATCAGGCGTTTGAAACACTGCGTGAGCACAAGGCGCGGCTGCACGGCAGCGTGCTGCTGGGCACCGGCGTGGAGCTGGCGGCCTGGTCCAACTGCAACGATCGCGTCACGCAGGAAAGCGCCGACCACCATACCCTGAGCCTGTACGTCGCCGACGGCTATGAGTGCTACCAGCAGGTGCCGGGCGGCTGGCGCAACGGCGGCGGGCCGGATCGGTTCTGCATCATGCCGCGCCAGTACGCTTCCACCTGGGATGTGCGCAGCGATCTGTCGTTTGTGCATCTGTATTGCACCGACGGGCATCTGCGCCGGCTGGCGGAGCAAACCTGGGATCGCAGCCCGGCGGCGATCAACGTGGAGCAACGCAGCTTCGGCGAAGATCCGCAGATCACGCTGCTGTATCGTCAGTTTTTGCTCAACTGCGACTGGCGGGACAGCGCCAACCTGCTGGCGCTCAGCAGCGCCTCGAACCTGCTGATGTCGCACCTGATCCAGCGCTACAGCCAGCTGCAGTGGAAGCTGCCGGCGGCGCGCGGCGGCCTGGCTCCCGCGGTAGCCAGGCGGGTGCGGGAATATATCGCAAGCCACCTGGATCGGCCTTTGTTGTTGGCCGATCTGGCGGCGCAGGCCGGGTTGAGCGAATACCATTTTGCTCGCATGTTCAAACATTCGACCGGCTTGGCGCCGCACCAGTTTGTGATGCGCGCGCGGCTGCAGCGGGCGGAACAGCTGTTGCGCCACAGCCAACAGCCGATCACCGAGATCGCGCTGGCGTGCGGCTTCAGCTCCGCCAGCCATTTCAGCAACCGCTTCAAGGCGGCCTATGGATTTGCTCCGCTGCAGGTGCGGCAGGGGCGCTAACCGGAAGGGAGTGCAAGCATGGATCAACCATTTGCCGGGCTGGGCGTGTTGTTCGTCGCCGGATTCGGGCCGATCACGCGTGAGAGCGACGAGAGCGAGGCGTTTTATGTCGAGGCGCTGGGGTTGCCGCTCAAGCCGATGCCGGGCAACGAAACCTATCTGCTGGCCGAGCAGGGCGCGCTGGGCGGCGTGAAGCATTTCGCCCTGTGGCCGCTGGCGCAGGCGGCGCAGTCCTGTTTTGGCGACGATCGCTGGCCGGCGGATCTCGCGGTGCCGCAGGCGTGGATCGAGTTTGACGTAGCCGACATGGCGGTAGCCACCCAGGGGCTGGTCGATCGCGGTTATCGGCTGTTGGTCGCCAACCGCGAAGAGCCGTGGGGGCAAAGCGTTACCCGGTTGCTCAGCCCGGAAGGACTGCTGGTTGGCGTCACCTATACGCCTTGGCTGCGTTAAACGCCGTGCCGTTCGTCGCCGTTTCGCAGCGGTGGGCGGCCTAAGAACAAATACGCATTAGCTTAAAGCGATCTACGCTATAGACCTATCGAATCCCCGAGTTGTTTCCTTCCTTGAAAGCAGTAATCCCGTTCATTGCGTAAAAACCAAGGGCCAGAACGCGCTATTGCCATGCCATTTTACGGCGATTTTCCCTCGTCTTTTTTTGCTGCCAGGTGCCTGATGGTAATAGAGATTATTCTTATATTTCCATCAATGCTTAAGAAATAATAATGATTCTCGTTTTCAACCACGGAAAGGAGAAGGAACGATGAAAACAGTGAAACGAACGGGCATCGCGCTGGCGATAGCCCTGACTTTCCCCCTGGCATTGCCTGCCGCTATGGCGGCGCAACCCTCCCTGACAAACAGTAAGGCGGCGACGATGACGGAAAAACACGGGCAGTTTATTGCGGTCGGTAAAGTGGTGCAGGTGACCTTCGGCGATTTCGCCTTCAAGCTGGATTTTACCGATGACAAGACCATGACCTTCACCGGTATCGGCGAGGCGTCGCAGGGCATCACCGATACGGTGCAGTACACCGCGGTGGAGATTCGGCCGAAGGTCTACATGGTCTATTGGCACGAACCGCAGTCCGGCGACAACGTGACGCATATCGAGGACTTTGAGCGCGGCGAGGTGTACACCAACATCGCCGCCAGGGACGGCAGCTTCACCCATCTGAAAGGGCAGCTGAAAATCGTAGGTCACTCAGGAAACTAAGGAGCAGTTATGAAAAAGGCATTGATCACCTGTGCGATCGTCGGCGGCTTGCTGGCGAGTTACCCGGCGTTGTCAACGGATCAGACGGCGTCGCAAAAGTCGGCCGGCAAAGGCGGTTATCATCATGCCCAGCAAAAGCTGAAGGTGGTGGAGGATCTGTACGCGGGCTTCTTCAACCGCCACGACATCGGCGTGGCGCAGAGGCTGATTGTGGAAAACTACAAGCAGCATAACCCGTTCGTCGGCGACGGCATCAAGCCGTTCCTCGATTTCTTCAGCCAGACCTTCAAAGACAATCCGCAATACAGCGCCAAAATATACCGCAGCGCGGTCAACGGCGATCTGGTCTACGTTCACGTCAAATACCAAAATAACCCGCAGGATCGCGGCACCGCCAGCGTGGATATTTATCGGGTGAACGATCAGGGGAAAATCACCGAGCATTGGGACGTCAATCAGGATGTGCCGGAGAAATCGGCTAACGACAATACCATGTTCTGAGCCACAAGGGCCGCTGCTGCGGCCCTCAACGCGCCCGCAACACTTTATTTACTTACATAAATATTAAATGACCGCCGCGTCGAGTAGGCTACGGCCGCCTTTGGCAGTGGTGGTACGGTTGATGGGCGTCATTGTCCCGCCACTGCTTGAGGCGTTTCCCCACATTCCTCGTTATCCCGCGCGTTTATTTTCCACTTTTTTGAACTGATGCCGCAGCTGCAGCGCATTGCAAAGCACCAATACCGCCGTGACGGCGAACACCCAGCGGAACCCCATCATCGCCGAAATGCCCGATCCCAGCAGCGGGCCAACCACGTTGCCCAGGTACATAAAGGATTGGTTATAGCCGAAGATGCGCCCGGTCACCTGATCGGAGGAATACTTCAGCAGCAGCGCCTGCACCGCCGGCATCAGCGCGCCGTCGGCGAACCCCAGCAGGAAGCGCAGAATGCCCAGCTGCAGCGGCGTATTCACCCAGGCCATCACGGCGAACAGGCCGGTGGTGAACAGCAGCGCGGCGATCAGGATGCGCGCGGTGCCGATGCGATCGCCGAGCCGCCCGAGGCGTGGCGCCGAGATCAGCGCCGCAATGCCGGGCACGGCGGCAATCATGCCGCTGACAAAGGCGATATTGCTGACGTCGCCCGACAGTTCGCGGATGAACAGCGTCAGGATCGGGCTGATGGAGGAGTTAGCCAGCTGGATCATCAGGGTACAAACGAACAGCGTGACGATCAGCGTTGGATAAGGCAGCGAACGGAATACCGCCTTGCCGCTTAGCTGATCCGCTTTTTTCACCGTGATGCGCCGTTCTTTAATCAGAAACAGCGTCACCAGGAAGCTGACGAACATCAGCCCGGCGGTGACGAAAAACACCACCCGCAGCCCCAGATGGTCGGCCATCAACCCGCCCAGCAGCGGCCCGGCGATCACGCCGGAGATCTGCCCGGTAGAGAGCGTGCCCAGCGCCCAGCCGCTTTTATCGCGTGGCGCCTGCGAGGCGACCAGCGCCATGGCGTTGGGAATATAGCCGGACGTCAGCCCCATCAGGGCGCGCAGCGCGAACAGCTGCCAGACGTTGGTGGCCAGCCCCTGCAGGGCGATGACGATCGCCATACCCAGCGAAGCGCGCAGCAGCATCAGCTTGCGGCCTTTGCGGTCGGCGAGGCTGCCCCACAGCGGCGACACCACCGCCGAGACCAAAAAGGTGCCGCTGAACACCAGCCCGGACCACAGGCTGAGGGACTGATGATCGCTGACGCCGAGCTGTTCGACGTACAGCGGCAGAAAAGGGAGGATTTGGCTCATCGCCAGCCCGGTGAAGAAACACCCGAGCCAGACCGAGATCAGATTGACTTTCCACGCTTCCATCGACTTGTCGTACCACTTTGAATTTGGAGGGATTTGTTAAGCAAGATAATAATAACACCGCGAACTGGCCGGCGCGGGGGAAATGCGTGAGAAAACGTAAAGCCCGTCGGCGGCGTTGTTACATTTAGCTATAAATTAATAGCTATATTATCATAGGTATTTATTTTAAGCTACTCCACCAAGCCGCTCAACAATTCGGCGGCGCCACACTCTCTCTACCCATTTCGCCGTGTCTGCGGCAAGGAGACGCTTTCTATGAATACCGCACTGATCGCTCTGGATTACATCGTGGATATCTCCCACCCGGAAGGAAAAATTGCGCGCTCGGCGCAGCAGGTCATTGAGCGCGATGCTATCGCGCGGGCAAATAGCGCATTGTCTCTCGCGCAGCGCAAGGATTGGCTGCGCATATTGGTTAAAGTCGGTTTCGCGGCCGGCTATGTCGATCAACCCAAATACTCGCGGATGTTTGGGCAGGCGCATCAATTTGGCGCTATCGCACTGGGCCAGCCGGGCACGGATTTTCATCCTGATTTAGCGTCTGATTTGGGGGAGTTAACCATCGTAAAACCGCGCGTCAGCGCGTTTTATGGCACCAATCTGGATGCGACGCTGCGCGCCCGCCGCATTGAACGGTTGGTGATCTGTGGGGTCAGCAGCACCTGGGCGGTACAGGCGACGGCGCGCGACGCGCACGATCGCGATTATCAGGTGCTGATACTGGAAGAGGCTTGCGCGGCGGCCACGGCGGAAGAGCACCGGATCTCGATGGAAACGCTTGCCACTATTGCCGATATCGTCACGCTGGAACAGCTGAGCGCATTGTGAAGCTGCTGCGTGAAGAAATCGCCTGGCGTCAGCTGCGACGGGGAGCATGGGTGTTGGCGCCGTTGCTGGCCCTGAGCCTGGCGACAGGCAATGCCAACTGGCTGAAGGCTTCGGTGGTCACCATATCGCTGTTTGTCGTTTGTGAGCGCCTTGAACTGGCGCCGCTCGGCGTGGCGCTGCATGCGGCGGCATTGCTGCTGCTCTTTATGGCGCTGCTGTGCGCCATGCACACGTCGGTAATCTTCATTTTGGCGTGCGTGTTGGCAGCGGCGGCGGCGGTTGGGATCTCCGCGTTCGGCGGCAAGCTGCGATCCCTGGGGAATTTTATTTTTATTCCGGCTCTTTATCTGGCGTGTGAAACCGCTGAAGGTGGCGCCGGCGCGCCATTAGCCCAATGCGGCTGGGCGCAGCTCCCTTTTCTGGGGGCAGCCGTCTTGCCGGTGCTGATGCTTGCACTGGCAGAGCATCGGCGGCTAGCGCAGCTGTCGACGAGTGACAGCCTGCATCATTATCTCCAGCTGCGCCGCAGCGATGAGCTTGGCGCTCGCGTGGCCTGCGGCGAGGCTTTGCTCGCCGTAAGTTGTGCCGTTGCACTGTCGGCGGCGATCGTTGAGTGGCAACACCTCGATTACGGGCAATGGGTGATCTGGTCGGCCGTCAGCGTGATCAGCGGCGATATGGCCGCTACGCGCAACAAACTCCGCCAGCGTGCGTCAGGCGCATTGCTGGGCGTGCCCGTCGGTATTTTGCTGGGCAGCCTCATGCCGCATGGCAATGTGGGTTATGAACTGCTGAGCGTGGTGACGATGCTCACACTGGTGTCTTTTCATCGTTATACCTTGGGGTTTGGCGCCCGTTGCGCCTGCATCGCCTGCGCGTTGGTGATTGTCGGAAAAGCGCCGTCGATCGCCGCAGAAAGGGTGGTCAATGTGTTGCTGGGCGGTGGCATCGGTCTGCTGTTCGCTTTGGCGGTGCATGCGGTGTTGCCGCCCAACGCCGGCACCCGCCAATAGCGAGCTGGCATATTTCGTCCGCCAATTTCGGTTGACCGTTCCCAGTCTCGGTGTGAAAGTACGGACAAATCTATCGTTATCTATTGATGCCAATGAAAAAAGATCACCCTGAAGACGTGACGCTGCTGCGCACGCAGTTAATGTCGCTGGTGCGCCGTTTGCGGCGCGAGTCGCGGAGCGACGAAAAATCCTGGGCCCAGTTGATGCTGTTGGGGGCTATCGATCGCCACGGCGGCGAGGCGACGCCGTCGCTGCTGGCGGAATCGGAGCGCATGCGCTCCTCTAACCTGGCGGCCGCCTTGCGTGAGCTGGAGGGTGATGGGCTGCTGGTGCGCACGCCGGATGCCGAAGACAAACGCCGGGTACGGGTGCGCCTGACGCCCGCCGGGCTGGGCCTGCTGCAGCAAAGCCGCAGCCGACGCGAGGCGTGGCTGCTGGCGGCGATGGAAAGTTGTTTAACGGAGCGGGAGCAGGCGCTGTTGATAGAGGCGGGGGCGTTGATGGCGCGACTGGCGGCGGCGCCAACGGACGAGGAATAATCGGCGGGGCGGCAGATGCGCCGCCCGTGCAGCGAGGTTACGGCATCGGCCAATCGGCCGGCATGGTGCTGACCACGTCCACGTAGCGATCCCAGGCCGATGACCAGAATTGGGTGAAGGCTTCCAGGGTGAGGTGGATGCCCATCAGGCCCATCACGAACCAGCAGGCGGTAAACAGGCCCAGGCTGCTGAACATGAACGCCATGCCGTTGCGGCTGGTTTTACGGCAAACGACGTTTAACTGGCTGGCGAAGAACATCATCACGGCGCTCAGCAACTCCCAGCGCATCATGACTAAACCGGTGGCAATGGTACTCATCGAACTCGATCCTATGTAACAAAAAGCCGCATCCGGCAGGGCGCCGACAGGTAAATGCGGGGGAATAACGGGAATAATGTGATTTATATCACATTGTAGCATTGAGGCGAACGGCGGCTCAATGGGGATCGCGGTGAAAAAAACGCCGCCGGTAACATTCCAATATGCTGAAACAGTTATGCCATTTCATTAGCAACCTTTTCATGGGGCGGCGCGCCCGATAACGCTATGCTTGCCGGCTTTTCAGTTCCCTGATTTTGCGGGGAAATGTGACGCAAAAGGTACCGGCACCGCATGGCCCTGTTAAAAGAAAAAATTCGCGATCATTCCGCGGAAGAGAGGCTGTTCATCCGCCGGGCGGGCGTGGCGCTGGCGCTGGTGGTGGCCTGTTTCGGCGTGCTGATCGCCAATCTCTACCGGCTGCAAATCCGCCAGCATGGTTTTTACCAGACGCGCTCCAACCAGAACGACATCAAGATGCTGCCGCTCGCTCCCAGCCGCGGGTTAATCTTCGATCGCAACGGCACTCCGCTGGTGCGAAACGTGACACTGTATCGTATCGAGATCACGCCCAGCAAAATCACCGACATGGCGGCGCTGCTGCAGGCGCTGACGCCGATCGTCGATCTGACGCCGGAAGACATCAGCGCGTTTCGCGACGATATGCACCACAACAGCCGCTACAAGCCGGTGACGCTAAAAACCGGGCTGAGCGACACCGAGGTGGCGCGTTTTGCCGTCAATCAATACCGTTTCGACGGGGTAACAATCGATACCTATCAACAGCGTGAATATCCTTACGGCGCTCAGCTGGCGCACGTGCTGGGCTATGTGTCGAAGATCAACGACAGCGATCTCAAGCGCCTGGACAAGGCCGGCCTGAGCGAAAACTACGCCGCCGACCGCAACATCGGCAAACAGGGCATCGAAGCCTATTACGAGTCAGAGCTGCACGGCACCACCGGCTATCAGGAGGTGGAAGTGGATAACCACGGGCGGGTGATCCGGCTGCTGAAGGAACAGCCGCCGCAGGCCGGCAAAAACATTTACCTGACGCTGGATCTGCCGCTGCAGCAGTACATTGAATCGGTGCTAAAGGGGCAACGCGCCGCGGTGGTGGTGGAAGATCCGCGCGACGGCGGCATTCTGGCGATGGTCTCCAGCCCCAGTTACGATCCCAATCCCTTCGTCAAAGGCATCGGCTATCAGGCCTATAAAACGTTGTTGAGCAATCCGGAGCTGCCGCTCATCAACCGCGTTACCCAAGGGTTGTACCCGCCGGCTTCCACGGTGAAGCCCTATATGGCCGTTTCGGCGCTGTTCGCCGGGGTGATCACGCCCACCACCACCTTTTTCGGCGCGCCGACCTGGACGCTGCCCGGCACCGAGCGCCGTTACCGCGACTGGCTGAAAACCGGCCACGGCATGCTCAATGTCACCAAAGCGATTGAGGAGTCCGCCGATACCTTCTTTTATCAGGTGGCGTATGAGATGGGCATCGATCGCATTCACCATTGGCTGAGCCAATTCGGCTACGGTCAGTCGACCGGCATCGATCTGAACGAAGAGTACCGCGGCGTGCTGCCAAGCCGCGACTGGAAACTGAAGGTGCACAAAAAGGGCTGGTATCAGGGGGATACGGTCTCGGTGGGCATCGGCCAGGGGTATTGGGTGGCGACGCCGATCCAGATGGTGAAAGCGTTGACCACGCTGCTCAACAACGGCAAGGTGAAAACGCCGCACCTGCTGTATTCGCTGCAGCAGGGCAACCGGGTGACGCGCTACCAGCCGCCGGCGCAAGCGGCGCAGATCGGCGATCCCAACTCGCCTTACTGGGGCATCGTGCGCAACGGCATGTACGGCATGGCCAACTTGCCGAACGGCACCGGTTACAAGCTGTTCCATACCGCGCCGTATCAGATCGCCGCCAAATCCGGCACCTCGCAAGTGTTCAGCCTGAAGCAAAACCAGACTTACAACGCCAAAATGATCCCGGTGCGGCTGCGCGATCACATCTTTTATACGCTGTTTGCGCCCTACAAAAATCCCCGGGTGGCGATGGCGCTGATCCTGGAAAACGGCGGCGGCGATGGCGTGGTGGCGGGGCCGACCGCGCGCGCGATCCTCGACCACATTTTTGACCCGGCCAACGCGCCACAGCCCGGCGATACGCTGCAAAGTAAACCGCAGTTAAACGACAGCGCGGATGTGCAACGGTGATGCGGTTTGTTTTTACTTTCTTACAAACTGCAATCTCCTGACCATTTCCGGCAAGGTAGACTGAAATAACACCATAAACTGAATAAAAACGCAGGGTTAACACAACAGTGGCGCCATCGACCAAAAAGAGCGGTAAAACCTATTCCACAGTTCGTTTCGGCTGGATTTGCGCCGGCATGCTGGTCTGTTTTTTTCTGTTGGCGTTCAGGGTCGGCTACCTGCAACTGCTGGAACACCAGCAGTTGGCCAATCAGGCTGACCAGCGTTCGATCCGCACCCAGGTGGTGCCGACCAACCGCGCCATGATCACCGATCGCAACGATGAGGCGCTGGCGGTCAGCGTGTCGTCCAAAGACATCGTGCTGGATCCGAAGCATATTCTCGATACCCAGACCGATACCGGCAACGAACGCTGGCAGAGCATGGCCAACGTGCTGAAGATCCCGCTGGCGGACATCCAGCATCTGATCCAGAGCAACGCGCACAAACGTTTTGTCTACCTGGCGCGCAAGGTGGAGGACGACAACGCCGCCTACATCAGCAAACTGCACCTGACCGGCGTCAGCGCCGAGCAGGATTTCAGCCGCTTTTATCCGATGGGCCAGGATGCCGCCGGGCTGATCGGCATCGTCGGCCAGGACAATCAGGGGCTGGAGGGCATTGAGCTGGGGTTCAACCCGCTGTTGCAGGGAAAAAACGGCCTGCGGGTCTATCAGAAGGATGGCAGCGGCGCGGTGATCGGCGTGCTCAAAAGCGTGGATCCGGTGCCGCCGCCGAACGTGACGCTCAGCATCGACAAATTTATCCAGTACGTGCTCTATGCGCAGATCCGCGACGGCGTGGTGGCTAACCAGGCCGACTCAGGCTGCGCGGTGCTGGTCAAGATCGACACCGGCGAAATCCTCGGCATGGCCAGCTATCCATCGTTCAACCCGAACAACTATGGCAGCACGCCGGCGAAAGATATCCGCAACGTGTGCAGCAGCGACAGCTTCGAACCGGGTTCGACGGTGAAACCGGTGGTGGTGATGGTGGGGTTGGAACATAAGCTGATCCGGCCGGATACCGTGTTGGACACCACGCCGTATCGGGTGAACGGTCACCTGATCAAAGACGTCGGCCACTGGTCGAAACTGACCATCACCGGCGTGCTGCAAAAATCGAGCGACATCGCGGTATCGCATATTGCGCTGGCGCTGCCGGCCACGGTGCTGCCGGCGGTCTACCGCAGCTTTGGCCTGGGGCGGCCGACCGAGCTCGGCATCGGCAACGAGAGCAGCGGCTATCTGCCGCAGCACCGTGAACGCTGGGCCGATATCGAACGCGCTACCTTCTCCTTCGGCTATGGGCTGCGCGTGACGCCGCTGCAGATGGCGCGCGAATATGCCGCTATCGGTTCCTTCGGCATTTATCGGCCGCTGTCGATCACCAAGGTGACGCCGCCGGTAATGGGGCAACGTATTCTGCCGGCGGATACGGTACGATCCGTGGTGCATATGATGGAGAGCGACGCCTTGCCGGGCGGCAGCGGGGTGAGCGCCGCGGTGCCGGGCTATCGGCTGGCGATCAAAACCGGTACCGCCGAGAAAATGGGCCCCAGCGGCAAATACGACGGCGGCTACATCAACTACACCGCCGGCGTGGCGCCCGCCAGCGATCCGCAGGTGGCGCTGGTGGTGATGGTCAACAACCCGAAAGCCGGCAAGCACTTCGGCGGTTCGGTGGCCGGGCCGGTGTTCGGCAAGATCATGGCCCAGGTGCTGGAGCACATGAATATTCTGCCGGACGCCCAGCCGCTTAACGTGGTGTCGTCGGTCAAGGGGTAAGGGGGATTAGCGCGATTCCAGCAGGCGCTTCAGCGCCTGCAGATCGGCGTTCACCAGCCCGACGTCGCGGGCGAACAACGCGTCGTCCATCTCCGGCTGGCGGAACAGGGTGAAGATCACCTCGGTGCCGCGCCGGTTGGCGAGCGCGCGCAGCGGCACGTAGACCACGCCGCCATCCGGCAGCGTCACCCAATGATCCAGCACGCCGAAGGCATTCGGCGCGCTGAAGCGAATGCGGATCGGCCCTTGTGGGGTGTTTGCCACCCAATCTTCCCCTTCCCGCCGTAAGCTGTTGGCTAACCCTCTGGCCCACAAGGGGAAATTTTCCGGCTGGCTGAGAAAGGCGTACACCTCGTCACAGGGGCGGTTAATGGCAATATGCAGCGTTTGCGCGCTCAGCATCATGATTTCTCCGATTGACGGCGATACTTCAGTGTAGATCCCGCCGCGCTCAGAAGTAGTAACCGATGTTTACGTTGGTGCGAAAATACCATTTATTGCTGCCGGAGGACTGGGCGCCGGTCCAGCCGGTGGCGTTTTCCACGCCGCCCCACGGGTTGGCGTTCTGCGCCCAGGTCAGATCCACCCACAGCATCACCGGCATGGCGAACACCTGCACCCCGAGCGTATTCATTTTGGAGTCGGAACCGCCGTGCTTATCCTTCCAGAGCACGCTGTAGTCGTTGTAGAAGCGCAGCTTTTTCACCGGCCCCCAGGGTACGTCGACGTCGCGCGCCAGGTTGATGGCGGCGGTGGTGGCCTGCGACGGGATCAGATAGGCCGGCGTCAGGCCGTTGCCGCCCATCAGGATCACCGAATTATTGGCCCCGGCCGGGCCTTTGGCGTCGTAACCGTAGCGGATCACCTGGCCGGACAGATGCCAGGGATCGTTATTCACCAGCGTATGCAGGCCCGCCGCCCAGAAGCTGCCGTTATCGCCGGTCGCCTGGTTGTAGAGCCGCGAGGCCGCCAGCGAACCGCCGAGCTCATTGTCCCAGCTGCCCTGGTGGAAAGCGCGCGTCAGCCGCAGGTTTATCTGATCGCGTTTTTCGTTGCGCTGCAGGTGCTGTGACGCATAGTTGGTGTTTTTCAGATCGCCGTAGCTGGCGACGTCGGGGGCGTAACGCACGCCGGTCGGCATCATGCGCGGGTAGTAGGCGGCGTCGAAGGCCCAATCGTCATGCTGGTATTGGTATTTGGCGCCGAGTCCGGTGTTGACGCCAAAGCCGAGGTAAAACGGAATGCCGTACGACCAGCCGAACTGCGGGTAGGGCATCAGGCCGAACGGTTTGAACGGCGCGCCCAGTTGCACGGTGGAGCGCTCAGACAGGCGGTAGCCGATATAGGCGCGGTCGATGGCGTATTTGCGCCGATCCTGAAACCAGAATCCGCTATCGAAAAACGCGTCGTTGACCTGGCCGGCGGTATCAATGCGAAAGGCGTCAAAGCGTAAATGCGGAGGATTTCGATAATTGCTGCTGCGCCAGTCTTCATAGCGATAATTGGCGCGCAGCGCGCCGCCGATATCAATATTCTTTTTATTATCCTCGCTTTGCCAATGAATATGCGGAAATGCCGGACGGCTTTTTTTTACCGGCGCCATGGTGGCAGCAGTGTCGCTGGGCAATGCGACAGTGGTCGCGTAACTTACTGGTGAAACAAGAAAAAAACAAAGCGTGATCTTGCGCATGCCTGGCCCCTGGTGAAAGTAGACGGTTTATTAAGGCGAGCGAATTCCACCTGTGAATAGGGTGGTTTTGCTCATCAGTTTTATATTTGAGACGATTTTATATGTGCGTTTCATATATTAAATTCGCTGTCGATTAATATATGAAACTTTGTTTCTTGTTTAATGGAAAAACTATAAATCCGGCATTAGACAAGTCAAGAAATAAAAATGAGCGTTGACGAGAAATTCCGATTATTGGGTCGCCCTGGTTTGCGGTGGGCGACACAAAGCAAGCTGAAATAGTGGTGTCATCAATGCCCGTTAGACTCGCGGCATCCTGGTATGACTGACTAAAAATCATGAACATAAAACTGACACTTGGCCGCCGGGTAAAACCTGCGGCAGCGCTGCCGCACGCATTTGGCATCGGCAAGAGCATGGGCTTATTAGGCGGCATAATTTGCGTTATTGCGCTATTTTCTCTGCTGCAATTGTTTTCCACCGTATTTATTTCCAATATTCTGCGCGACGCCAAGGTTAACCTGGTGACGGGCGACGGGTTGCATCGCCAGCAGGCGACGATGGATCGCGCCAGACTGTCGCTGCTGACGGCCAGCGACAGCCTGAACCGCGCGGGCATCTATTATCTGCAGGACAAAGTCACCGGCTCCGACGGCAGTTGGCATAGCCTGCTGGATGAATCGTTGGCGGCGTTGGCGGCTTCAAAGCAGGCCTTTGCCCGGTTCGAGCGCTTGAGCGCGGCTGCGCCCGAAGCAACGGGCGCCCTGAAAGACAGTTATCGCCTGTTCTATGACGGCCTGAAGGAACAGGCGCAAGGGTTGCAAAACAGCGCCAGCATCGATGCGTTTTTCGCCGTGCCGATCCAGGCGTTTCAGGCGGATTTCAACGAAAAGTACCTCGCGTATCAGGCGCTGAACGAACAGCGTGGCGATGACGTCAACGTGCGGCAATTGGCGGCGCTGGAGCAGGCCAAGACCTTTGCGCTTGGCGCATTGGCCGCGCTGGCGCTGATCGCCGTGGGGGTGTGGTTCGGCGTCGCCCGCTGGGTGATAGCACCGCTGCAGCGGGCGATTGTCCACCTCAACGTGCTGGCCGCCGGCGATCTTTCGCGGCCGCTGCCGCCTGAGCGGGCGTTGAACCGCGAGATGCGTCAGCTGCAGACCAGCATTGGCCATATGCAAAGCGGCTTGCAGCGCCTGGTAAGCGAGGTGCGCGATGCGGCGAGCGGGATCCTGAACGGCGTCGAGCGGCTGGCGGACGGCAATCGACAGTTGACGGCGCAGTCGGCGAAGCAGGACGGGGAATTGCAGTTGGCGACCGAGCACGTGCAGCAGCTGGCGGCGCGGGTGGAAGAAAACGGCCAATACGCCCAGCAGGCCAGCCAACGAACCGAATTGGCCCGGCAGTGCGCCGGCGCCGGTGAGCAGATGATGCAAACTGTCAACGTTTCGATGCACGGGATCGTCAACCAATCGGCCGAGATGCGCGGCATTGTCGCGCTGATCGACAGCGTGGCGTTCCAGACCCATATTCTGGCGCTGAATGCGGCGATCGAGGCCGCGCATGCCGGCGTTCACGGCCGCGGCTTTGCCATCGTAGCCAAAGAGGTGGGCCTGCTGGCGCAAAAAAGCAGCCATTCGACGCGCGATATCCAGCAGTTGATCAACCGTTCGCTGCTGCAAATCGATCAAGGTTCGCAGGCGGTCGAACTTCTGACGGGCAATCTGCGCCAGATTATCGATCTGGTGAACAAATGCAGCGCGCTGATGAGGGAAATCTCGTTGGCGTCGTTCAATCAAGGGGAGAGCATTCAGGCCGTGACGGCGCGCATTGCGACGCTGAATCAGGTGGCGCAGCAAACCGGCGACGTGGTGAGCGCGGTGACCGAGGCTTCGCAGTCGCTGCAGGGCGAATCGGAACGCTTGGAAAAAGCGATGGCGCGTTTCAGGCTGCCTGTGCAATAAATAACCCTGGCGCGGGTTAATGAATAATAAAGCTGCGCTTAATGTTATTCATTATTTCCCCGCCCTGAGGGACGTTATTTCGATAAATAAAAACAGGCCGGCGCTTATGGATGAAAAAAGCGCCGGCCTGCAGAGAATTATTTTAACGGGAGGATTAACGGCTGGTCTGGTGGCCGATAATGCCGCCCAGCGCTGCGCCGCCGAGGGTGCCCAGCGTGCTGCCGTCGGTCAGCACGGCGCCGCCGACCGCGCCGACGCCCGCGCCGATCGCCGTGTTGCGATCGCGATTGGACATATGCCCACATGCGGTAACGGAAAGCGTCGCCATCACCACCACCAACACACCTGCGGCACGTTTAATATTCATAATGAGTTCCTGGTAAATTGGCTGATTAATGGATTAAAAATAATCCGATTAACCCGCCGGTAGAAGTTGGGATGAATGTATTCCTCAGAAAGAAAATCGAACAGGTAAAAATTCTTAATTTTGCGGCGGTGAAAAGCGATTGCTCGCCGAATGTGCGGCCGCCGACAAAACCGCTGGTCTATACTGGGAAGACGCCTCGCGGGGGCGGGGCACACACTCTGGAGGCCGCCATGTCCGATCTCGTTTCCGCATCCGGCAAACCGGTGAAAATCCCCGGCCCGGATCACCCGATCACCTTGACCCGTCATCCGACGCGAGTCGTGGTGCGTGCTGCCGGGAAAATCCTGGCCGACAGTCGCAATGCGCTCATCCTGCAGGAAGCCACCTATCCGCCGGTGTTTTACTTTCCGCGTGAGGACGTGAATATGGCGCTGTTGCAGAAAAACGAGCACGTCAGCTACTGCCCGTATAAGGGCGACTGCAGTTATTTCACCTTCGCGCTGAACGGCGGGCAGGGGGCCAATACGGCCTGGAGCTATGAAATGCCTTACAACGCCGTGGTGGCGATCAAGGATCATCTGGCATTTTATCCCGATAAAGTGACAGAAATCAGTACTGAAGCCTGACCTGCCGCCGCCGCCGGGCGGGGGCAGGTTGACATTCCGCTTATCCCTACTCATTATGTGTATTACTGGAAACTGATACGCTTTCCTTATGTTTTAATCCGACATAAACGAAACTCTGAGCAGGTGCCAAGGTGTCTACCTCTACGCGATTTGCCGTTGCCATCCATATTCTGACCAACATCACGCTGTGTCGTGGCCAGACGGTGCGTTCCGAAGATATCGCGCGCAGCGTCAACACCAATCCGACGGTGGTGCGGCGAATCCTCGGCGCGCTGGCGGAGGCCGGGCTGACCTATTCGCAGATGGGGCAAGGCGGCGGGGCGCTGCTGGCGCGGCCGGCAGAAGCGATCTCGCTGCTGGACGTGTATCGCGCGGTGGAGGATCAACCTTATTTCATGCTGCACCGCGCCCGGCCTAACGATGCGTGTTATATCGGCCACGCTATTACCCCTGTGCTGGAGCAAGAGTTTGCGCGCGTTGGTCACGCGCTGGAAGCCAGCCTGGCGCAAACCAGCATCGCCGAAATGGCCGGGCAGGTCGAGCGGCAAGCCGGCTATCCTTTCGTCCCTTGTTCATCGCAGTATCAAGCGGATACGCAATAAAAATCCACGCCAATTCCGTCTTCCCGCAGAGCATTTTTTGCATTGCGTTAATGTAATTGTGTAAGTTACATTAGCTCGCATCAAGTGTGATGTGGCTCACGTTTTAGACTGCCTCCCCACGATAATCGATCGATTGGCCGGAAACCTTTTCTTCCGGCGCAGATTCGCTGTGCTTATAAACCAGGAGAGAACGATGTTAGAAATGATTGAAAGCTTGGCCACCGTGGTGGTCCTGGTGCCGGTAATGGTGGCCGTCTTGCTCGGCGCGATTTACGGTCTGGGTGAAGTGTTCAACGTCTTTTCCGCTATCGGCCGAAAAAATAACGGCTGAATTTGAACGTCAGGGGACGCAACGCCCCCTGACGTAGGGTTACAATACTGTCGCCAGGAAGTTGCGCGTCCTCTCATGTCCCGGTGCATCCAGAACCTGCTGCACGCTGCCTGTTTCAACCACCTTTCCCTGATCCATAAAGACAATCTGGTCGGCCACTTCGCGGGCGAAGCCGATTTCATGCGTGACCACCACCATCGTCATGCCCGAATGCGCCAAGTCTTTCATCACCTGCAGCACTTCGCCAACCAATTCAGGATCGAGGGCGGAAGTCGGTTCATCAAACAGCAACACCTGCGGGTTCATCGCCAGCGCGCGGGCGATGGCGACGCGTTGCTGCTGGCCGCCGGACAGTTCACGCGGCCAGGCGTTGATGCGATGTTCCAACCCGACGCGGGCCAGCAACTGCTTCGCCCGTTCCTGCGCCTCGGTTTTTTTTTCCTTTTTCACCCGCTGCGGCGCGTCGCTGACGTTTTGCAACACGGTGCGGTGCGCAAACAAGTTGAACTGCTGAAATACCATGCCGATGCTTTTACGCTGTTCGGCCACCTCGGCTTCTTTCAGCTCGTACAGATGCCGGCCTTTTTGACGATAGCCGATCAGCTGTTCGCCAACGCGAATGGTGCCGCCGTCCAGCTTTTCCAGGTGGTTGATGCAGCGCAACAGGGTGGATTTGCCGGAGCCGGAAGGGCCGAGGATCACCGTCACTGAACCCGCCGGAATGGTCAGGCTGATGTTTTTCAACACTTCGGTGCCGGAAAAGGATTTCCGCACCCGGTTGATGTGGATGGATGCGCTCATTGTTCACCTCCCTGAGGGGCTTTGCGGTTGAGGAAGAACCCGCCGCTTCGCGTTGCCTGCGTGCCGCGGCCAAAATAGCGCTCCACGTAGTATTGGCCAATCGACAGAATCGAAGTCATGGCCAGATACCACAGGGTGGCGACCAGCAGCAGCGGGATGACCTCGTAGGTGCGTTGGTAAATGATCTGCGCCGAATACAGCACGTCCTGCAGGGCAATCACCGACACCACCGCGGTGGTTTTCAACTGCCCGATCACCTCATTGCCCGCCGGCGGCAGGATGGTGCGCATCGCCTGCGGCAATACCACGCGCCACAGGATTTGCCCACGACGGTAACCCAGCGCTTTGGCGGCTTCCAGCTGGCCGCTGCCGACGCTTTGGACGCCTGCGCGCACGATCTCCGCCGCATAGGCCGACTGATGCATCACCAGCGCGATCACCGCCGCGCTGAAGGTGCTGATAAGGGTATTGGTCGGCGCGCTGGCGACTTCGCCCAGAAACGGGATCCACAAGCTGATGCGCGGATAAAGCGCGGCGATGTTGTACCACAGAAACAGCTGCACCAGCATCGGCACCGCACGGAAGAACCAGGTGTAGAACCAGCTTACCGCAACCAATACCGGATTGGCCGACAGGCGCATCAGCGCCAGCAGCACGCCGCCGGCGAAGCCGAACACCACCGAAATCACCGTCAGCTTCAGCGTCATGAGCACGCCGTTGAGGATGGACGCCTCGGTCAGATTTTCCGCCACCACCGACCATTCAAAGCGCGGGTTGTGCAGCATGGAATTGATGATAACGCCGACGATCAGCAGCACAACCAGGGCGCTGAGCCAGCGCCCGTAATGCCGGTGGCCGACGATGCTCAGTTCCGCGTCGTCGACAGGGTGTTGCCCACTCATTTTGCGATCTCTTCATTGATGCCGGCGGTTTTCACGGCACCAAAACCGATATCCCAGCCGTCGAGGATTTTCTGGTAGCTGCCGTCGGCGATCAGAGAATTCAGCGCCGCCTGCACCGGTTTCACCAGTTCGGAGCCTTTCGGCAGGGCGATGGCCACCGTGGTGCCGTCGATGTTGATATCACCGGCCAGCGTCAGCGGTTTAACGTGGGTGGCCTGGTAGCGCAACCCTTCATACGGGCCGAAAAACATCGGCACGCGGCCGCTGATCACCGCCTGCACCCCGGCCGGGCGGTCCGGGAAGATCGGCATGGTGATGGCCGGCTTGCCGGCGGCGACGCATTGATCGCTGGCCTGCTGCAGGCGGGTGATCTGCGAGGTGCCTGCGCCGGCGCCGACGGTCTGGCCGCACAGCTGGGCCAGCTCGGTGTAAGGGCCAAGCGCAGCGTCTTTGCGGGCGATCAAGGCCAGCTTGGAAGCGTTGTAATAGCCGACGAAGTCCACTTGCTGGAAGCGCTTTTTGTTGGCGTCAATGTTGGCCAGCGCGACGTCATAACGGCCGGACTTCAGGCCGGGGATGATGTTGTCGAAACCGCCGGTGTCCTTCCAGTGGATCGCCACGCCCAGGCGATCGGCAATCGCGCTCATCACGTCGATTTCACGCCCGGCCAGCGTTTTGTTGTCCGCCTGGTAAAAGGTGGTCGGCGGGGTGTTCGGGTTGGTGCCGGCAACGATATAGCCGGCCTTTTTGATAGCTTCAGGCAGGCTGTCATGCAGCGCCGGATCGGCGGCAGCTTTCACCGCCGCCTTGAAGGGAACATCGCCTTCAGCGGCATGAGCTGCGGCCAACGGCGCCAGCGTGGAGGAAGCCAACAGCAGGGACAGTACGGTGCGTTTGAATGTGGTTTTCATCATGATTTCCCTGCGGATTAAGCCGATTTTACGTTAGCGAAGTTGATTGCCGGTTCCGGCAGACCCAGGTTTTCACGCAGGGTTGCATGCTGATACTCTTCACGGAACAGGCCACGGCGGCGCAGCTCCGGGATCACCAGCTCGACGAACAGTTCCAGCTGGTTAGGCAACACCGCCGGCATGATGTTGAAGCCGTCTGCGCCTTGCTGTTCTAGCCACAGCTGGAAGTCGTCAGCGATCTCTTCGGCGGTGCCTACCACCACGCGGTGGCCGCGCGAACCGGCCGCGACGGCCGCCAGCTCGCGCAGCGTCAGGTTTTCCCGCGCGGCCAGATCGGTCAGCAGTTTCACGCGGCTTTGGCCGCCTTCGGTGGCGCCCACATTCGGCACCGGGCCGTCCAGCGGGTAATCGCTCAAATCGAAACCAAAGCGTGCCGACAGCTGCTCAATGCCGTTATCGATATCCACCAGTTGATTCAGCTGATACCAGGTTTCTCGCGCTTCTTCTTTGGTTCGGCCGACAATCGGCATCACACCTGGCAGGATCAGCAGGTGGTCCGGGTTGCGGCCGGCGTCGGCCACGTATTTTTTCTGACTGCGGTAGAAAGCCTGTCCTTCTTCCAGGCTGGCGGCGGCGGTGAACACCACTTCGGCGGTTTCCGCCGCCAGCTGTTGGCCGGCCGGGGAAGAGCCGGCCTCAATGATCACTGGCCGCCCCTGCGGCGAGCGGGAAATGTTCAGCGGGCCCTGCACCGAGAAATGCTTGCCCTTATGGTTGGCGGCGTGGATTTTCTCGTCGATGGCGTACACGCCATTTTGCTTGTCGCGCACGATGGCGTCTTTTTCCCAGCCGTCCCACAGTTTGTAGCTGGCCTCGAGGAATTCCCGCGCCACTTCATAGCGTTCGGCGTGCGACGGCAGATCTTCACGGCTGAAGTTGCGCGCCGCATCGCTGGAGAATGAGGTCACCACGTTCCATGCGGCGCGGCCGTGGCTGATATGGTCGATGGAGGCCATGGCGCGCGCCAGGTGGAAAGGTTGATCGAAAGTGGTGGAGGCGGTCGCCGCCAGCCCGATATGGCGGGTATTGACCGCCAGCGCCGCGAGCAGCGTCAGCGGCTCCAGGCGTGACATCGTCGAGGGCAGGCGGTGCACGCTGGTCGCCAGCGCGTCGCCGACGAAGAACATATCGAAGGTGCCTTCTTCGGCTTTTTTTGCGATCCAGGTGAACCAGTCGATATCGGTCGGTGAACCGCTGGCGCCTTCTGCGCGCCACCCTCCGATGTGGTGCCCCAGCGCCTGAACGAACAGGCCGAGACGGAGTTGGCGCGATGGTGTTGAAGGTGAAGTACTCATAGTTATTCCTGTTTTATTATTAATTTAACAATGCA
The DNA here is from genome assembly GCF_052045405.1 of Serratia sp. 22278. Lineage (NCBI taxonomy): Bacteria > Pseudomonadati > Pseudomonadota > Gammaproteobacteria > Enterobacterales > Yersiniaceae > Serratia > Serratia sp. 22278. Next base: position 156,969 of record NZ_JBQEOW010000009.1, on the reverse strand, counting down.
ATCAGTCGCGGCAGCGCGCCAGGGGACATAAGCGCACAGTCGCGGATAACGCTCTCGCCTTCGAGGCCCGGAAGCAGCTGCAAAATGGCGCGCAGCTTGGCGTCGAGGTCTGTCGGCCGGGCGGCGGTTTGCTTTCTTGTGACTATGTCACTTATTTGCCTTCCGTCCTGCAGCGTCAGGGTCAGGCGATGGAAGCGCATCTCCGGATCGAGCGCGTCCGGCGGGGCCGCAGGATCGGCATGGCGCTCAACTTTTGCCGCCAGGGCGGCGATAGCCGCATCGACCGGCTGTTCGCCGTAATGCGTCAGCGCGACCTCGCCGTGGTATAGCGCATCGGCGATGACGTATTCGAGGCTAAAGCGCGCTTCCACACCGGTGGCCGGTTGGCGAATATAGGGCGCGGTATCTGCGCCGGGCGGAAAACTGACCTCAACCAGGGCGATCTCTGCAAGGGCGTCGCCTTGTTCCAGCAGCCGCTCGCGCAGGGCGAGCGCCGCCTCGGCCGCGCTGTGAGTGCCACCGCAGGTCGGGTAGCGCTTGAACTCCAGCCCCGGCTGCAGGATGCGCCAGGGCGCGCCCCAGCCGGCGGTCAGGCATTCCGGTTTTTGCCGGCCGTCGCCGTGGGAAGCCAGCAGGCTGTCCAGCACGCCCTCCGGTTGGCCGATGAAACCGGCCTGAGCCAGCAGGGCGGCGTTGACCGCGTTGCGTGCCGCCAGGCCGGCGTGCAGCGGTTTGGCCGCCGAACCGAACTGGCTGCGCAGGCCCGCCGCCTGGGTGGCCGCCAGGCCGAGAGCAATCTGCGTTTGCCGCTGGTCAAGCTGCAGATAACGCGCCACGGCGGCGCAGGCGGCGACCGCGCCCAGGGTGGCGGTGCTGTGAAAACCCAGCACGTAATGTTGCGTGCCAGCGGCCAATCCCAGCCGGCCAGCGGCCTCTACGCCGATGACATAGGCGGTTAACAGTTCAGTGACATTGTCACTCTCACCGTTCAGCGCCAGCAGGGCGGAGAGCACTACGGTGCTCGGATGGCCACGCAGCGCAGGATGGTAATCATCGAAGTCCAACGAGTGGCTGACATAGCCATAGCGCAGTGCGCGGTTCTCACTGCCGTTCGGCGGAAACGTCGTGCCGATCGCTGCCAGACCGGCATCGCTCAACGCCCCGCGGGCAATCGGCAATGCGCAGGCGAAGTAATCTTTCACGCCGCGGCGAGCGGCTGACAGAGCGGTTTGATCCGGCTGGCTGTTCAATATCAGATGAGCGAATTGGGCGGTTATCGATAATGACAAGGCGTTAACACCTGAATTTATAGATGGTTATGCACGAGTGCGGGGTGAAAGGTATTGTGTGGCGGTTTTCTTTGTCCCGAAAGAACGAACGGCGCTTCCATATCGCTGAATGGAATATCACGACGGCACTGCGCCGCCGTCAGGGCTGCTGGCAGGCGCGGCAGGCTGCACTTTAGCTATTTTTGTGCAAAGCAAAGCTGAATTTGTTCTAACGCGGTAGAGGACTTAGGCCGAGAAAAGGCGAACGCTCATGATGTCGATAAATGCCCTGAGACGCGGTGTAAGATGTTTGCTGGAAGGCCAGAGAATTTTGAGACTGCCACTGTGTCGGCATTGGTCGCCAAGCACGGGTTGGAGCCGCTGCTGCTCCAGCGCCTCCCGTACCGCGAAATCGGGCAGGCAGGCGATGCCCAGGCCCTGTTCCGCCAGGTAAATCAGCGTGTCGACGGTATTGCATACCGTGCGCTTGCCCAGGCCTTCGTCGAGCAGTTTATCTCCGCCCGCCACCGGCCAGGTCTCGACTTTGCCGGTGGTGGGGAATCTGTATAACAGGCAGGCGTGATCGCGCAGTTCTGCCGGCTGGCGGGGTATTCCCGCCCGGCGCAGATAGTCCGGCGCCGCCACCAGCTGTAGGTGAAACGTGCCCAGTTGGCGGCTCATTAAGCGAGAGTCCTCGGTATCGCCCACGCGGATCACCGCATCGAACCCTTCTTCGATCACCGCGACTCGACGGTCGGAAAAATCGGTTTCCAGTTCAATCTCCGGGTAACGCCGAACAAATTCCGCCAGCACCGGATTCAGCAGGCCGCCCACCAGCGGCAAACTGACACGCAGCTTGCCGCGCGGCGCGCTGTGCGTATCGCTGATTTCCCGTTCCGCCGCCGCCAATTCCCCGAGAATGCGCTGGCAGCGGTGCAGAAACAGCCGGCCTTCGGCGGTCAGCGTCATGCTGCGTGTGCTGCGGTGAAACAGGCGCGTGCCCAGCCGGTTTTCCAGGCGGGCGATGCTTTTCCCCACCGCGGAAGCGGAAATGCCGAGCACGCGCCCGGCCTCAACGAAACTCAGCGTCTCCGCGGTCTGCACAAAGACGCTCACCCCAGACAGATTATCCATTGCTTGCCCCATTGCGGACGTGAGTGTCCGCTATGAAAGGAAATCTAGCCTGTTTTTTCGTTAATCGCCACGCTCTATGCTCGGTGGCGACAGCATGGGCTGACTATCTGAGGTAATAAAGATGAATGAATACGGATCCTCCGCCAACGAGATTGACGGCGCGATAGAGCAAGCCTTGCGCGAAAAACGATTGGTTGGCGCGGTCGTTTTGGTGGCGCAGGGCGGTGAGATCGTTTATCGCCGCGCGGCAGGCATGGCGGATCGCGAAGCGGGCAAGCCGATGGCGCTCAATACGCTGTTTCGTCTGGCCTCGGTGTCCAAACCGATCGTGTCCACGGCGGCGCTGGCGTTGATGGCGCAAGGCGCCATGCGGTTAGACGATCCGATCACGCGTTGGCTGCCGAATTTTCGCCCGCGGCTGGCGGACGGCACCCAACCGTTGCTGACGCTATGGCATTTGATGACCCACACCGCCGGATTAAGCTACCGTTTTTTCCAGCCGGAAGGGGGATTCTATGCCCGGCTCGGCGTCTCCGACGGCATGGATGACGCATCCGTCAGCCTGCAGGAAAACGTGCGGCGCATTGCCTGCGCCCCTTTGCTGGCTCCGCCCGGCGCGGCGTGGCGCTATTCTATCGCCACCGATGTGCTGGGCGCGGTTATTGAACAGGCGAGCGGCCTGCCGCTGGCGCAGGCGGTCAACAAATGGGTGACCGGGCCGTTGGCGATGACGGATACCGATTTCCTGGCGGTGGACGCCGCGCGCCTGGCGGCCGCTTACGCCGATCATCCCGGCGAGCCACGCCGCCTGCGCCAACCGGATCGTTTACCGTTCATCGATGGCAGCGCCGGTTTTCATCTGTCACCTGCGCGTGCGCTGGATCCGTTGGCGTACGCCTCCGGCGGCGCCGGCATGGTCGGTTCGGCGGAGGATTTCCTGCGCCTGCTGGAAACGTTGCGCCAGGGGGGCGGGCAGGTGCTGCCGGCCGAATGGGTGACGGCGTTCACCAGCAACCAAATCGGCGATTTGCCGATGCCGTTTTGGCCGGGGCGTGGGTTTGGCCTGGGCATCACCGTGCTGAAAGATCCCGTCGCCGCGCACACGCCGGAGTCCGTTGGCAGCTGGCGGATGGGCGGCACCTATGGCCACTCGTGGTTCGTCGATCCTGCCCGGCAGCTCAGCGTGGTGGCGTTTACCAACACGGCGCTGGAAGGGATGTCCGGTGCCTTTGTCGGCGAGATTTGTCAGGCGGTCTATGCCGCGACGGGAGCGATGCAATGCGCCTGATGCCGCCGATTTTCTTCCTCGCGCTGGGGCTGTTCGGCGTTTACTGCATCGAGTTCGGCGTGGTGGGCATTTTGCCGCTGATCATTGCACGGTATGGCATCTCCACGGCGCAGGCCGGCTGGCTGGTCGGGATCTTCGCCCTGACCATTGCGCTGCTCGGGCCGCTGTTGGTGCTGTTGGCGTCGCAATTCAATCGCAAACGCATGTTGTTGATCGCGTTGACCGTGTTTGCGGCGGCCAGCGCGCTGTCCGCACAGGTGGACAGCTTCGCCATGCTCATGCTGCTGCGCATTGTGCCGGCGTTGTTTCATCCGATCTATTTTTCACTGGCCATGGTGGCGGCCGCGTCGCTTTATCCGCCGCATCAAGCTCCCAAAGCAACCGCCTATGCGTTCATCGGCACCAGCATGGGCATGGTGCTGGGGATACCGCTGACGCAATGGCTCGCCGGACAGTTCAGCTATGAAGCGTCGTTCAGGTTCTGTGCCTGGGTGAACCTTCTGGCGGCGCTGGGATTGCTGTGGCGTTTGCCTGATGCGGCCGTACAGCGCCTCAGCTATGGCAAACAGTTGGCAATCCTGCGCAGCGGTACGCTGTGGCTGAATATCACTACCTGCGTGCTGATCTTTGCCGCCATGTTTGCCGTCTATGCTTACGCGGCCGAGTACCTCAGCCGCGAAATCGGTCTCAGCCGCGGCGTCATCGGCTTTCTTCTGGTGGCGTTCGGTGTGGGCGGTGTCGTGGGCAACCTGTTGGCCGGCAGATGGCTGAGCCGCCATCGTGCGGTGACGGTGCTGCTGCATCCGATAGCCTTGATTGCGGCTTATGCGCTGCTGTATCGCTATGGCAGCGTGAATATTGGCTCGATGACGGCGCTTTGCCTGTATTGGGGAGCGGCGCACACCAGCGGTTTGATTGTCACGCAGATTTGGCTGACCGCCGAAGCCCCGCAAGCGCCGGCGTTCGCCACCGGGCTGTATATCGCTTTTATCAATCTGGGGGTGGCGGTGGGGGCGCTGGCGGGCGGCGGGTTTATCACCGCGTGGGGGCTACAGGGCAGCCTGCTGTGCGGAGCCTTGTTCGCCGCGCTGGCGGTGATTACGATCGCCGCCAGGCTGCGGTTACAGCGGCAGGCTACCGTTGCGTTGCGTCGATCATCGCCATCACCTGCCGGAACATCGCGCTTTCCGCATCCGCCAGCTCGTTGACCAGCGTAAAGTGATTGCAGTGACGGTCGGCCAGCAGCTGGACGTCGAGGCCATGCGCCAGGCAAGCGTCATAATAGGCCTGCGTCTGGTTTTTGAAACCTTGCGTTTCCCGCTGGCCGACGTCGAGCAGGATCTGCGGCGCATGGTCTTTCGCCGGCAGCAGAAACAGCGGGCTGAGGGTTTGCGCCTGTTCGGGCGTCAGGTGCAGCCAGTCGTTGATGTAGATATCGCACAGCGGTCGCAAATCGTAGAGGCCGCTCAGCGCCAGCGCGCCTTTGATCGCGTCGGGCGGCAGGCGATAGCGTTGTTGCCAGCCGTCGGCGATCAGCATGCCGCACAGGTGACCGCCGGCCGAACTGCCGCTGACGAAAATGCGCGCCGGATCGATGCCGAAAGGCGCCCCGTGATGATAAAGCCAGGCGACGGCGCTGCGTACCTCATGTACGATCTCCGCCAGCGTCGCTTCCGGCGCCAGCGTGTATTCCAGCGTGGCGGTCGCCACACCGCGGCGAGCAAACGCGGCGGCCATCGAACAGGCTTCCTCTTTGCGCTGTGAATGCCAATAGCCGCCATGAATAAAGATCAGCAGCGGGGCGGGTTGTGCGCTGGCCGGGAACAGATCGAGGCGCTCGGCGGCGCTCATGCCGTAGCGCAGGTCGTAAATGCCGGGCGTCTGCGCCTTGGCTCGCTGGGCCAGCGCGGCGTATTCCGCCATGCAGGCGTCAAAATCCTCCACCGAAGCGCGGGCGTTGTATTGCACGGCGCGTGCGCTCAGGTCTTCAAACGTCAGATCGATGTTCATGCCTTTCTCCGGATTGTTATGTGTTATGCCTTCATCATCGTCCCGCAGGCGAAAAGATGTTTGATCGCAGGTGCGCACAATTGCGACTTCTCCATTGCTGTTATCTGCTGTATATTGCTGTTTTATGCTTTTTACTGCGGAATAAGCCCATGCACAAAGCGGCAAGGCAGCGCCATTTACTGGATTTGCTCAGCGAACGCGGACAGGCGGCGGTGGCGGAATTGGCCACCGCCATCGGCGTTTCGGTCGATACCGTGCGCCGCGATCTGGCCGATCTCGAGCGGCAAGGGTTGGCGCAGAAACATCACGGCGGCGCGATCGCGCTCGAACCGTCCGGCATGCCACGTCAGGCGCGCGCGGCGCTGTTGCCGCAGATCAAGCAGCGGCTCGGTCGCGCGGTGGCTGCGCAGATCCCGCCCGGCAGCACCCTGATGCTGGATGCGGGCAGTACGCTGTTGGCGGTGGCGCAGGCGTTGCGCGGCCCGGCGACGGTGATCACCGCTTCGCTGGATATCGCGCAGTGCCTGAGCGACAGGCCGGAGATCAACCTGATCCTGCTTGGCGGCCAGTGGGATGCGCGCCAGCGGCTGTTCGCCGGCAGCGCCACGCTGACGTTGCTGGCGCGCTACCGCGCGGATATCGCCTTGCTGGGCGCCTGCGCGGTGCATCCTCAGCTGGGACTGAGCGCCGGCGAAGAGGCCGATGCAGAGGTCAAGCGCGCCATGCTGGCTAACAGCGGCGAGCGCTGGCTGGTGGCCGACCATATGAAGCTGGATCGCTGCGAACCGCATCACGTGGCGGATCTGGCGCAGATCCAACGCCTGTTTACCGATCGCCCGTGGGACAACCTGGACGAACAGTCATTGATTGAACTTTGTGTCGTCGCCGACGACCGCTAGAGGAGAACACTGATGAACGATACCGCTCGACCGTTGCAGGTGGCGCTGATTGGCTACGGCTTTGTCGGCAAGGCGTTTCACGCGCCGCTGATTAACGCGGTGCCGGGGTTGGAACTGAGCGTGGTGGCTTCGCGCGATGCCGCCAAGGTGCATGCCGATCTGCCGCACGCGCAGGTGATCGCCGATCCGCTGGAGGCCATCCGCCGGCCGGAGGTGGATTTGGTGGTGATCGCATCGCCTAACGCCACCCATGCGCCGCTGGCGCTGGCCGCGCTGGAGGCGGGCAAGCACGTGGTGGTGGATAAGCCGTTTACGCTGGATTTGGCGCAGGCGCGCGCGCTGATTGCGGCGGCGGAGAAGCACGACCGCCTGCTGTCGGTGTTCCAGAACCGTCGCTGGGACAGCGATTTCCTGGGCGTGAAGCAGGTGATCGAACAGGGGCTGATTGGCAAGGTGACGCACTTTGAGTCGCACATCGATCGTTACCGCCCAGAAGTGCGGGTGCGCTGGCGTGAACAAAACCTCCCTGGCAGCGGACTGTGGTTCGATCTGGGGCCGCACATGGTCGATCAGGCGCTGCAGCTGTTCGGCTTGCCGCACAGCGTGCAGGCCAACATCGCCACGCTGCGCCCCAACGCGCAGATTAACGACTGGGCTCACGTGGTGCTCAACTACCCGACGCACCGCGTGATCCTGCATGGCAGCATGCTGGTGGCGGGGGGCGTCTCACGCTTTACCGTGCACGGCGAGAAAGGCAGCGTGGTCAAAGCGCGCGCCGACGGGCAGGAAAGCCAACTGCTGGCCGGCGTGACGCCGGGATCGGCGGAGTGGGGCAAAGACGACGATGCGATGAGCCTGTTTATCGGCACGGAGCCGATGCGTACGCTGCCGACACCGGATGGCGATCAACGCCAGTATTACTTCCAGGTGCGCGATGCGTTGCGCGGCGCAGGCGCCAACCCGGTCACCGCTGCGCAGGCGTTGGCGGTGATGGCGGTGCTGGAAGCGGCCACCCTGGCGGCGGAAACCGGCGTCACCCAAACTCTCCCGCTCACCGAGGCGGAAATCGCCGCCTGGTGACGGCTCGCGTCAGATAAGGCGTCAGGCGCATGGATACAGTGCATGCCATGCGTCTTCCGCCATCCTGCCCCCTGACATAGGCTTACCCGCAGTCAATGTCAGGAGTGTTCATCATGTTATCCCATCCTTCGCCGCAAGGCGTCCGCGGCATACTGGCCGCTCTTTCTCTGAGCATGCTGCTGTCATCGCTTGGCATCAGCATTGCCAACGTCGGGCTGCCGGCGCTCGCCACCGCGTTCCATGCCTCGTTCCAGGCGGTGCAGTGGGTGTTGCTCTGCTATTTGCTGGCCGTCACCACTTGCATCATCGGCATCGGCCGTTTGGGCGACAGCCTCAATCGCCGCCGCCTGCTGCTGGCGGGCATCGCGCTGTTTACCGCCGCTTCGCTGGTTTGCACGCTGGCTCCGCAACTGTGGCTGTTGCTGGCGGCGCGCCTGGCGCAGGGGCTGGGGGGCGCAGTCATGATGTCGATCGCCATGGCGCTGGCGGGCGAGGCGCTGGGGACGGAAAAAATCGGCCGCGCGATGGGGCTGCTCGGCACGATGTCGGCCGTGGGCACCGCGCTGGGGCCGTCGTTGGGCGGCGCGCTGATCGCCGGTTTCGGCTGGCGGGCGATGTTCCTGATCAACCTGCCGCTGGGCCTGCTGGCGCTGTGGCTCGCCTGGCGATACTTGCCGAATGGGCCGCGCGCGGCAGTGCGCGCGGAACCGTTCGATCGCGCCGGCACGTTGCTGCTGGGCGGCGCATTGCTCTGCTATTCGCTGGCGATGACCCTCGGGCGCGGCGACTTCGGCGCACTCAATCTGGCGTTGATGCTGGGGGCGCTGTTGGCGGGGGCGCTGTTTATCCGCGTGGAGCGCGGCGCCGCATCGCCGCTGCTTGCGCCGTCGATGTTCCGTCATCCGGCCCTGACGGCGGGGCTGGCGGCCAGCGCGCTGGTGATGACGGTCATGACCGCCACGCTGGTGGTCGGGCCGTTCTATCTGTCACGCGCGCTGGAGTTAAGCGCCGCGCAGGTGGGGCTGGTGATGTCGGCGGGACCGGCGGTGGCGATCTTGACCGGCATACCGGCCGGCTATCTGGTGGATCGTTTTGGATCGCAGCGCATTGCCCTGCTTGGGCTGATGGCGGTGGCCGCCGGCGCGGCGCTGCTGTCGCTGCTTAACCGTTGGGGCGTGCTCGGCTATATCGCCCCCATCGCGCTGCTGACCGCCGGCTATGCGCTGTTTCAGGTGGCCAACAACACCATGCTGATGAAAGATCTGTTTCCTGAACGGCGCGGGCTGATCGCCGGCATGGTGAACCTGTCGCGCAATCTCGGGGCGATCACCGGCGCGTCGGCGATGGGGGCGCTGTTTTATCTGGCTTCGCAGCAGGTCGCGGGCACTGCGGCCGCTGCGGCTTACGGCATGCGGGTGACCTACGGCGTGGCGGCGCTGTTGGCACTGGCGGCGTTGCTCATCGCCTTCGGTGGCCGCCGCCTGATGCTGCGTTACGGCGCGCGCTGAACCGCGTAGCGTTCTTGCACGAAACCGTTGTCCGATGAGGTGACGGCAAGCAGGCGCAGGCGCTGCTCCGGGCCGTCGGTGCCGAATAAGGGGATACCGCCGCCCAGCAGCAGCGGCACGCGCGTAATCGTCAGTTCGTCGATCAAGCCGGCCTGCAGGAAGCGCTGCACGGTCTGGCCGCCGTCGATATACAGGTGACGGCAGCCGACCTCGGCCAACCGCGCCACGACGCTGGCCGGTTCGCCGCTCATCCAGCGGACAGGTTCTGCGCCGTGCGGTGCGGGCTGCGTCGACAGCACCACCACCGGCAGTGCGCCATAGGGCCACTCGGGAAAGGCGCGGACTTTTTCATAGGTATGGCGACCCATCACCAGCGCGTCGATGTCGGCGACAAACGCTTCAAAACTCAACCCATTGAGCAGCGAAACCGCGTATTCGGGCCGCAGCAGCCAGTCAATGTCGCCATCCGGGCCGGCAATGAATCCGTCTACGCTGGTGGCGATGTAAACCGAGCATTTCATCAGGCGAGATCTCCCCGATAAACCACATGCACCTTGTTGCCGTCGGGATCGCGCAGGTAAGCGCCGAAATAGCCTTTGCCGTAGTGCGCGCGCTCGCCGGGTTCGCCTTCACTGCTGCCGCCCGCCAGCAGACCGGCGGCGTAGGCGCGTTTAACCGCCAGCTCGTCGGCGGCGAGAAAGGCCAGCATGCTGCCGTTGCCGGCGCTGGCGGGCTGTCTGTCGAAGGGTTGGTAGGCGTAAAAACGCGGCAGCGTTTGGCCTGGCATCACCCAGCAGCGGGCGGCGGGGCCGCCGTCCGGCGTCACTTCCCGCCGTTGTAAACCCAATGGCAACAGAATGGCGTCGTAGAACGCGGCGGCGGCATCCAGATCGCTGACGCCGACGGTAATATGGCTGAACATGGCGCGTTTCCTTTCCCAAGAGAGAATAATGAACGCCTAAAACAGTAGCAGCGATATTGCAGGATGGACAGACCGCCGTGGAGGATTCGGATTAGGGACGCGCGCAGGGGGAAGCGCGCTTCACGGTTTGCGGGGCAGGCCGCCGTTCAATTGCTCTCGACTCGCGGATTGGCGTGGGTCGGCTGGCTGGGATAATCCACCTGATGCTTGTGCAGATAATCGCGGATCAGCTGACGCACCACCTGGGAAGGGGTGACGTCCTGCTGCAGGCACAGCTCTTCCAGGGCTTTCTTCTTGTCCGGGTCAATCAGCACCGTTAGCCGCGCCGTTTTCTTTTCCATCAGGATCCTCCAGAGAATGATGACTGAATGATAATACCATGTGGACGAAGCGGCCAGCCAGACCGCGTCGCCGCTCGTTCTTAGCGGAAATGCAGCCGTTCTATCTTGCGTGACAGGTAGCCGAGTTCGCAGTTGAACAGCTCGCCGCTGCCGGCGGCCAGCGTGCGAAGCGTGCTGAGCGGCAACGTCACCTGGGCCGGCGTGGCGTAAATGATCACGTTGCCGCTGGGGGCGACGCAAAACAATACGGTGCCGAATATCCGGTGCAGGCTGTGGTACAGCAGGCTGTTCTCATCGGGCAGATCGTGGTAATTGAGCACCAGCCAGCCCCCGTCGTTCAGCCGCGCGGCGCAGTTTTCCAGGAATGTCTGGGTGCCTTGCTGCGGATCCATGGCGAACGCCGAATAGAGATCGGAGAAAATCAGATCGTAACGCGTCTCGGCAGGCGGGCGCACAAAGTCCATGGCGTCGGCGGTACGCAGGCTGATGGTGTCGGTGGCCGGCAGCGTAAAATAGCGGCGCGCGACGGCGATCACTGCGGCGCGCAGTTCAACCACGTCCAGACGCATGGCCGGATCGAGCGCGTGCAGCGCACGCAGCAGGCTGCCGCCGCCTAACCCCAGGATCAACGCCGAACTCGGCGGCTGCCAGGCCACCACCATCAGCATCGCTTTGATGTAGTTGTGGATCGGCTGTGCGGGGTTGCTGAGGCTCATCTTGCTTTGCTCGCAGATGCCGTCAAACCGCAGCGTGCGGTAGTCCTTGTGATCGGAAACGATGATTTCGCCCCAGGCGTCGGCTTCGCGAGCGATCACCTGGCCGCGCGGGGAGAAATCGAGGGTTCTGAGTAAGCTGTCAACCAGAGACATGGTATTCGCAGGGTTCCTTTGGCAAGCGGCCTATTTACGGGCGCACATGAAATCGGCGGTGCAAATGCGCCGGCCATCGATGCTGGCGCGGCCGGTGAAGCGGGCGATCGCGCCACGCCGGCGTACAAAGGCGACCTCCATCAACACCTGGTCGCCGGGACGGGCAGCGCGATAAAACCGCGCCCGCTGAATGGAAGCGAAGTAGTAATGTTCCCCTTCGTTCAACGCCCCGAGATAATAGTGCGCCAGCAGCCCGGTGCTTTGCGCCAGCGCTTCCACCAACAGCACGCCGGGAAAACCGGCGAAGTGCGCATGGCCGTTCCAGAACGTCGGCTCATTGGCGGTGATGTTCTTGATGGCGCTCAGCCGCCCTTCGGCAATGCAGGTGCCGGCGGGCAGCACGCGATCGACCAACAGGCAGGGATAACGATGAGGCAGAATCGCCTGAATATCGTTGAATTGCAGGGGGTGACCGTTTAATGGCATGGAGGTGCGTGATCCTGTCTGCGGCGAATCCGGTGCGGTGGCCGGCGTTCGGTCCATAATGAGTGTAATGACATTATAATAAAATTATCATCAGATGTGCCAGATGAAAGACATGACGGCGGCGACGGTTGGGGAATAGCGAAGGAGGGGATGACACCCGATCCTGACGATCGGGCGTGGCGGCGCGTTTAATGCTTGGAGCGGGTCACCTTGTCCAAATAACCCATCACGAAGGCGGAGAGCACGAAGGTGAGGTGGATGATCACATACCACATCAGCTTGTTGTCGGGCACGTTCTTGGCGTCCATAAACACCCGCAGCAGGTGAATGGAGGAGATGGCGACGATAGATGCGGCGACCTTGTTTTTCAGCGAGGTGGCGTCCATTTTGCCCAGCCAGCTCAGTTTTTCTTTTCCTTCGGTGATATCCAATTGCGAGACGAAATTTTCGTATCCGGAGAACATCACCATCACCAGCAGCCCGCCGACCAGCGCCATGTCGACCAACGACAACAGGGTCAGGATCAGATCGGCTTCAGCGACGGAGAAAATGTTGGGCAGGACGTGCAGGATCTCCTGAAAAAATTTGATAGACAGGGCGACCAGGGCCAGTGAAAGGCCGAAATAAACCGGCGCGAGCAGCCAGCGGGAGGCGTACATCGCGTTTTCTAGCAAGCGTTCCATCATAAAATTGTTTTAAATGCGTAGCAAAAAGGGCGCTCAGTATAGCGCAAGAGGCCTGGGTAAAATCAACCGCTTGCGCCAGTAGAGGGCGATATCAGGCCGCTACGCGCGCCGTTTTGCGCCCGCTGCGGATCCACAGCGCCACGGCCCCCGCCGCCGTCGCTAGCGCCACGACACCCGGCCAGCCCGCGCTTGCCAGAATGCGGCTGCCGAGGGCGGCGCCGGTCGCCATACCGATGAATACGCCGGTGAACAAGAGGGCGTTCAATCGGCTGCGAGCTGCCGGATCGAGACCGTAAACGATGGTTTGATGCGCGATCAGCGTAGCCTGGATGCCCAGGTCGAATCCGATGGCGCTCAGCGCAATGAGCGCCAGCTGCGCCGGGAGCGGCAACAGCGGCAGCAAAAACATCAAGGCGAAGGAGGCCAGAACCAGTCCCGCGCCGATACGGGTCACGACGTCAGGGCCGTGCCGATCGGCCAGACTTCCCGCCAACGGCGCCGCCAGCGCCCCCGCCGCCCCCGCCAGGCCAAACGCGCCGGCGGCCGCGCTGCCGATCTGGTAGCGCTCCGCCAGCATCAACGCCAGCGTTGACCAGAAAGCGCTGAAGCCCAATGACAGAAAGCCTTGCGCCAGCGTCGCGCGCCGCAGCGCGGGATACTCGGCCCACAGATGTCCCAGTGAGCGCAGCAGCGCGGGGTAACTCAGCGCGTTATGGGGGCGAAGACGCGGCAACATGCGCCAGATCGCCAGCGTGATCGGCAAAACGCCCAGCGCCGCGAGCGCGTAGACGCTGCGCCAGCCGGCGAACTCGGCGAGCGCGCCGCTGAACACGCGCGACAGCAAAATGCCGGCCAATAGCCCGGTCATCACCGCGCCGACGGTTTTGCCGCGGCTGGCCTCTGGCGCCAGCGTGGCGGCGGCGGGGATAATGTCCTGCGCGACGGTGGCGGTCAGGCCTATCGCCAGGCTGCTGAGCAACAACAGCGGGAACGAGGCGGCAAAAGCGCAGAGTAACAGCGTCAGCGCCAGCAGCGCGCCTTTTACCAGAATGATCCGCCGGCGATCGTACCGGTCGCCGAGCGGCGCCAACAGTAAAATGCCCAGCGCATAACCTAACTGGGTCAGCGTCGGCACCATGCCGGCATCGGCGACGCCGGCGTGGAAATCGGCGCCCATCATGCCAAGCATGGGCTGACTGTAATAGATTGACGCGACGCTGAGGCCGGCGCCGGCGGCCAGCAGAAATACGACGTTGGCGGACGGTGCGGCGTGGGTGGTGGCGGTGCTCATGGCAAAAATTCCTGCAAGGTGAATGTGCGGCCATTTTTACCGCTTGCTTCATTCCGCTGTAGCCCCCTCGCAGGTAAAACTGTTATACACTTAACGTATGAATAAAATTAACTTACCTAACGGCGACCGCATAACTTTGCTGCATACGCTGGTGCGCATCGTCGAAAGCGGCAGCTTGTCGGCCGCGGCGCAGCAGCTGGGCACCTCGCAGCCGACAATCAGCCGGCGTCTGCAGGCATTGGAACAGCTGCTGGGCGCCAAACTGATCCAGCGGACGACCCACGCCCTCAAACTGACCGACGACGGCGAGCGCTGTTACCGCCAGGCGCGGGGGCTGATCGAACAATGGCAAAGCCTGGAAGAAGGGCTTGGTGGCGCGCGCGACGAACCGGTCGGCGTGTTGCGCGTGCGGGCGCCGCACGCATTCGGTCAAGATCAGCTGATCGGTCCGTTGGGCGAGTATTTGCGGCGCTATCCGCAAACTTACGTTGAGTGGACGCTGAACGACCATTCTCCGGACTTTATTCCCGAGGGGGTGGATTGCGCCATTCACGTCGGGGCGGTGACCGATCCGTCGGTCGTGGCGGTGTTGCTGGCGGAGGTGCCGCGCAGCACGGTGGCGTCACCGGCGCTGTTGGCTGAACGACCGGCGATCGTCGATCTCGACGATTTGGCCTCATTGCCGTGGTTGGCGGTAAACAGTTTTTATCGTAATGAGGTCGTCTTGACTCACGCGACCAGCGGTGAACAGCGGCGTTTCGACATCGCGCCGAGGTTGAGCACCGACAGCCTTTATGCGGCGCGCAAGGCGGCGCTGGAAGGGCTGGGCGTCGCGATCGTGTCGTCTTGGGTGGTGAAAGAAGAATTGGCGCAAGGCGCTCTGCAGACGCTGTTACCCCTGTGGCGAGCTGAGCCACTGCCTATTTACCTGTTGTATCCCTATGCCAGCTATTATCCCGCGCGTTTACGCAAATTCATGGAAATGATGAAAGAAACGATGCCGCGCATTCTCGGCGCGCAGCCGCCGACGGGGCGCTGACGGCCTTCAGTGTCTGGCTTTTTTTCCGTCGCTGTGGCCGAGAGAACGATCGGGGAAGCTGTGATCGCGCAGCCGCTGCTTTAACTGCGCCGCATCGGGGAAGCCGCCGTCAATCTTGCGATCCCAAATCATCACTCCATCGACGCTGATTTGGTAGACCCCGCCGGTGCCCGGCATCAGGGTGACGGAGGCGAGATCGTCGCCGAAGGTGTTCAGCAGCTCTTGCGCCATCCAGCCGGCGCGCAGCAGCCAGTTGCATTGTGAACAGTAGTGAATCGTAACGGCGGGTGCGTTTTTCATCGTTGATCGACCGGTTAGTGGTGACGGCTTGCAATCAGCCTGCGGGCTCGCAAGCGATGGTGGCTGTGTATCGCCAAATAGTCAAGCGCCTGCGGAAGCCGCGAGGCGCGGATAACGATGACGGTCGCTATGGCTTGCTTTTGGCAAACCATTCGACCCCGCGCAACATGCCCGCCCAGTAAAATTTGGGTAAAAACCAGGCCTTCAGCCACCAGGCCATACGGCTGGGATGCGTGTTGTCGAACAGAGGAAAGGTGGGGAGTAATTTACTGTCGTAACCAAACTCCGCCAGAACAACCTTGCCTTTCTCTACCGTCAATGGGCAGGAACCATAACCATCATACCGTGCCGCATCAGGAGCGCCGTTAAGCCGGGCCGCGATGTTCTCTGCCACCACTACCACCTGTTTGCGAGCCGCCGCCAGGGTTTTGGCATTTGGCGTGGCGCAACAGTCGCCAACCGCAAAAATCGTCTGCCACTGCTTATGCCGTAGGGTGAATTTATCCACGTCGCACCAACCTGACTCGTCAGACAACCCACTTTGCGAAATGAACGCCGGCGCAGATTGCGGCGGCACTACGTGCAGCATATCGAAGGGCAGTGTCACTTCGCGTTTGCCTTCTTCATCACCGTCCAGAGAAAAGGTTGCTTGCCGACGCAGCCCATCAACGCGAACTAAATTATGCCGGAAGTTGACCTGTGCGTGGTATTTCTTCAAGTAATCGGTCAGCGGAGGAACAAATTGCGGCACGCCGAATACCGCCGCGCCCGCCAGGCAGAAATTGACGTTAATATTATTAAGGACACCTTGTCGCCGCCAGTGATCGCATGAAAGGTATAAGGCTTTTTGCGGCGCGCCGGCGCATTTTATCGGAACCGGCGGTTGAGAAAATATCGCCTCGCCGCCTTGCATTTCACGAACCAGTTTCCAGGTGTATTCCGCAAGATCAAAACGATAATTAGAGGTGACGCCATTCATTCCCAACGTTTCTTCAAGACCCTCTATTTTATCCCAACGTAAAACGAGGCCGCAGGCAACAATAAGAAAGTCGTAGTTTATTTTCTGCCCTTGGCGGGTCTCGACATATTTTTTGCCGGGCTCCACCCTGACCACACTATCCTGAATCCATGCGGTTCCTGGGGGGATGACGGCGCGCATAGAACGCCGTGTTTTATTGATATCAAACAGCCCGCCGCCCACCAGGGTCCATGCCGGTTGATAATAATGGCAGTCGCTAGGTTCAATTACCGTTATATCAATGCCTTTAACTCGCTTCCTTATGCTTGCCACGACGCTTATTCCAGATGAACCACCGCCAATAACAACAACTTTCTTCTTGGTGTTTATTTTTTCCGGTTTCATGCAGGCCTCCTTTCATAAGAAAGTAGGGGGTTAATGCCCAGATTAAAAGGGAATTCATAGAACTTATGGTTATATTAAAAATCACATATTCGATTTAGCTATATGTAATAGCTAAATGTAATAAGTTATTTGACAATCAATGCGAACTGATCGTTAATAAATACCACAAACACCGTTCAGGAATTAACCCATTGGATTTTTTCCATTTTACTTTTTATACCCTGATGTTATTGGTGATAACCGGAGGAATAGTCGGATTTCTCTTGGCCCTGACAGGCGGAGGCGGCTCCATCGTTTGTGTGCCGCTGCTGCTGTATATGGTGCAAATCCCGGATACGCATTTGGTGATAGGCACCAGCGCCATGTCCGTCGCCGTCAGCGCGCTGCTCAACCTTTTTGCGCACGCCGCCAAAGGAAACGTCCGGTGGCGAACCGGCATTGTCGTGTCGCTGGTCGCGGTGGCCGGCACGCTGGCAGGTTCACAAATGGGAAAAATCACGGACGGGCGCTATCTAACCCTGCCTTTCGCTTTGCTGATGCTGATTGTCGCCGGATTAACGCTGAAAAAAAATCACCGGGCCGGCAACGGATTGGCTTCTCCTGATGCGGCCTTTCATCCCGCCATCGTGTGGCCCTGCGTGTTGGCGCTGGGCGCGGTGGCCGGCTTTCTGGGGATCGGCGGCGGATTTTTAGTGGTGCCGGCGCTGCTCTGGTTTTTCCGCTTTTCGCTGCTTGAAGCGGTGGCCACCTCGCTGGTGGTGGTTTCTGCCATGGGTTTATCGACGAGCGCAAGCTACGCCTTGTCCGGCAAGGTGTCGCTCGTCATCACGTGCTGGCTGATCGTCGGCGGTGTTCTGGGGGGCGTCGTGGGGGTTGCGCTCACCGAGCGCCTGAAGAAACGCGAGGACATTATCCGTGTGCTCTACGCCGCCATGCTCTTGGTGCTGGCCCTTTATATGCTTTTTAAAAGCTTATAAGACAGAAGGAAAAAATATGCGCATCCGTACATACCATCATCAGCTCTCCTTTTCGGGGGCGCCCGCAGCGAGTGATTTCGCTACCCTGCATCAACAAGGCTACCGGCTTATCGTCAACAACCGGCCGGACGAAGAGCCGGGAGAGTATCTTGACCATCAGCAAGAGAAAGCGTTGGCTGAACAAGGGGGGATGCGTTACGTCTATCTCCCTTATACGTTCGATACGCTGACCTGGGAGACCGTTTACACCTTCCAGTTTCTGTTGCGGCAAGGCAAGAAGACCCTGGCGCATTGCAGGAGCGGGGCGCGCTCGGCTTGCCTCACTCTGCTGTATGCGCTGCGCGAAGGGCGGATCGATGAAGCGCAATTCCGCAGCCAATGCGAAGAATATGGCGCGGATGCCGATAAGGCGCTCAGTTGGTATCGCCGGCATCAGCCCGTTCAGTCTCATGCGCAAGTGCATGCGTTTTATGAGTCGGAAAGCGGCAGCCTGCAGTATGTCGTCGCCGATCCCAAGGCGCGTCGCTGCGCCATCATCGATCCGGTGCTGGATTTTGATCGCCGATCGGGCACGGTCTCGCATCAGCAGGCCCGCACCATTTTAAGTTTTATCCAGCAGCGAGGGTGGGGTGTGGCCTGGGTGCTGGATACGCACCCGCATGCCGACCATTTTTCTGCCGCCACCTGGCTGGCGCAGAAAACCGGCGCCCTTACCGGCATAGGCGAAAAAATTACCGCCGTGCAGGGGCTGTGGCAAGACATCTATAATTTGAAGGAACTGCCTCCCGCCGAGACCGTGTGGGATGCGCTGTTTGCGGATGGGGACGTCTTTTTTATCGGCAACCTGCGCGCTGAAGTCTTGCTGTCTCCTGGCCACACCCTGGCTTCCGTCACGTATCACATTGCCGATGCGGCGTTTATTCACGATACGTTTTTCATGCCGGACAGCGGCACCGCAAGGGCCGATTTCCCCGGCGGAAATGCGGAAGCCCTGTGGGATTCGTTGCAGCGGATCTTGAGCCTGCCTGCGGATACCCGCCTGTTTACCGGCCATGATTACCGCCCGGAGGGGCGTGAGGCCCGCTGGGAAAGCACAGTGAGAGAGCAGCGCGAGAACAACCCCTGGGTGGCCAACATGGATAAAGCTCAATTTATCGCGCAAAGAAAGCAGCGAGACGCCACGTTGCCGCATCCGGAATTGATGCTGATGGCGCTGCAGGTCAACATTCGCGGCGGCGTACTGCCTGATTGCGAAGATGATGGGCGGCACTACCTCAAAATTCCTGTTAATCGCTTCAAGGGGTAAATCAAGCCAGAGAGGCGCGATCGTTCACGGCTGCCAATCTCAAGGCGATCGCGCCGTCTGTTAATGGTTTTTTATGAAATAAGCAGACTGATTCATATTTAATTATTTGTTTTTACACAAAACACGCGGCGCTTGCCCTCGCCGAATACAGTCACTACATTAACAACTGTACTTCCCACACTGCTAAGGAAAACACCATGAAAGCTGCCGTAGTGACGAAAAACCATACCGTAGACATTCAGGATAAAGTGCTGCGCCCGCTGAAGCACGGCGAAGCGGCGTTGAAAATGGAGTGTTGCGGGGTGTGCCACACCGATTTGCACGTGAAAAACGGCGATTTCGGCGAGGTGCCGGGCATTACGTTGGGGCATGAGGGCATCGGCGTGGTCTCCGCCGTCGGTGAGGGCGTCACCTCGTTAAAAGTGGGTGACCGCGCCAGCGTCGCCTGGTTTTACCAGGGTTGCGGCCATTGCGAATACTGCGTCAGCGGCAACGAGACCCTGTGCCGCTCGGTGAAAAACGCCGGCTACAGCGTTGACGGCGGTATGGCGGAAGAGTGCATCGTGGTGGCGGACTACGCGGTGAAAGTGCCGGATGGGCTCGATTCTTTCGCCGCCAGCAGCATCACCTGCGCCGGCGTCACCACCTACAAGGCGGTGAAGATTTCCGATATCAAACCGGGGCAGTGGATCGCCATTTATGGCCTTGGCGGGCTGGGCAACCTGGCGTTGCAGTACGCCAAGAACGTGTTTAACGCCAAAGTGATCGCCATCGACGTCAACGACGGTCAGCTGGAGTTCGCCAAACAGATCGGCGCCGATCTGACCATCAACTCCAAAACGCAAAACGCGGAGGAGATCATTCAACAGCAAACCGGCGGCGCTCACGCGGCGGTGGTGACGGCGGTGGCGAAAGCCGCCTTCAACTCGGCGGTGAATGCGGTGCGCGCCGGCGGTAAAGTGGTGGCCGTGGGGCTGCCGCCGGAGAGCATGGATCTGAGCATTCCGCGCCTGGTGCTGGACGGCATTCAGGTGGTGGGTTCGCTGGTGGGCACGCGCGAAGATCTGAAGGAGGCGTTCCAGTTCGCCGCCGAAGGCAAGGTGACGCCGAAAGTGACCAAGCGGCCGCTGAGGGATATCAACGCCATCTTCGACGAGATGAAGGCGGGCACCATTCGCGGTCGCATGGTGATCGATCTCGGCATGGCGAAGTAGGCCACGCGCAAAAAGAAGGCCACCTGCGGGTGGCCTTCTTGTCATTACGCCGGGTTCAGAACAGGCCCAGCGGCTTGGCGTCGTAGCTGACCAGCAGGTTTTTCACCTGTTGATAGTGCGACAGCGCCGCCTTGTGGGTCTCGCGCCCGATGCCGGAGTTCTTGTAGCCGCCGAACGCGGCGTGCGCCGGGTACAGGTGGTAGCAGTTGGTCCATACGCGCCCGGCCTTGATCGCGCGGCCCATGCGGTAAGCGCGGTTGATGTCGCGGGTCCACAGCCCGGCGCCCAGCCCGAACTCGGTGTCGTTGGCCAGCGCCAGGGCTTCGGCCTCATCCTTGAAGGTGGTGACGCCAATCACCGGCCCGAAGATCTCCTCGCGGAAGAAACGCATGCTGTTGTTGCCGGTAATCAGCGTCGGCTGCAGGTAGAAACCGTTTTGCACTTCGTCGCCGCGCTGGGCGGGCTCGCCGCCCGCAACAATTTTGCCCCCCTCGTTTTTAGCGATGTCGATGTAGGACAGGATCTTGTCGTACTGCTGTTTTGACGCCTGGGCGCCGATCATGGTCTCGGTGTCGAAGGGATCGCCCTGGCGGATGGTAGCGATACGCGCCAGCACTTTCTCCATAAACTGCGGGTAGATGGATTCCTGGATCAGCGCGCGTGAAGGGCAGGTGCACACCTCCCCCTGATTGAAGAAGCCGAGCACCAGCCCCTCAATCGCTTTGTCGATAAACTCCGGTTCCGCCTGCATGATGTCTTCAAAATAAATATTCGGCGATTTTCCGCCCAGCTCGACGGTGCTGGGGATGATGTTCTCCGCCGCACAGGCGAGGATGTGGCGGCCGACCGGCGTGGAACCGGTGAAGGCGATTTTTTCGATGCGTTTGCTGCGCGCCAGCGCTTCGCCGGCCTCGCCGCCGAAACCTTGCACCACGTTGAGCACGCCCGGCGGCAGCAGATCGCCGATCTCTTCCATCAGCACGCTGATGCCGAGCGGCGTTTGTTCCGCCGGCTTCAGCACCACGCAGTTACCGCCCGCCAGCGCTGGCGCCAGTTTCCAGGCGGCCATCAGCAGCGGGAAGTTCCACGGAATGATCTGGCCGACCACGCCCAGCGGTTCATAGATATGGTAAGCCACGGTGTTCTGGTCGATCTCCGCCGCGGTGCCTTCCTGCGCGCGCAGGCAGCCGGCGAAGTAACGGAAATGGTCGACCGCCAACGGCAGATCGGCATTCAGGGTTTCGCGGATCGGTTTGCCGTTGTCCCAGGTTTCGGTCAGCGCCAGCATCTCCAGCCGCGATTCGATGCGATCGGCGATCGCCAGCAGCACGTTGGAACGCTCCTGCACGCTGGTTTTGCCCCAGGCGTCCGCCGCCGCATGCGCCGCGTCAAGCGCCAGCTCGATGTCTTTGGCGTCGGAACGCGGGAATTCGGCGATCGGCTGGCCGGTCACCGGCGAGGTGTTGGTGAAGTAGTTGCCGGATACCGGTTCGACAAATTTGCCGCCAATGTAGTTGCCATAGCGTTTACGGAACGAAACCAGCGAGCCAGGCAAACCGGGGTGAACATATTTCATGTGAAGCACCTCTCTGCAGATGATAACCGGCGCTATTGCGCTGCGCCTGTGAGTGCGGCCTGTCGCCGCAGCACAGAGAAGCACGCCCCGTGCCAGATTAGCGATGGACGTAGCATTAGTAAAAAAATGGCTATTTATTAAAATGTTAGGCATTGACAGGGGTAAGGCAATCGAGCGGTGCCGCGGCCGCCGATGATTTTTTGTGTCCCGTGTCGCAACGCCTGGTACACATTTATGATACACATTTGCAACACTCGCGAACGGGGGGGAGAAACGCATGTTGTCTGACGACCGCTTGCCCGCAGAGGGCGCCAGCGTGCTGACCCAGCCGTTGGCGGAATCCTGGCAACGCAGCCAGGGTTATGGTTTGACGCGCACCGATCAACATATCCCGTTTATCAAAGCCGGATTGCTTGAAGAGCTGCGCAGCCGCAACGATTGGGTGCCGCAGCGGGTACAGCCGTTGATCGAGCAGCTGGGTGCGCAAATTACGCGCCAGCCCGCCATTGTGGTGATCGCCGACGCCGGCGGGCTGGTGCTGGAAACCCGCGGCAATACCGACTTTCTGCATAAGGCGTCGCGCTTTGCGCTGGCGCCGGGTAACCAGTGGGGAGAAGCGGAGCGGGGCACCAACGCCATCGGCACCGCGCTGGCGCTGGGCGCATTCTGCGAAGTGCGCGGCGGCCAGCATTTTCTCAACCAAAATGCCGGATTGAACTGCACCGCCGCGCCGATCTATCGTCCGGATGGCCGCATTGCCGGCATACTGGATCTCTCCGCCCCCGCGCAGCGCCCGTACCGCGATGCACAGCGCCTGATCATGCAGGCGGTGCGGCATATCGAACACCGCTGGGTCAGAAGCGCGATCGCCGATCGCCACTGGACGCTGCGCCTGCACGCCGATGCCCGCTGCCTGGGCAGCGCGCAAGAGCTGCTGCTGGTGTTTCACGACGAAGTGCTGATCGCCGCCAATCGACTGGCGATGATGGAGTTCCGGCTTTCGTCGGCCTCATTCGGCTCCGTTGAGTTCACCCAACTGTTTCCCGACCTGTTGCGACAGCCTTCCGGCGCACCGCGCCAGACGCTGGCCGGCAATCAACAGCACTATTATTCGTTGCTTGAGGCGCCGCAGCGCCGCGTCAGCGCTCTGCGTTCTGCGCCGCCGGCGGAACGGCACGACGAGCAGCATCAGAAAGCGCTGCGTATTCTCAACGCCGGCCTTTCGCTGTGCGTGACCGGCGAAACCGGCTGCGGTAAAGAGCATTTCAGCCGCAGCCTGTTTCAAGAGAGCCGCTGGCGCAACGGCAACTTTGTGGCGATCAACTGCGCGGCGCTGCCTGAGCCGCTGATCGAATCCGAACTGTTTGGTTATGCGCCGGGGGCGTTTACCGGCGCCAATCCGAAAGGCTACATCGGCAAGATCCGCGAGGCGGACGGCGGCGTGCTGTTTCTCGATGAAATCGGCGACATGCCGGCGGGCCTGCAAACGCGCCTGCTGCGGGTGTTACAGGAAAAAACGGTCACGCCCCTTGGCAGCCGCAGCGCTTATCCGGTCGAATTCGCGCTGGTCTGCGCCACGCACCACGATCTGCATCGGCAGGTAGAGGCGGGGGCGTTTCGCGAGGATTTGCTGTACCGCATACAGGAATACAGCCTGCGCATCCCGCCGCTCAGAGAGCGGGCGCAGCTGGAGGCCTTCATTTTGCAGCTATGGCGAGAGCTGGGCGGCGAGCGGCGCGACATTCGTCTGTTGCCGGAGGCGCTGGCGATGCTGGCGCGCTATCCGTGGCCCGGCAACGTGCGGCAACTGTTGAGCACGCTCAAGGTGCTGCTGGCGCTGGCGGACGATCATGCGGTGCTTACCCTGGACGATCTTCCTCAGTCCATCGCGGTGCTGGCGCCGCGGCAAGAGAACGCCGATACCGATCAGGGGGCGCTGCAGGCGGCGATCGACAGGGCGGGCGGCAATCTCAGCCGGGCGGCGAAGGCGCTCGGCGTTTCGCGCAGCACGCTGTACCGCAAGCTGGGAAGGCAGAAAACGGCGGCGGAATGAGGCGGCATGATTGCTCATCAATAACCGGCCCCTCGATGCGGGGCCGGTTCATACTCTAGTCCCCCAGCCCCGGCGGGTTAATCTCGGAATGGGCAATCTTCTCGTCGCTCTCCGCCCAGCGATCCAGCACCTGCAGATAGCTGCCGTTGGCGATGGCGCTGTTGAGCGAAGCCTGCACCGCATCCACCAGGCCGTTGCCTTTCTTCAGCGTGACGGCGATGTTGGCGGTCTTCGGCCAGCCGCCGGGCACGATGCCCACCAGCCGGGTTTTGCCGGTCAGCCGCGCCTGATAAGCGCCGGAAACGTTGGGCCCGAAGGTGGCGTCGGCGCGGCCGGACTGAATAGCCAGCGTGGAGGCGGCCTTGTCGGTGACATACACCGGCTGCAGCGGCGCGAGCCCCTTGGCGCGGTTCTCTTTGTCCCAAGCCAGCAGCACCGCTTCCTGATTGGTGCCGGAATCGACGATGATCTTTTTACCGGCGATATCCGGCGCGGTTTTGATCTGGGTGATTTTACTGTCGGACTTGACGTAGAAACCCAGCGTATCCTGCCGATAGGTGGCGAAATCGAATTTGGTCTTGCGTTCGTTGGTCACGGTGATGTTGTAAACCGCGGCGTCATATTTGCCGGAGGCCACCCCCAGCGGCCAGTCTTCCCACGAGGTGGGCACCAGCTTGAGTTTCAACCCCAAACCGTCGGCCACCAGGCGCGCGATGTCCGCCTCGCTGCCAATCACCGTTTTATTGTCGCGGGCGTACAGGCCGAACGGCGGGCCGCTGCCCAGCAGAGAAATGGCGACCGTCAGCGTGCCGGGTTCCACGAACCGGAAGCCGGCGGGGATTTTGGCCACGGCTTCGGCGCTCTTCACCGTGTGGATCGGCGTTTCGTTGGCGACGAGATCCACGCCTGGTGCGGCGGCGGCGGAAAAACTCAGCAGCGCCGCAATCACTATCATCTTTTTGCTATATATCATTATGTTAATTACCTTCATTATTATGGGTGTCACACGGTCGTTGCACTATCTCTAAAGGCGGCAGATCTGTGAACGAACAAAATCAACTAACCAATCTTGGAAAAATCATGAGGCGCCTCTGGCGGCGCTGAATCGATCGAGGATGCACCATGTCGTCGCGTTTCGCTACGTTGGGCCGCATACCGCGCGGCGTGTGGGTATTGGGTGGCGTGAGCCTGCTGATGGACGTTTCCTCGGAGATGATCCATAGCCTGTTGCCGCTGTTTATGGCGACGACGCTCGGTGCCAGCGTGATCGTCATCGGGTTGATCGAAGGGCTGGCGGAGGCGACGGCGTTGATCGTCAAGGTGTTCTCCGGCGTGCTCAGCGATTACCTCGGCAAACGCAAGGGGCTGGCGCTGCTGGGCTACGGGCTGGGCGCCATCAGCAAACCCTTTTTCGCCATCGCGTCGTCGTCCGGCATGGTGATGAGCGCGCGCCTGCTGGATCGCGTGGGCAAAGGCATCCGCGGGGCGCCGCGCGATGCCCTGGTGGCCGACGTGACGCCGCCGGAGATCCGCGGCGCGGCTTTCGGGCTGCGCCAGTCGCTGGATACCGTCGGCGCCTTTTTAGGGCCGCTGCTGGCCGTCGGCCTGATGCTGCTGTGGCACAACGATTTTCGCGCCATCTTCTGGGTGGCGGCGATCCCGGCGGCGCTGGCGATTGCGCTGCTGTTTTTCGGTCTGAAAGAGCCGGCCGCCGCGATAACCCACAAGCGCACCAACCCGATTACCCGCGCCAACCTGCGGCTGTTGGGGCGCAGCTATTGGTGGGTGGTGAGCATCGGCGCGATCTTTACGCTGGCGCGTTTCAGTGAAGCGTTCCTGGTCTTGAAGGCGCAGCAGGGCGGCACGCCGCTGGCGCTGATCCCGCTGGTGATGGTCGCCATGAATCTGGTCTACGCCTGCTCGGCCTATCCGTTCGGAAAACTGTCCGACCGCATGAGCCATGAAGGATTGCTGAAAGCCGGGTTGCTGGTGCTGATCGCTGCCGACCTGGTATTGGCGCTGAGCGATCATTGGGGCGGGGTGCTTTTTGGCGTCGCGCTGTGGGGCGTGCACATGGGCATGACGCAGGGGCTGTTGGCGGCGATGGTGGCGCACACCGCGCCGGCGCATCTGCGCGGCACCGCGTTCGGCATGTTCAATCTGATCAGCGGCGTGGCATTGCTGCTGGCGAGTCTCGGGGCCGGAACCCTGTGGGAGCTGTTCGGTTCCGCGTCCACCTTTTACGCCGGGGCGGTCATTTGCGTGGTGACGCTGGTCGGCATGAAACTGGCGCCGTTCGGCGAACGGCAGGGCGCTTAGCGGCCCTCGACAGATTGCGGCATCGCCTGCAGCAGCTCGGGCACCTGCTGGGACTCGACCGCCCGGCTGAACAGAAAACCCTGGCCGATATGGAAACCGGCTTCGCACAGCGTTTGGCGCTGCTGCTCGGTTTCCACGCCTTCGGCGATGATATCGATCGACAGCTTTTGACCGAGAATGCCGATGCTTTCCACGATCGCCAGGATCGCCGGTTCGGTGTTCATGCGTTGAATAAAGTCGCAGTCCAGCTTAATGCAGTCCAGCGGGTAGTCCATGATATGGCTGAACGAGGAGTGGCCGGTGCCGAAGTCGTCCAGCGCGATGCGGATACCCATCTCTTTGAGCATTTGCAGCGCGCGCAGTACGTATTTCGAACCGTGCTTGTTGAACGCGTGTTCGGTCACTTCCAGTTCGATCAGGTGATGGGGAATACGGAACTTCAGCAGGCGTTGCAGGAAGGTTTCGGCGTAGTTGTCGCGTAAAAACTCGATCGGCGACACATTCAGCGAGATAGGCCGCACCGCCACGCCGGCCGCGCGCCAGCGGGCGATATCGGCGAAGACTTTCAGCTGCATGGCTTCGCTGATCTTGGTTGCCAATTCGTAGTCGTTGAACGCCTCGCTTACCGTCGCCGGCAGCTGTACGCCGTTTTGTGGGCAGTGCCAGCGCAGCAGCGCTTCAAAGCCGACGATGCTGCCGTCGATCAGGCAGACCTTCGGTTGGTAGCTGGGGCGGATGCAGTTGTCGCGCACGATCTGGCGCGCGTAGTTGAGCTGGCTGGCGCGGGCGCGGGCTTTGTCCATCATCTTGCGATCGAACATGTAGACGCCGCCGCGGCCGCCGTCTTTCAGTTCATACAGCGCGGTATCGGCGCATTTCATCAGCTCCGAAGCGTCGCGAGCGTCTTTGGGATAGATGGCGCCGCCGATGCTCATGCCGCAATGCAGCGTCTTGCCGCCGTGGGTGATCGGTGTCTCCAACTGCAGCAGAAACTTGTTGGCGATGCGGAAAATATCCTGCTCGTTTTCGACGTCGCTGATCACCACGGCGAACTCGTCGCCGCCGAGGCGGGAGACGAACGAATGCGCATTCATGCAGGCGCTGAGCCTTTTACCCAAGACCCGCAGCAGATGGTCGCCCGCCGCGTGGCCCAGCGTGTCGTTCACCAGCTTGAAGTGGTCAAGATCCAGCAGCATCAGCCCAAGCGACTTTTTGCCGTGCAGGGCGCGCTTCATCTCTTGCTTCAGCTTTTTCTTGAATAAGCGTCGGTTGGGCAGGCCGGTCAATTCGTCATATTCGCTGGCGAGCAACAGACGCTGTTCCATCACGCGTTGCGACGTCACGTCGCGCGAGACGCACAAAATCTCGGCCACGGCGCCGTGTTCGTCGCTGACCGGTGTGAGAATGTTGTCCCAGTGCTGTTTTTTACCCTGCGGCGTCACGCTCAATCCCGCGAAGCGCGCATTTTTTCCGGCTCTGACGCTGCGCAGCGCCTTGCTGCCGCGGCGACGGATCTCGGGGGACAGGAGCCCCAGCCAGGGCATGCCAAACTCTTTCTGCGCCGGATCAAGACCGAGCGCCAGGCTGCCGGAGCGATTCATGTGGCGCAGCGTGCCGTCGTGATTGATCACTTTGATGCAGTCGACGCTGGCGTCCAGCATGTCTTGCTGGATAGAGAGCGCCTGAACGTTTTGCTGGCGTTGCAGCATTTGCGGATGGATGTCGGTGGCGGTGAGGTACCAGCTGGGCTCCTGCGCCATGCCGTCCTGACGGGCGTTAAACGCCAGCATAAACCACCGGTAGGCGCCGCTGCGCTCGCGCAGACGGGCTTCGCCGGCGAACGAGGAGAGGGCAACGATCGCCTGGCGCCATTGCGCGGCCAGGCGATCGCGATCGTCGGGATGCAGTGCATCGAGCCAGTCTGCGGCGGCGTGCTCACCGGCGATGGCGCCGGTATAGTCGCGCCACTGCTTATTGAAGTAACCGCCAAGGCGGTTGCCGAAGCAAATCAGACCCGGCAAGTCGTCTACGATTTCGCTATAGAGATCAATCGGATTTTTGTTATTGCTCTGCTTGGGCAACAGGGTCATGCGGTATTTCCTCGGAAAATTACCCATATTCGTGCTCTATAGCAGAGCCTCTTTCAATATAGTCTTGCCAATGAAATTAGGAATAGCCAGCGGACGCGGCTAAAAACCGGCCTGGTAGCATGAAATAGATTACACAAGAACGCATTAGGAATACTCCTGTTATTTATAAGCTCCTCTTATATTGCATCGAAAAATAAGTGCTCCGACCACGGTGGGCTATTGCCATAAAAATTAATCAATCTGATGTTTCTATTTGATGAAATATTCAGGTGTTTTCATGCTCTTCCATCGTCTGCACTGTCGCCGCTATGCGTATTCACTGATAAAAATCTCACTTATGGCGGCAATAGCCGTCATTTCATGCACTCTTCAGCGGTTATCGCAGCACCGTCGCTCGGCGCTTAGAGAAAAGTCATGATACAAATCAAGAAATGTTTTGTTTCATCTGTTGACACTTTGCTTACGTATAAGATAGCCTCGCGAATGAAAATCATTAGCAAAACTGGATGATGAAGCGAAATGTACCCACAGCCTGATCCTTACGCCCGGTCCCGATGGTCGGGTCATTCCGGCGCAACGGCGCCGGCAAACGTACATTCGCCTCCTCTCCAGACGCCTGCGCCATAGGCGCCCGGCGCGATGACATCCCTTTGTCTGTCCGCGCCCATTTGCATCTCTCAGCATGTCTGTTCGTGCGGCCCGCGCCGGGTCCGCATGTGTTATCCGTCGTTTCACGATCATAGGAGGTTTCAGCGCGGTTAAAACGTAAGTTTTCTTCTGGGTATAAATAAACATGGAGCGTAAAATGATACTTAATAAAAGATTGAAGTTAGCGTATTGCGTTTTTCTGGGTTGTTATGGCTTATCCATTCATTCTTCTCTTGCCGCTTATCAGGATCCCGGTCGATTGGGCGCGCCTGACAGTTGGAAAACCGCGGAGTTTAATCGCCAATGGGGGCTTGAAGCTATTTCCGCCGAATTCGCCTATGCCAGAGGCTATACCGGAAAAGGTATAACCATCGGCGTTATCGATAACGCTATTCTTTCCCATTCTGAATTCTCCGGTAAACTGACGCGCCTGGATAACGGCAGTTATAATTTCTCGTATGATAAACAAGATAATATGTCTTTCGGCGATCACGGCACGCACGTAGCCGGTATCGCTGCGGCTAAAAGAGATGGCGCAGGCATGCACGGCGTCGCTTTCGACGCGGATATTATCGGCACCAAATTGAATGATTACGGTAATCGCAACGGCCGTGAAGAGCTGATTCAGAGCGCGGCTCGCGTCATCAATAACAGCTGGGGGATCGCGCCGGATATACGGCGAGACGCCAAAGGCGATATCATCTGGTTGCCGAACGGCAGGCCGGACTACGTGGCATTCGTAAAAAGCGAAGTGATCGCCGAGATGATGCGCAGCAAATCCAGCGTGGAATGGGGCAGCGAACAACCGGTGCCCACCGGCGGGCACAGCGCCATGTCGACGCTGCTGCGGGCGGCCAGGCACGGCAAGCTGATCGTCTTCTCGGCGGGCAATTACAACAATTACAATATTCCGGAAGCGCAAAAGTCACTGCCTTACGCTTTCCCGGACGTACTGAATAATTACCTGATTGTGACCAACCTGAGTGACGAAAATCAGTTAAGCGTTTCCTCGACCAGCTGCGGGCAAACGGCCAGCTATTGTGTTTCCGCGCCGGGTTCTGATATTTACAGCACCGTCGGCCGGCTGGAGTCCAATACCGGCGGCGCCGTGAATCGCGAAGCTTATAATAAGGGCGAGCTGTCGCTTAATCCTGGTTACGGCAACAAATCCGGCACCTCAATGGCGGCGCCGCATGTGACCGGCGTCGCCGCCGTATTGATGCAGCGCTTCCCATATATGAGCGCCGATCAAATATCTGCAGTCATTAAAACCACCGCCACCGATTTAGGCGTTGCCGGCATTGATAATTTATTCGGCTGGGGGCGCGTCAATTTACGCGATGCGATCAACGGCCCGAAAATGTTTATTACCAAAGAGGATATCCCGCAGGAATATTATGTGCCGGGTTCCTACAGTGAGAAACAGTTTGTGGTGAATATCCCCGGCCTGGGAAATATCGTCGAACCCGGCACGCCGGTTGAGCGGCGCTGCACGTCGAGCGAATGCGATTTCGATTCGTGGAGTAACGACATCAGCGGGCACGGCGGCTTGACCAAAACGGGCGCCGGTACGCTGGCGCTGTTGGGTAATAACACCTATCGCGGTGATACCTGGGTGAAACAGGGCGTGTTGGCGATCGACGGTTCGGTGGCATCCAACGTCTATATCGAAAATAGCGGCACATTGTCCGGCGAGGGCACCGTAGGCGCCTTCAGAGCGGCTCGGAGCGGCAGCGTCGCGCCGGGCAACGGCATCGGCACGCTGCATGTGTTGCACGATGCCATTTTTGATCGCGGTTCGCAGTATAACGTGGAAGTGGCGGACAATGGCCGCAGCGATAAGATCGCCGCGCGGCGCGCTTTCCTCAACGGCGGCAGTGTGAATGTCAGCCTGGAACGCAGCCAAAACCTGCTGTCGCAGAATGAGGCGCAGAGTCTGCTGGGCAACAAGTACACCATCCTGACCACGACGGACGGCGTTACCGGTAGATTCGAAAACGCCAACCCATCGTATCCGTTTGTTAAAGTCGCGCTGGATTATCGGGGCAATGACGTCGGCCTTGGCATCACGCGCACCGACGCCAGCTTTGACAGCCTGGCCAGCACTGAGAACGAGAAAGCGGTAGCTCGTGCGGTGGAGACGCTCAACGCGACGGAACCGGTCACGGAAACGGCCAAACGCAGCGTGGCGATCCCGGCGGCCGAAGAGGCCAACCTGCTGCAAAGCGATGGGGGCGAGGCGCAAGCCGTGAACGAAGAGGCGAGCATCGTGGCGGGCCATCCGGTCTATGAAAGCTTCCTCGGCTTCACCTCGGCCAGAGAATTGCAACAGGCGACCCGTCAACTGTCCGGCCAGATCCACGCGGATATGGCTTCCGCCCAGATCAACGAAAGCCGTTACCTGCGCGATACCGCCACCGAGCGCTTGCGCCAGGCGGAAGGCCGCCGCACCGCTACCGACATTAAAGCGGATGACAACGGCGCCTGGGCGAAACTGCTGGGTAGCTGGGGGCATGCTTCCGGCAACGACAACGCCACCGGTTACCAGACCTCCACCTATGGCGTGCTGTTAGGTCTGGACAGCGAACTGTTTGGCGACGGCCGGCTTGGCATGATGACCGGGTATACCCGCACTTCGCTGGATGGAGGTTATCAGTCAGATGCTCACAGCGACAACTACCATCTGGGGCTGTACGGCGACAAACGCTTCGGCGCGTTGGCGCTGCGAGCGGGCGGCACCTATACCTGGCATCGCATCGACACCTCGCGCTCGGTGAACTACGGCGCGCAGTCGGATCGCGAGAAGGCCAAGTATAACGCGCGCACCGGTCAGCTGTTCATCGAAAGCGGCTACGATTGGACGAGCGATGCGGTCAACCTTGAGCCGTTCGCCAACCTGGCGTATACCCATTACCGTAACGAGGAGATCAACGAGCAAGGCGGGGCAGCGGCGCTGCGCGGCGACAAACAAAGTCAGTCCGCCACCGCCTCGACGTTGGGTCTGCGCGCCGACACCGAGTGGCAAACCGACAGCGTGGCGATCGCGCTGCGCGGCGAGCTGGGTTGGCAGCATCAGTACGGCAAGCTGGAGCGTAAAACGCAGCTGATGTTCAAACGCACTGATGCGGCGTTCGACGTGAACAGCGTGCCTGTTTCTCGCGATGGCGCGATTCTGAAAGCGGGCGTCGATGTATCGATTAACAAAAACGCCGTCCTGTCCCTTGGCTACGGCGGGCAGCTGTCGTCCAACCACCAGGACAACAGCGTCAACGCCGGTCTGACCTGGCGCTTCTGATCGCGGTTGCATGCTTCGCTTTATTCAGCCCTCATTGAGACGATGGGGGCTTTTTTTTTCGCGGCCAGCCGGCCTTCTGCGGCATGAGCGATACTTTCTCCGCGACCTATTCCCCCGGCCGGTGTTCGCCGCCGGGTAAATCAATCAGAGGAAAACAAACGCTGCTGCCAATAGCGCAATTGCGTCAGCGTGATCGGCGCAGCGGCGGCAATGGCCGCGCGATTTTCCAACGCAATCTCCCGCGCACGTTGCAACGGCTCGGCGCTGAGGCCTTGCAAGTTTTGTTGCAGCGCCTGTTGCGTTTGCTCCAGCTCTCCAACGCTAACGTGCGTCAGCTCATGATGCATCTGCAGCAAGAATTCATCGTTTAACTGCCGCAGCTGTTCTGCGGTGAACGTCGGGGATTGCAGCGCGAACAGCAGGCCTTCGGCATGGGTGCAGCGGTGGAAGGCACATTGCACCACGTAGCCCACGTTGCGTTCCACGCGCAGCCGCTGAAAATAGCGCGGCGCGTAAAGCCGGGCCAGCACGCGCAGCGCCCAGCGGCCTTCGGCTTCATCGTTTTGCAGCGGGTAAAACTGCAGCAAGGCGTGTTCGGCGCCGCTTTCCGTCAGCGTGATAGGGGGATGTAAACGCGGCGGCGTTTGCGGCTCAGCCGTTATGGCGTAGGGGAAGTCATACAGCAAATGTGACAGTCGCCGTTTTAACTCGCCATCGCCGCCGACCAGGGTGGCATGCCAGTGTGGCGCCGTTGTCGTAGAGACGTTCAGCGCCGCCGGCAATTGGGCCAACAGGCGGCGAATGGCGATATCGTTTCGTTGTTTTAACTGCGCGTGGCGCAGGTTTCTCGCCGCCTCGTTGATGACGGCCGGCGGCTGCGCCGCCAGAGCCCGGTTCACGACGTTCAGGCCGTGGCAGATCAGCCCGTGGCTGCCCGCCAGCTGCAGCAGCCACACGCCCTGGTGGCGTTCGACGCTTAAATGTCCCTCCCGATGCGCCAGCTCCGCCGCGCCAGGGCGCAGCGCCGCCTGCAAGCCACAGGCCTGTTCTTCGCTGAGCGCGCCATGCGACGCTGGGCGCAGCAACAGCACCGGCTGCGCCTCGCCGGAACGCAGATGCCGCAGCGGCGCCTGGCAGGCCGGCAAGGGCGGGATCGGCAGCGCCGCTGAGGCTGAGAAAAAGCGGAAAGGTTCCGCTGTAGGCGCCAGCGCGGCGCCGGCGAAGGGGCGCAGGGTCAGCGGCAGCCCTTGGATTTCGCGCGTTTCACCGCCCCCCTCGGGCTGCACGGCCAGGCGGCGGCGCGGCGCCGCCATCAGCATAGCGAGTTGCCGCGTCCAGTCGTCATGCTGTTCCGTCGGCGGCAGCCCAAACGCTCTGGCCCGCAGCTGATCGAGCGGCGCCAGACGGTGAAAATCGCGGTTCGCCAGTTGCCCGAAATGCTCGAGCTGGCCTGGTGTCAGCGCGTTCAACGCCTGCAGCCATGCCAGCAAGGCGCTTTCGATATGGGCGGCCTCAGACGCCGAGCCGTGATTGACGGTGAAAATAAAACTCAACAGGGCGCTGTTTTCGCCGCAGCGGGCATAATCCAGCCGAACGGCGTCGCCCCACGCGTGCGCGCGCAGCCGTGCCAGCAGCCCGCCAGGGGCGTCGTCCAGCAATAAACGCTCAAGCCGTCGCAGCCAGCCGCGTGAACGGCAGTGCGGCAGGGCAAACACCAGCCGCAGCTGCGGCGCGCCGGGAAGAGACAGCGTGTAATCTTGCCCGGCGGCCAGCGGCGGCAATGTCTCGGGCGGCGCGGCGCTGCCCGACGGCAAGCCGCCACCGTAGCGCTGTGCCAGCGCATGCAGTTGCTCAAGCGATTGCGGGCCTTGCAGCCACAGCGTCATGTTCGGTGCGCGGTAATAATGGTGGTGAAACTGCCGCAACGCCTGCTGCAACGCGGAAATATCGCTGCCGAAAGCGGCGCGGCTGCCGATATGAAAGCGATGCAGCGCGTCAAATCCGCTGAACATCTGCCGCTGCGCGGCTTCGCAGCGGGTTTCAACATCGGCGCGCAGCAGGCGGTATTCGGCGTCGATGACCTCGATCTCCTGGGCGATCGCCTCAGTCGCCAGCTGCGGAGCGGCGAGCATATCGCTCAGCCGCGCCAACCCATCCGCCAGATGGGCGGCGCCCACCTCAAAGAAAAACGCGGTTTGCTTGGCCTGGGTGGTGGCGTTTAACCGGCCACCGGCCGCCTGGGTCCAGCCCATCAGCCCATCTTGCGCGCTGAAGTTCGCGCTGCCGCGAAACAGCATATGCTCCAGCAGATGCGCCAGGCCGGGCCAGGCGGCAGGCGCCTGAAAGCTGCCCGCTTCGATGCGCACCAGCGCGGCGGCGGCGTCGGCGGCAGGGTCGCTTATCGCTTTGACGGCCAAACCGTTATCGAGCTGCCACGAAGCGGCGGCGGGTGCCATCGTCAACCCTTGAAGATCAGACGGGAGTTGGTCTGATTGCGAAAACGCAGCTGATCGATACCGATCTGCGAACGGTTCGCCGCTTCCCGCGCCGCCAGGATGGTGCCGTGATGCGGCGATTTGCCGCACACCGGGTCGGCGTTGTCGGCGTTGCCGGTCAGCATGAACGCCTGGCAGCGGCAGCCGCCGTAGTCTTGCTCTTTCTCCGAACAGGACCGGCAGGGCTCCGGCATCCAGTCATAGCCGCGATAGCGGTTAAAGCCGAAGGAGTGGTACCAGATATGCTGCAGATCGTGCTCCAGCACCGACGGAAACGTAATCGGTAACTGACGGGCGCTGTGGCAGGGTAATGCCATGCCTTCCGGCGTCACGCTCATGAAGATGGCGCCCCAACCGCCCATGCAGCCTTTAGGCCGCTCCTCGTAGTAATCCGGCGTGACGAACAGCAGGTTGGCCAGTTTGCCGTCGGCGGCCATGCGCTCGCGATAGCGTTTCACCACGGCTTCTGCCTCGGCGATCTGTTCGCGGGTCGGCAGCAGCCCTTCGCGGTTCAGGTGCGCCCAGCCGTAAAACTGGCAGGTCGCCAGCTCGACGTCGTCGGCATCCAGCTGGATCGCCAGTTCGATGATGCGGTCGATCTGGCCGATATTATGGCGATGCAACACGAAGTTGAGCACCATCGGATAGCCGAGCGCCTTGACCGCCTTGGCCATCGCCAGCTTCTGCTGAAATGCCTTGGCGGAGCCCGCCAGCGCGGCGTTCAACGTTTCGTCGCTGGCCTGAAAACTGATCTGAATATGATCCAGCCCGGCGTCGGCGAAGGTTTGCAGTTTCTTCTCGGTCAGGCCGATGCCGGAGGTGATCAGGTTGGTGTAAAACCCGAGATCGCGGGCGGCGGCGATCAGTTCGGGCAGGTCTTTACGCACCAGCGGCTCGCCGCCGGAGAAGCCGAGCTGCACGCTGCCCATCGCCCGCGCCTGGCGGAACACCTCTATCCACTGCGCGGTAGTCAGCTCTTTTTCCTGCGCGGCAAAATCGAGCGGGTTGGAGCAGTACGGACACTGCAGCGGGCAGCGGTAGGTCAGCTCCGCCAGCAGCCAGAGCGGCGGATTCACCGCCGGCGCACGTGGTTCAGTCACGGAAGGTCACCCATTTTTGTTCGTAGGCGCGCTGGAAAAATTCCAGCACGTCGTCCGCCAACCCTTCGGCGCCGGGGAAGCGGGCGTTCAACTGGGCGATGATGCCGTTCAGCGTAGTGTGGCCGTCGACCAGTTGCAAAATGGCGGCGGCGCTGTCGTTCAGCTTGGCCATGCCTTCCGGGTAGAGGATCACATGGCTGTTTTGCACCTGCTCCCATTGCAGGCGGTAACCGCGGCGGAAGACGGGAGTGTGTTCAGGGTTCAGCGTCATTACACCAGCCTCTGGTTGTGCCATACCCGCGCGGCGGTCACGCTGTGGTAAGGCGGGCGGTTCAGGGTGTAGGCCATGCTCATGGCGTCCAGCATGCTCCACAGAATGTCCAGCTTGAACTGCAGGATCTCCAGCATGCGCTGCTGCTTTTCAACGGTATCGCAATAGTCCAGCGCCAGCGCCAGGCCGTGTTCCACGTCGCGGTTAGCCTGGCCGAGGCGGCTGCGGAAATAGTCGTAGCCGGCGGCGTCGATCCACGGGTAGTGTTGCGGCCAGCTGTCGAGACGCGACTGGTGGATCTGCGGCGCGAACAGTTCGGTCAGCGAGCTGCAGGCTGCTTCCTGCCAGCAGGCGCGGCGCGCGAAGTTGACGTAGGCGTCCACCGCGAAGCGCACGCCCGGCAGCACCAACTGCTCGGATAGCAGGGCGTCGCGCTGCAGCCCGACGGCCTCGCCGAGGCGCAGCCAGGCCTCGATGCCGCCTTCGCTGCCGCCGTAGCCGTCGTGATCCAGAATGCGCTGCACCCACTTGCGACGGGTGTCAGGCTGCGGGCAGTTGGCCATGATCGCCGCATCCTTGATCGGAATGCTGGTCTGGTAGTAGAACCGGTTGGCCACCCAGCCCTGGATCTGCTCACGCGTCGCTTCGCCGTTGTGCATCGCGATGTGATACGGGTGGTGGATGTGGTAATAAGCGCCTTTGGCGCGCAGCGCCGCTTCAAATGCCTGCGGCGTCAGGGGACGTGGTTGCGTCATGGCGATTCCCTACAGTTCGATATTCATGCCGTCCCAGCTCACTTCGATGCCGGCGGCGGTCAGGCTCTGCCGTTCCGCGGAGTCTTCATTGAGGATCGGGTTGGTATTGTTGATGTGGATCAGGATCTTGCGTTTGGCGGGCAAGGTGCTGAGCAGGGCCGCCAGCCCGTGCTCTTCCGCCAGCGCCAGGTGCCCCATGTCTTTGCCGGTATTGCGGCCCACGCCGGCGTTGGCCAGTTCGTTGTCGCGCCACAGCGTGCCGTCGATCAGCAGGCAGTCCGCGCGGCGCAGCCACGGCATCAGCGCCTCGTCCGGCTCACCCAGGCCCGGTGCGTACAGCAGACCGGCCCCGCGCGCGGTATCTTCGATAAACAGCGCCACGTTGTGGCCCGGCAGCGGGCGATCGCGGTACGGCGAATAGGGCGGCGCGTTGCTGAGCAGCGGAATGGCGGTAAAGCGCACGGTCGGGCAGACCGCCGTGCGGAACGGCTCACCGGGCGTCACCGGGTGGTGAATCAGCCCGCCGTTCCAGTGGGAGAGCATGGGAAATACCGGGAAGCCGGTGCTGAGATCGTCATGCACTTCAGGCGTGCACCAGACGTGATGCGGGCAGCCCTCGCGCAAATTGAGCAAGCCCGCGCTGTGATCGATTTGGCTGTCGGTCAACACGATCGCGCCGATACCGGTGCCGCGCAGCACGTCGGGATTATTCAATTCGGGCGAGGCCAGCAGCTGATGGCAAATGTCCGGGGAAACGTTGCACAGCACCCAGTTTTTACCGTCGTCGCTGACGGCGATGGAAGACTGGGTGCGGCGCGTGGCGTTGATGCTGTGGTCGCGAACGCCCCGGCAATTGTCGCAGTTGCAATTCCACTGGGGAAAGCCGCCGCCCGCCGCCGAGCCGAGAACTTTTATCTGCATGTCTGAACCAGAAAAAGAGGGAAAGAAATGCCCGCGCGAAAGGCGGGCAGACAGGCGATTAACGGTTGGAAATGTACAGCGTCACTTCCAGCCCCAGACGCAGGTCAACAAACTCAGGTTTAGTCCAGGTAGTCATAGCGGTGCTCCTTTACATGCATCGTGATAGTTCGAGCCCAATGAGAAATTTTCGCATTAGGCCGGCCCAATGTTGGCGAAATGTGACGAAGATCGCAACCTTTAAAGCGTAACCGGGTTATTCACCCCAGGTGGCGGCGAGCGCGTTCAGCCAGTTGCGCCAGGTCAGCTTCTCCAGCAGCCGGTTATCGAACCCGGCCTGCGCCAGCGCTTGCGTCAGGCGCGGTAGGCCTGCGGCGTCCTCCAACGGTTGCGGTACGTTGACTCCGTCAAAATCAGAGCCAAATCCCACGCGATCTTCACCAAGTTTAGCGATCAAATACTCAACGTGTTTAACAATTTCTGTTAAGCCTGTCGTTGCACTGTCACGTTTACCGTCCGCCCGCAGGAAGGCGGTACCGAAATTGACGCCGACCATCCCGCCGCTCTGGGCGATGGCGTCCAGCTGTGCGTCGGTGAGGTTGCGCGGCTGCGGGCAGAGGGCGTGGGCGTTGGAGTGGGTGGCGACCAGCGGCGCGCGGCTCAGCGCGGCGGTTTGCCAGAAGGCTTTCTCGTTCATGTGCGAGACGTCGATCATGATGCGTCGGTGATTGCAGGCGCGGATCAGCGCCTCGCCGGCCGGCGTCAGGCCGGGGCCGGTATCGGGTGAGCCGGGGAACGGCCCGCTGACGCCGGTGCCGAAGGCGTTAGGCAGATTCCAGAATGGCCCGATGCTGCGCACGCCCAGCCGGTAGAAGGCCTCCAACTGCGTCAGCTCCGCATCAATCATGCCGGCGCCTTCGATATGCAGCACCGCGGCGATTTGCCGGTTGAGGCGGCACTGCTCTATCTCGGCGGCGGTGCGGCAGATGCGCAGCCGCCCCTGAGAAGCCTGCTCCAGCTGCTGCAGGATGGCGATTTGCCGTTCGGCGATCGCCAGCGGATCGAAGGCGGCCTGCGCCTCGTCCTGCGTTTGATTACGCATCTGGGCGATATAGCCGACCGGAGGAATAAATACCGCGAACAGCCCGCCGCAGAATCCGCCGCGCTGCATGCGGGAGAAATCGAGGTGGCCCGGCGTGACGCGGGAATAAAAGGCGGCGACCGGATCGTCGTCATGCTGCAGCCACAGATTGAGCAGCAGGTCGTTATGGCCGTCGAAGACCGGCCAGAGAGGGGGAAGCGTCATTGGCGTTTCACTGCGTCAGGCATCGTGAACGCTATGTTCTCCCATCGAGCGAGGGGGAACAACCCTCGCTCGATGGGGATTTTAAAGCCGAATTGTCAATTCGACGTCATCCGCGAACGGCGTGGAGAGATAGCCCGTCGCCGGATCGCGCACCCGCGCCAGGTAATCCGGGCTGTCATCGGCGTTGTCCGCGACGATCAGCGCACCGGGCCGCAGACGGCTCTCAAGCAGGTCGAGAATATCGGGATAAAGTCCCTTGGCGCCGTCGAGCAGCAGCAGATCGACCGTGGCCGGCAGATCGCCGCGCAGCGTTTCCAGGGCGTCGCCGACGCGGATCTCCACCAGGTCGATGACGCCGCCTTCGGTCAGGTTGTCGCGCGCCCGCGCCGCTTTGCTCGGTTCAAACTCGCAGGTAATCAATCGGCCGCCGCCGTTATCGCGCAGTGCGGCGGCCAGGTGCAGGGTCGAAATACCGAACGACGTGCCGAATTCGACGATGTTTTGCGCCCGGCAACCCCGCGCCAACATGTAGAGCAAGGCCCCGGTCGCCGGCGACACGGCCAGCGGGAAATCCTTCAGGCGGTGGTAGAGTTCGCGGTACTCGGTTTTGCTCTGCATCAGCCGGCTTTGCTCTGCGTCCGGCACGTCGCGGAACAGGGCGGCAAGCGCCGGCGACCGGCGGGATGCCTGTTGGAACAGGCGGTTTAGCAGCGGCGCTAAGGGGGCAGTGGTCAGGGTACTCATGGCAAATTTCCTGTCGTAAATGGAGCGCGTTAGCGCATGCCGTTATAATATGACGAACTATTCGCATTCCTCTATTCGCATTGGCCGCCCGCTATGACTGAACGCCGCAGTAAGCAAATTTCCTCGAGAAAACAACCGCAACAGGCGCGCTCCGCCGAACTGGTGTCCGCTATTCTGACCGCCGCTATTCAGGTTTTGGCGCAGGAGGGGGCGGCGCGTTTCACCACCGCCAGGGTGGCCGAGCGTGCCGGCGTCAGCGTCGGGTCGCTTTATCAGTATTTCCCCAATAAGGCGGCGATCCTGTTTCGTTTGCAGAGCGACGAATGGCGGCAGACCACGGATATGCTGAGCCGTATTTTGGCCGACCGCGAGAAAACGCCGTTCGCGCGCTTGCGGTTGTTGGTGCAGGCGTTTATCCGTTCGGAATGTGAAGAGGCGCAGATGCGCGTAGCGTTGAATGATGCGGCGCCGCTTTACCGCGATGCGCCGGAGGCACAGGCGGTAAAGGCAGCCGGCAAGGATATCGTGCAGGTTTTCATGTGCGAAGCGTTGCCTGATGTTCCGCAGGTCACTCGCCGGTTGGCGGGCGATCTGATCGTCGGCACGTTGGGGGCGGCGGGCAAGCAATTCTCCGAAACGCCGCGAACTGATTCCGAGATCGCGGCTTATGCCGATGCGATGGCGGATATGTTCTGCGCTTATCTGGCCGATTTAAACGGGCATCAGAGGCCGTAAACGCTTTTTAGGTGACATTGTCACTCGCCGGGAGCTGCGCCTGCCGACGACAAACCGACAGCACCAACTGCCGCAGCCAGCGGTGATCCGCCTCGGCGTCCAGGCGCGGATGCCACATCTGCGAGACGGTGATGGGCGGCGTTTTTACCGGC
The DNA here is from genome assembly GCF_052045405.1 of Serratia sp. 22278. Taxonomy (NCBI): domain Bacteria; kingdom Pseudomonadati; phylum Pseudomonadota; class Gammaproteobacteria; order Enterobacterales; family Yersiniaceae; genus Serratia; species Serratia sp. 22278. The sequence continues at coordinate 116,531 of NZ_JBQEOW010000009.1, read as the reverse complement.
AGTTCGAAGACGCGCAGCGGGCCATCGGCAGGTTGAGCCTGCAGGAAAGAGGCGGGAAGCAACGCCAACAGATTCGAGGCCTGCGCCACCGCCAGCGCGGCGGGAAAGCTCGGCACCACGGCGGCGATATGGCGTGCCAGCCCCAGCTCCGCCAGCGCGGCGTCTACCGGCCCGAGGATGCGCCCGCTGCGCGAGGCCACCACGTGGCCGCAGGCGGCGTAGTCGGCGACGCCAATCTCCGGCTGTTGCGCCAGCGGGTGTGCGGTTCTCATCACGCCAACGAAGCGATCGCGGAACAGCGCCTGCAGGCGGATTTCCGGGCCCATGTCACCCAACACGCCGATCTCCAGATCGACCAGACCTTCACGCAGGGGGCGGTCGCTTTTCTCCGGCTTGGGCGCAAAGCGCAACCGCACCCGCGGCGCCTGTTCGGCGGCGGCGGCGATCAGCGCCGGGCCGAAGGCCTCGACGAAGCCGTCATTGGCGCGCAGCGTGAAGGTACGATCCAGCGCGGCGGGATCCAATGCTCCCTGCGCCGGACGCAACACAGCGCGGGCTTCGAACGTCGCGTGCCGCGCCCGCTCGCGCAGCGTTTCGGCATAGGGCGTCAGCACCATATGACGGCCGGCGCGCACCAGCAGGGGATCGCCGGTGGCCGCGCGCAGTCGGCTGAGGGTACGGCTCATCGCCGAGGGGCTTAAACCGAGACGGCGCGCCGCGCCGGCAACGCTGCCCGCCGTCAGCAGCGCGTCGAGCGCGATCAGCAGGTTGAAATCAGGGTCTGTCATGCGTGCGCATCCTGTCGTGCTGAATAGGGGGGAAGGCGTTCGATGCAGTTTGTGCGTACGAATGCTGCATCAGTCGCCATGCATTATGCCTGAGCCTGTTTTCGGGGTGCCATGACTTACCGCTAAAAAACCGGAGGGGGACTGGCCCGTTTGCCGTCTGAACATGGCGATAAACGCGGAAGGATCGTGATACCCCAGGGTAGAGGCGACATATTTGACGGCTCTCCCTTCCTGCAACAGCGTCATCGCCATGAGGGTTTTGCTTCTCAGTTTCCATTCATTGAAAGAGATGCCGGTGGCGGCGAGAAATCGCCGCGAGAGCGTACGCTCGCTCAAGCCCAGCATGCCCGACCATTGCGTCAGCGTGTTGAAATCGTGCGGCGCGGCGCTCATCTTTTCGGTCATGATCTTGATCACGTCGTCGCTGCCGAGCGGCAGGTAGCTGTCAAAACGCTCCGACAGCGCCAGCTGCTCAAGCAATGCGGTAACCAACGTCTGGTCCTGAGGCGTGTGCGGATAGCCAATGCGCCTTTCTGAAAAATCGGCCAGCACCGCTTTGACGATCTTATTCAGCCGCAGGGTTTGCGGTTTGCTCGGTAAGGATTGGCATAGCGGGGGGCTGACATGAAGAATGACATAGTCAATTGCACTCTTTGCTACGGATTCATGTTCGGTATTAACGGGGAGCCAAATGGCATATTCCGGAGTGGATAAATAAATATTGTCCTCAATATTTATTTCCGCCAACCCTTTCATGGAATACATCAGTTTGCCCCATGGCAACGCCTGTAAAGGGAATTGCGTTCCTGCCGGCCAGGATTTATTTCTGAACCAAATCGATATTGGGATTTCCCCGGTCAATTCTGACGGTTTCATGACGCCTTCCTGTCCGTTCATGGCTGCGTCTTCCTATTATAACAATAAGTTGTCTGATAATCGGCATTTCTATTCTATGGGGAAAGCTTACTCTGGGCAGGTCATTCCCCTGGATAAAGGTAACAATATGTACGGTAAAATCATTGATCTTTCGGTGCCGCTGATGAGCGGGATCGCTTCCGATCCGGAGCGGTTTCTGCCGGAAATCGAGTATGTTGACAACAAGCGCGGAGCGTTGCAGCTGGCGGAATCATTTCCCGGCCTGGATCCCCTGGCGCTGCCGCGTCAGGAGGGCTGGGCGGTGGAATTTGTCCGCATGAGCACCCATGCGGGGACGCATATGGACGCCCCTTATCACTACCATTCGCATATGGACGACGGTTCGGCGTCAAAAACCATTGATGAAATACCGCTGGAATGGTGTATCGGCCCTGGCGTCAAATTGGATTTTCGCCATTTTCCAGACGGTTATGTGGTCACTGCGCGTGATATTGAGCGTGAATTAGCGAGGATTGATCATCCGCTCGCCGTCGGCGATATTGTTCTGGTCAATACGGCGGCCGGTGGGCGGTACGGCAGTGAAGATTTTATTCATCGCGGTTGCGGCATGGGCCGTGAGGCGACGCTGTATCTTACTGAACGCGGCGTCAGAGTGGTTGGCACCGATGCCTGGAGCTGGGATGCGCCATTCAGCCATACGCGCACCAAATTTGAACAAAGCGGCGATATTTCGCTTATTTGGGAAGGGCACTATGCCGGCAGTAAATATCCTTATTGCCAGATTGAAAAACTGTGCAATCTTGAATTGCTGCCCCCCTGCGGATTCAACGTGATCAGTCTGCCGGTCAAAGTTTATAAGGCATCCGCCGGCTGGGCTCGGCCGGTTGCAATTATCGATGAACGCGCGGGGGAATAAACGATGGCCAGAATAAAACTGCCGGCAGTGAGTGAATTAACGGCTGAGCAACAGCAACAATATGCCCGTTTTCCCGCCAATCTTACGCTGGGTCTGTTGAAAACCAGCCGTTCGGCGCAGGGATATCTGTCGCTGGGCGCTTCTTTTCCGGCCGGGCGACTGTGTGATAAAGATCGGGAAATGATCATATTAAGGGTTGGCGCGTTAAGCCACAGCGCTTATGAGCGTATGCAACACTATCCGTTGGCGATCCTTGCGGGGTGGCGCGATGACGACATCGAGAAAATAGAGCAGGGTGTTGGCATCGACGCCAGAGGAGCGGCCATCTTGCATTTTGTCGATGAATGCGTGCAGCAGGTGAAGGTTTCTGCCGACACGTTTAACGCGGTCAGGCGCTATTATGATGAGGTTCAACTGGCTGAACTGGCATTAATGATTGGGCACTACATGATGACGGCGCGCTTTTTGGAAACGCTGGAAATCGATCTGGACCTACAAGCGACATCCTGGGAAAACATGTCAACGGATTGAGTACGCGCACGGCGTGAGCGCGATAAAAAAGCCGATAGCCTGGGGCTATCGGCTTTTAATGCGCAGTGGCGGAGGGTTACGCCGGCAGCTGCTGCGCGGTTTTCTCGACCAACGCCAGCAACAGCTTGATGTCTTCCAGCGTCACGATCGGGTTCAGCAGCGTCATCTTCAGGCAGGTTACGCCATCGAACTCGGTTACGCCGACGTTGGCGCGGCCCGATTCCAGCAAGGCGTCACCGATACGCTGGTTGAACAGCGCGACGGCCGCGTCGCCATTCGCCGCCAGCTGCGCCGGACGGTAGCGGAACAGCACGCTGGCCAGCTGCGGCTGCATCACCAGTTCCAGCGATTCCTGATCGGCGATGTAACGCGCCACCTGTTGCGCCAGCGTGACGCCATGATCGATGATCTCGGCGTATTGCTTCTGCCCCAGCGCTTCCAGCCCCATCCACAGCTTCAACGCATCGAAGCGGCGGGTGGTCTGCAGCGATTTGGACACCAGGTTCGGCACGCCTTGCGCCTCGTCGAACTCGGAGTTCAGGTAGGCCGCCTGATAGCGCATCAGCTCGTAGTGGCGCGCGTCTTTCAGCAGGAAGGCGCCGCAGCTGATGGTCTGGAAGAACTGCTTATGGAAGTCCAGGGTGATGGAGTCCACCAGCTCCAGGCCGTCCAGGTAGTCGCGGTACTGCTCGGAAAGCAGCAGCGCGCCGCCCCAGGCCGCATCCACGTGCACCCAGATCTGCTGCTCCGCCGCCAGCCGTGCGATGTCGCGCAGCGGGTCAATGGCACCGGCGTCGGTGGTGCCGGCGGTGGCGACGATCGCCATCACCTGCTCGCCGTTGGCCTTGGCCTGCGCCAGTTTTTCCGCCAGATCGTTCACGTCCATGCGGGCGAAGCGATCGGTTTTCACCAGGGTGACGGACTGATAGCCGAGGCCCATCAGCGCCATGTTCTTCTGCACCGAGAAGTGGGCGTTTTCAGAACAGAACACTTTCAGCTTGCGCAGATCGCCCACCAGACCGTCCTGCTGCACGGAGTGGCCCTGACGCGCGAAGAATGCATCGCGCGCCAGCATCAGCCCCATCAGGTTGCTCTGGGTGCCGCCGCTGGTGAACACCCCGGCGTCGCCGGGCTGGTAACCGACCTGGGCGCGCAGCCACTCAATCAATTTCATTTCGATCAGCGTGGCCGACGGGCTCTGATCCCAGGAGTCCATGCTTTGGTTGGTGGCGTTGATCAGCACTTCGGCGGCCTGGCTAATCACCAGGCTCGGGCAGTGCAGGTGCGCCACGCATTGCGGGTGGTGCACCGACAGACTGTCTTTCAAAAAATACTCGATGGCGCGCTCGATCGCCGCCTGGTTGCCCAGGCCTTGCGGGGTGAAGTCGAGCTTGATGCGCTCGCGCAGTTCGGCAACGCTTTTGCCCTGATACATCTCGGGCTGTTGCAGCCACTGCACGACGGCTTCACTGCTCTGTGCGATCGCCTGGCGGTAAGCCTCGGCGCTGTGCGCCGAGGAAGCCAGAATCGGGTTTAACTTGGACATCGCGGTCATTCGCTCCAATCAGACTGGCTTGACGCCGGCGGCCAGCAGTGCCTGCTCAAATTTATCCAGGAAAATACCCAGCTCATCATTGGTGATCAGCAGGGAAGGCAGCAGGCGCAGCACGCAGCCGTTGCGCCCGCCGCGCTCCAGGATCAGACCGGATTCGAAGCATTTCTTCTGCAGCAGCGCGGACAGCTCGCCATCGGCCGGGTAGCAGCCCATGTGATCCTGCGCTTCGTTCGGCTTGACGATCTCGATGCCGATCATCAGGCCCAGACCGCGGACGTGGCCGATCACCGGATAACGTTTCTGCAGCTCGGCCAGCTTGCCTTTCAGCCACTCGCCCTGAGCGGCCACTTTGTCGGCGACCTTATGCTCTTTCAGGTACTGCAGGGTGGTCAGGCCGGTGGCCATCGCCAGCTGGTTGCCGCGGAAGGTGCCGGTGTGGTGGCCCGGTTCCCAGGCGTCGAACTCTTTTTTGATGCCCAGCACCGCGAGCGGCAAGCCGCCGCCGACCGCTTTCGACATCACGATGATGTCCGGCTCGATGCCCGCGTGTTCGAAGGCGAACAGCTTGCCCGTACGGGCGAAACCGGCCTGAACTTCGTCGATGATCAGCAGAATGCCGTGTTCCTGGGTCACTTTGCGGATGCGCTGCAGCCACTCGGCCGGCGCCGGGTTAACCCCGCCTTCGCCCTGAACGGCTTCAAGGATCACCGCAGCCGGTTTACGCACGCCGCTTTCCACGTCGTTGATCAGGTTGTCGAAGTAGTAGGTCAGCGCCTTGACGCCGGCTTCACCGCCGATGCCCAGCGGGCAGCGGTATTCATGCGGATAAGGCATGAACTGCACTTCCGGCATCATGCCGTTGATCGCCGCCTTCGGCGACAGGTTGCCGGTGACCGCCAGCGCGCCGTGGGTCATGCCGTGGTAGCCGCCGGAGAAGCTGATCACACCGGAACGGCCGGTGTGCTTTTTCGCCAGCTTCAGCGCGGCTTCCACCGCATCGGCGCCGGACGGGCCGCAGAACTGCAGGCAATACTCTTTGCCTTCGCCAGGCAACAGAGAGAGCAGGTAATCGGAGAAACGATCTTTCAACGGGGTCGTGAGATCGAGAGTATGTAACGGCAAGCCGCTGGTAATGACATTTTGGATGCTTTGCAGGACGTCGGGGTGATTATGTCCAAGAGCCAACGTTCCCGCCCCGGCCAGGCAATCAAGATATTGATTATTCTCAACATCAGTGATCCAAACGCCCTGGGCTTTCGCAATTGCCAACGGCAGTTTGCGCGGATAACTCCTAACATTCGACTCAAATTCGGCTTGACGCGCCAAATAGGTTTCATTGTTTCCGTTTAATGAGTTTGCAACTAAAGTATCAATACGGACTTTATCCGTCATCATATCTCTCCTACAACCGAAGGTCTCAACACGCAACGATTGAATTAATGAATTAGAAAAGTAACTGCCTTGTGAAAAGCGCGACCAATATATGGCTTTTTCGCCTGGGACTCAATAGCCGATTTTGTTTTGAATTGTTTAGTTTTTTCTTAGGCTCATCAATATGTTGTTGATTTGTTGACCGTTGGTTTTGCCAGCAGAAAACAACATTTCCTTAACATTGCGTAAAAATCCCTTTCTGCTTTCCTTTGTCCGCCTCTTTAATGCATTTATTATTAAGGTGAATTTCCGATTAATAACATAAATAGAAAATAGCGGCTTATTTTCATCTATTCACCACCTTAAGTCCTATAGCGGTTATATACACAAAATTTGTGATGAATATAAGTCATCGAGCGTTAAAAGCGCGGTATCCAGAGTGGTGATTTCTTGCAGATTTTACGTAGCGCGATCGAAAAAGCGGAATTTTTGTGCGGCGCCGGCGAGTCTGCCGGCGCCGTGGTCATTAACGTTGCCGTAACCAGACGCGATAGCGCCGCAGAGTGCGGCGGGTGCGCCATCTATCGATGAGCAGCGACCACAGTGGGGAGTAACGCACGTTGCGCGTCCGATCGCGGCTCAGGGCGTGCATGCGGCGCTTGATCAGCGCCATGCGGGCGAGCAGCGTCAGCGTTTTGTCGCGCCATTTTACCGGTGCGGGCAGTGCATGAGGGGCTTCGCCGGTTTGCCAGCGGTGCGGCAGATCGGGAATTTCCGCCATGGCGGCGGCGATGCCGACTACCGCGACGCCGCTGTTCAGCACCTGTTGCGCCACCGACGGGCGGGCGATGCCGCCGGTGGTCATCACCGGCATGCGGGCTACTGCGGCGAGATCGCGGGCGAAGGTCAGAAAATAGGCTTCGCGCGCCAGGGTGCTGTCGTCCGCCGCTTCGCCCTGCATCGCCGGGCTTTCATAACTCCCGCCCGATAGCTCCACCAGATCGACCGGCAGTTTGTTGAGCATCAACAATACCTGTCGGGCCTCGTCCGGCGAAAAGCCGCCGCGCTGAAAATCGGCGGAGTTCAGTTTGACCGCCACGCAAAAGCCTGGCGAGACACGCTGGCGCACCGCGCTCACCACCTCCAGCAGCAGGCGGGCGCGATTCGCCAGCTCGCCCCCCCAACGATCGCTGCGCTGGTTGGACAACGGCGACAAGAACTGGGAGATGAGGTAGCCGTGCGCCGCATGGATCTGCACGCCGGTAAACCCGGCCTGTTCGGCGGCGTGCGCGCTGGCGGCGAAGCGGGCGATCACCTCGGCAATCTGCGCTTCGCTCATGGCCTGCGGCGGGGCAAACTGCTTGCTGTACTTGCCCATCGCCATTGGGATGGCGGAGGGCGCCCAGGCGTTGCCGCCCATGTTGGCCATCACCTGACGGCCCGGGTGGCTGAGCTGCATCCATACCTGCGCGCCTTCCTGGCGCGCGGCCTTGGCCCAGGTTTCAAACGGGGCGAGCGGCGTATCCTGTTCCAGCACCACGCCGCCGGGGCCGGTCATGGCGCGGCCGTCGATCATCACGTTGCCGGTGATGATGAGGCCGGCGCCGCCGATACCCCAGTGGCGATACAGACGCCATAGCGCGGGGCCGGGCAGTTGGCCTTCATCGGCCAGATTTTCTTCCAACGCGGCCTTGGCCAGACGGTTGGGTAAGCGGCTGCCGTTGGGCAGAATCAGCGGGGTAAACATCGGGTACGTTCCTGTCGCAGGGTGAATGGCGCTATACTAGGTTTAAAGTTAACTTTAAGGTCAATAGGGCATGAAAATCGGAGAGTTGGCGGAGCGCGCCGGCATGGCCGCCTCGGCGATACGTTACTACGAACAGCAGGGTCTGCTGCCCAAAGCGGTGCGCGGCGTCAACGGTTATCGGGTGTATAGCGAAAGCGCGCTGGAGCGGCTGCACCTGATCCAAATCGGCCAGAATCTGGGGTTTTCGCTGCAGGCGATCCGCGGGGTATTGGCGCTGCAGGGCAGCGCTTATGAGGATGGGGTGATACAGGGCGTCGACAGCCGGCTGGCGGAGATCGAGCGGATGATGGCGACGCTGAACGAGCAGCGTGAGACGTTGATGGCGACGCGGCGTATTCTGTTGGAATCCGGCGTGGCGGGATTATGCCGCGCAAAAAATGAAAAACAGGCCGGTGCGTGGCCGGCCTGCAAAGATTAACGGCGTTTAAAGGCGGCGCGCCCGGCATATACCGCCGCGGTGCCCAATTGCTCCTCAATGCGCATCAGCTGATTGTATTTTTCGATGCGCTCGCCGCGGCACGGCGCGCCGGTTTTCAAATGGCCGGCTCGCATCGCAACCGTCATATCGGCGATAAAGCTGTCGACGGTTTCGCCGCTGCGGTGCGAGATAAAGGCGCCCCAGCCGTTTGCCTGGCAAAGCTGCACGGCGGCGAAGGTTTCGCTCAGCGTGCCGATCTGGTTCAATTTGATCAGCGCTGCATTGGCCAACCGTTCATCAATCCCACGCTGGATGTATTTCACGTTGGTGACGAACAGATCGTCGCCAACCAGTTCCACCTGATCGCCCAGGGTGTCGCTGAGAATGCGCCAGCCGGCCCAATCGTCCTCGGCCAAACCGTCTTCAATCAGCACGATGGGAAAATCCTGCACCAGCCGCTGGTAATAGGCCGTCATCTGTTCGGCATCCAGTTCAGCGTTTTCGCTGCGCAGGCGGTATTTACCGTTGGCATGGAATTCACTTGAGGCCGGGTCCATGCAAATGGCGATATCGTCTCCCGGTTGATAACCGGCTTTCTCTATCGCCTGCACGATCAGCTCCAGCGGTTGCCGGTTCGAGGCAACCGCCGGCGCGAAACCGCCTTCGTCGCCGACGCCGACCGACAGGCCTTGTTCCAACAGGATTTGGCGCAGCGCCTGATAGACTTCACTGCCCCAGCGCACGGCCTCGCGCAGCGATGGCGCGCCCTGCGGGGCTATCATAAACTCCTGAAAGTCTGCCCCTTGCCAACGGGCGTGCACGCCGCCGTTGATGATATTCATGCAGGGCACCGGCAGCAGGTTGGCGCCGATGCCGCCCAGATAACGATACAGCGGCAGTTGCGACAATTGCGCCGCGAGGCGGGCGGCGGCCAGAGAAACGCCGAGCAGGGCGTTGGCCCCCAATCGGCTCTTGTTCTCGCTGCCGTCCAGCGCGATCAGCCGGCGGTCAATCTCCTCTTGTTGGCGCACATCCACCCCGCGCAGCGCCTCATTGATCGCCGTTTTGACGCTGTGCACCGCCTCCAGTACGCCTCTGCCGCCGAAACGGTGCGGATCGCCGTCGCGGTGCTCCACCGCCTCGCGCGACCCGGTGCTGGCGCCGGAGGGGACCGAAGCCCTGGCCACGACGCCCGCCGCAGTCATTTCAACTTCGACGGTCGGGTTGCCGCGCGAATCCAGGATTTCTCTGGCGGTTACGTTTTCAATTTCATAGCTCATGGATGATCACCTCATTCTAGGGAGTGGGCACGTGCTTTATCAGCACGTCGATCGACAAATGGTTAATGAACTCGAAACCGAAGGAGGCAAAGACGCCGAACGGACGGTTCTGATGGCCGAGCAGCAACAGATCGACCCCTTCGCGGGCAATCAGGGCTTCGACGTCTTTGAAGCGATGGATGCTGACAATTGCGCGCACCTCCAGGGGGATTGAGCAGTCTTCCACCAGACGGCTGAGCATGGCTTTGGCGGCGATCACCTCGCTGGACTGGCGATCTTTGGTCAGCGAATCGCTGAGGTAGTCCAGCTCGGCATAGTCGGCGCTGATGTGCGCCACGGTGATGCGCGTATTCATCTGCTGATTGAGGCGTTCGGCATGACGCAACAGCAGCCGGCCGTCGCGTTCATCCTGCACCAGCAGTAAAGCATGTTGGTAGAGCGGCATGACTTATCTCCCTGCGTTAGCGATCTGGCGGGTTAACCACGGTAAAACCTCTTTTTTCCGGCTCGTCATGCCGGGCAGCGACACCTGACGAATGTCGAGCACCCGGTTCGGCGAGAAATACAGGGTGGAGCGACGGCAGGTGATATCGGTGACCAATAGCGCGGCCATCGCCAGCCCGGCTTCCTGCTTCGCGTGTTCAAGCGCCTGTTGCAGCGCGGGCAACAGCGGATCGATGTCGCTCATGGCCCGCACTTCTATCTGCGACAGCAGCAGCGAGACGCTATGGATGCGATAATTCTTGGCGTCGCGCTGCAGCAACTGCGCGGCGGATTGCCCCGAAAGATCGGTTTTGGCGGCCAGCAGTCCGGCGGTGAAGGCGTCATAATCAACGTGAGAAATTGCGCGCAACCGCGAGACCGCCAGCCGATCCAGTTCGGTGGTGGTCGGCGCGCTCAGCGCAACGGTATCGCTCAAAATCGCGCCCAGCAGCAGCGTGGCCTGGGCGGAAGAAAGCGGCATCGGCCTTTCCGCCGCCAGGATCTGCAGGATCACGGTGGCGCAACAGCCGACGGCGCGAACCCAGACATCGGGCGGGTTGCGGGTGATTAACGTGCCCAGCCGGTGATGGTCGATAACGCCGACCACATCGCTGTCGGGCAATGAGGCCGGCCCTTGTTCGACGTCGGTAAAATCGACCAGCCAGACTTTACGGTCACGGAGATCGCCTTTCAGCAGCGGAGGCGCTTGTACGCCGGCGACGGCCAGTATGTAGCGGGTTTCCGGCGTCAGTTCGCCAAGGCGGAAAGCGACGGCCGGTTTGCCGAGGTGATTGAGCCAGTCCGCGACCACCAGCGCGCTGCAGATGCTGTCGCTGTCGGGATTTTTATGGCCGAAAACGTACAGCGGCATTTCCCGCACGGTGAGATCAGGCTGGGGCGGAAAAGGGGTAAAACGTGAGATTTCATTCATAGCGACTCCTGACATACCTGCCTAAAAATAAAGCGAAGTTGTATATCAGGCGTCATCATCCGGTTCGAGCGAACGCGGCGGTTGGGAAAGGTGGAACACCATCACCTTGTGAGCGACTGTAGCGCAGCGCGGTGGCAAACGCAACGCCCGGCAAAGCTGGCGAGAACGCGCAATCGGATTGATACTGAGTGAGTCTATGATGGACAAGGATATTTGCCGCTAACCGACGAAAACGCTGAACGGACTCACGCCGGCTATGCCGGGTCCGTCGGTGACACATTGGGAGACAACATGCTCGAACCCTGCTTCCCCGAAAACGAAGCTGAACGCCTGTCGGTATTGAATTCGCTGAACGTGCTGGATTCAAACTCGGTGGAGAAACTGGATCGCATCACGCGGCTGGCGGCGAAATACTTCGGCGTGACCATCGCGTTGGTGTCATTGATCGACCGGGATCGTCAATGGTTTTTATCGCGTTACGGTCTGGATGCCCGGGAAACGCCGCGCAATATCTCGTTTTGCGGCCATGCTATCTTGCAACGCGAAGCGCTGGTGGTGCCCGATACCGCCAACGATCCGCGCTTTTTTGATAATCCGCTGGTGATTGGCGGACCGCGGATCGGTTTCTACGTTGGGCAACCGCTGCTGTCGCTCGACGGGTTGCCGCTCGGCACCCTGTGCATTATCGACAGCCAGCCGCAGCCGTTTTCCCCGGAACAACTGGCCGACCTGCACGACTTCGCCGCCGTGGTGGAGGAGTATTTGCAGAGCATTGAACGCCACGTCTATACCGAAAACCTGAAGTCCAATCTGCAACGCTCGGAAGCCCTGTTCGAACAGACTTTCGCCCAGGCGGCGGTAGGGATGGCGCTGGTGTCGCTGCAGGGGTATTGGCTGCGGGTCAATCCGCGCATCTGCGAAATGTTGCGCTATTCCGAGCGCGAGCTGATGGATCGCACCTTTCAGGACATTACCTATCCGCTCGATCTCAACACCGATCTGGAAAAACTGCAGCAGCTGCTGAGAAACGAGATCAGCACTTACTCGCTGGAGAAACGTTATTTCCGCGCCGACGGCTCGATCGTCTGGGTGCAGCTGACGGTGGCGTTAAATCGGCTGCCTAACGGTAAACCGGATCATTTCATCTCGGTTATCGTCGATATCAGCGAGCGCAAGGCGGCGGAGGCCGATCTGTTCGCTCTGCAACACGAGCTGGAACAACGCGTCGAAATCCGCACGCGGGAGCTGAACGTGGTCGTCAAGAAACTCAACGAAGAGATTGAAACCCGGGTGCTCGCCGAATATCAGCTCAGCGCGGAGAAGGAACGCCTGCGCGCCATTACTGACAATATGCCGGCGTTGATCAGCCAGATCGACGGCAATGAACGCTACCTGTTCGCCAACAGCGCCTACAAAACCTGGTTTGGCCTGGAAGAAAGCCGCCTCAGAGGAATGACGGTGCGCGATTTTATGGGGGAGAACGTTTATCAGATAGCGAAACCTATGATAGACAGGGCCTTGGCGGGGGAAATGGTGAGCTTTGAAAATGAGCTCCAGACCCAAAAGGGACTGCTGATGATCCACACCACGCTGGTGCCGTGCGAAACGCAGGGGTTTTACATTCTGTCCATGGACATTACCGAGTTGAAGCGGCTGCAGCAGCGGCTGGAATATGACGCAACCCATGACATGCTGACTGGATTGACCAATCGACGCGCGTTTCTGCGCCGGTTGTCGGGCACGCTGCAGGCCTGTTGCCATCAGCGGCAGATGGCGCTGTTGTTTATCGATCTCGACGGGTTCAAAACCCTTAACGACAGCTATGGTCATGACTTCGGCGACGCGATCCTGAAGACATTCGCCACATTGCTCAGCGCCTGCGCAGGCGAGCACCACAGCGTCTCGCGCCTGGCCGGTGACGAGTTCACGGTGATCCTGTGGCCGTTGACGGATCCGCGGCGCGAGGTCAGCGAATTTTGCGAAAACGTGTTGGCGCAACTGGCCAAAATTACGCAGATCGGGCCGCAGAAGGTACGGCTTTCCGCCAGCATCGGCGCGGCCATTTCTCCACGCGGCGATGTGACGGAGGAGATGCTGTTGACCCGTGCCGACGGCGCGATGTATCAGGCGAAATCGGCCGGAAAGGGCACTTATGCCATCTGCGAGCTGTGAGCGTGCAACGGTGGCGGTCTCAGGGTAAGCTGTTTTTCTTTTCCTGTGAGCAGAACTCCGGATTAATTGCATGGCGTCCAATCATCAACATACAGACTGGCTCGAACTGCGGCGCGATGACGAAACGGGTATTGAGAGCGTCAACGCCCACTTTCAGGGGCATGCCTACGATCCTCACGATCATGATGAAATGCTGGTGGGCGTCACGCAGCAGGGCTTGCAGCGTTTCAATTGCCACCGCTCGCTGCACACCAGCCGGCCGGGGCGCGCCATGCTGATCGAGCCGGGCGCGGTGCACGATGGCCATGCGCCGCAGGCCGAAGGGTTTACCTATGCGATGCTTTATCTGCCGCAGCGCTGGGTCTCCGACGCGATGCAGCGCCGCGGATTGGGGGACGCTTCAGTGCTGGAAGGCGCCTTCCACAGCACGTTGACCGACGATCCGATGCTGGCGACCGCGATACAACAGGCTTTTTTTGCGTTGCATCAGAGGGAAGGCCGGCTGGCGCGCGATCAAAGCCTGGACCAACTGCTGACGCTTTTGGCGCGGCATATACGCGTCAGGCCAACGTCCCAACGCGATGACGCTTTGATTGAGATGAATCGTTTACGGGACTACTTGCACGAGCACATGGCGGATAATCCCAGTCTGGAGGAACTTGCGCTTCAGTGCGGCCTGGATCGTTTCCGTCTGACTCGCCAATTCACCCGCGCTTTCGGCCAGTCGCCGCATGCTTACCTGATCCGGCTGAGGCTGCGTGCCGCGCGACTGTTACTGGCGCAGGGGGAAGAGCCGGCGCAGGTCGCCATGCGGGTAGGCTTTGCCGACCAAAGTCATTTGGGCCGCTGGTTCCGGCGCGCCTACCGTTTATCGCCGGCGGCCTATCAACGGCAGTGCACAAACGTTCTATACCGCTGACTCGCTCATCGCCGATGATGCGCTTTTAAGAGCACAACGGAGTAGAGCGAAACATGTTTGATACCAAGATAGCGTTTATCGTGCGCGACGATCTGCAAACCTGGCAGCGGCTGAACGTGGTGGCCTTTCTGGCGACGGGCATCGCCGCCGCCGCCCCGGAGATCATCGGCGAATGTTACGTGGATGCGCAAGGCAGACGCTACGGCGGCATTTCCGGGCAGCCGATGCTGATTTTCGCAGCGGATCTGCCGGGCCTGCAAAATGCGCATCGCAAAGGGCTGGAACGGGAATTGACGCTGATCCCCTATGTGCACGCCATGTTCTCGACCGGGCACGATGCAGCCAACCGGCAGGTTTTTCTCGCCGAAGACGCGGACAACCTGGATTTGGTCGGCCTGGCGCTGCGCGGGCCGAAGAAAGCGGTGGATAAGGCGATAAAAGGCCTGACGCTGCACGCCTGAGAAATACCGTTAGCGCGGTGCGCTTTTGCGACGGGATCCAATACGGCGCTTAGGCCTGGAACGTCTGCAGCCAGGCGGCGAACTTTCTCACGACCTCATCGTCCCGATCGCGCAGCAGCAGGGAATAAACGCCGGTTCGAATCGTCAACGCCGGGAAGGGCGACACCAGCCGACCGGACGACAGATGTTTGGCGCAGAACAGGTAAGGCACGACGGCCAGTCCCAGGCCGTCTTCGGCCGCCTGAATGGCGGCGAAGGTATGGTCGAGCGTCAGCGGCGGCGGCGAGGCGTCCAGCGCCGTCGGATAGGTATTCAACCAGCTGCGCCACAAATCCTCCCGGGCGCGGATGCGAATGGCTGTATGCCCGGCCAGATTGTCTGGCGCACCGATCGGCATGGTGCGCAAATAGCTCTGGCTGCAGACCAGCAGGCTGTCTTCCTGCAAAAAAGGGATCGCCTTCAGCCCTGAGAAGTGCGCGGGGTCGCGCCTGATCGCCAGATCAAACGGCATATTGCGATCGACGGCCCCAGTGGCGGTGGTGATATCAACCGCGACCTCCGGATGAATCTCGTTGAACGTCGCCAGTTTCGGCATCAGCCAGTGCATGGTGAACGTCGGCAGGCTGTGCACCACCAGCCGTTGCCGACCGGCGCTCGCTTTCAGCGCGCTTTCCGCGGCATACAGTTCGCTTATCACCCGAGATGCGGTGCGGGAAAAATTCTCGCCGGCCTGCGTCAGCCGCACGGATTTGTGTCCGCGATAAAACAGCGTGACCCCCAGCTGTGCTTCGAGACTGCGAATATGGCGGCTGACCGCGCCGGTGGTGAGAAACAGCTCATCCGCAGCGGCGCTGAAGCTGCCGAGACGGGCGGCGGCTTCGAAAGCGGACAGGTGCGGCAGGGAGTGGATTTTTTTCATAGGTTGAGTCTAGCTCAACCAAATGAGGGAGGAAAGATCGTTTGTCAGCCGTTGATTTTGCTCACTATGATGAGGCATTTCCTTCTGATTGCTGAGTTTATGATGCGGATCTTTTGGCTATCGGTCATGTGTGTTAATGGCGTTATCCTCACCCTGCGGTTGGCAGGGAGGCGGCGCTGAAATGCGAGCTTTCTTTTTGCTTTGCGTGAGCCGGGCTGGCCTCTGCCTGGGCACCATGATGTTTGCCGGCGCGCTGCCGACCATCAGAAGCGAGTGGCAGCTCGACGCCGCCTCCGCCGGTACGGTGCAGACGGTGTTCAGCCTGACCAACGCCCTGGCGTTGCTGGTGGCTTCCTGGTGGTGTGATTCGCTGGGCGCGCGTCGCGTGTATCTGCTGTTTTCCTGGCTGGGCGCCGGTGCGCTGATGCTGTTCGCCGTGTTTGCCCATTCGTATATCGGTGCGCTGGTGTTGATGGCCTTCGTCGGCCTGACGCAGGGCGGCGCCTATACGCCGGCGCTGCTGTTAGCGATGGGGATGAACGGCCCGGCCCGACGCGGTTACGCCATCGGCATGATCCTGGCGGCCAGTTCGTTGGGGTATTTTCTGTCGGTTTTCATCGCCGGTTGGAGCGCCATGCGCTGGGGCGCCGGCGTGGCGTTTTCCCTGTGCGCCGCCGGTGCGTTACTGGGGGCGCTGGCGGGTTCGTTGGCCCTGGTCGGTTATCAGGAACCGCAACCGCGCACGCTGGGAAGGAAGACGAAACGAGAAAGCTATGCTATCACCTATGCGACCCTGCTGTTGCTGATCGGGTATATCGCTCACAGCTGGGAACTGCTCGGTAACTGGGCCTGGGCACCCAGCCTGGTCAGCGAGGCGTTGAGCGGTTTCTCTCTGGATCCGCTCAGCGCAGGATTGATCGTCGCGGCGGTGATCCACCTGGCCGGCATGATCGCCACGCTGATTGTCGGCACCGTTTCCGACTATTTCAATCGTGCATCGGTGTTGATGTTTATGGGCGCCGCGGGCGCGTTGGGATCGCTGCTGATGGGGTGGTCGGCGAACTGGGGGCCAGGCTGGACGCTGCTGTTCGTCAGCATCGGCAGTTTCTTTATTCTCGGCGACTCCGGCGTGCTGTCGGCGGCGATGGCGGACAACGTGCCGCCGCAACAGCTCGGTAGCGTGATGGGCTGGCGATCGTTGCTGGGGTTCGGCATCGGTTCGTTCGCCCCGTTATCCTTTGGCGTCGTGATGGATACCACCCAGAGCTGGGGCACGTCTTATGCCGTGTTGGCCTGCGGCGGCGGGGTAGCCTGCCTGGCGGCAGGGTTGCTTTGGCGACAACACGTGAAATGAGGTTCGGAGATCATTAAATGAATGGAACATCATCACGCATGGTCATCGTGGGCGCCGGGATTGTCGGCGCATCGATCGCCTATCATCTCGCGCGCCAAGGGCAGCACGTTATCGTCGTTGAGCAGGCGCATCCCGCGGCGGGAGCCACAGGCCGCTCGTTCGGCTGGATCAGCGAAGGCGTGCTTGAGGGTGCTCCCGACGCGTTTCTGCGGCGCGAGATCGTGGCTGACTGGATACGCCTGGCGCAGGAGATCCCGGATCTCTGGGTGAATTGGTCCGGCGCGCTCAGCTATGGCCAGGCGCCGGCGACGCAAAACCCCGATAATCGGCTTTTGTCCTCCGCCGAGGTGACAGTGCTGGAACCGGGGCTCAGGCAGCCCGATAGCCAAGCGTATTTTGCGGCGCGTGACGGCGCCGTCGATCCGCAAGACGTGACACAGCGGTTGCTCGAATGCGTTCGCTCGTGGGGCGGGGAGTTGCTCCTGGGGCGAACCGTCAGCGGATTTTTGCGTGAAGACGGGCAGATCATCGGCATCGTTACCGAGGAAGGCGCGATTGCCGCCGATCGGGTGGTGCTCTCCTGCGGTACGGGGATCTCGGCGCTGCTGGACGGCAGCGGATTCTCGCTGCCGATCGAGGCGTCGCCGGCCATTTTGTTACGCTATCACGCGGCGGCGCAGGTGGTGAACACGCTGATTGCGGGCGACGACATCGAAGTGCGTCATGCGCAAAATGGCGATCTGCTGGCGGCGGAGGATTATCCTGCGCACGGCGATGAAAACCGCGTGGAGGGCGAAGCGCAATCGGCGATTGAAGGGCGTCTGTCAGGCACGGCGCCCTTGCAACTGCAGGCGTGTGCGGTGGGGATGCGCCCCCGGCCGCGCGACGGTTATCCCATCGTCGGGCCGCTGGGCGCCACCTGCCTCTATGTGGCGGTGATGCATCCGGCCGTGATGTGCGCACCGACGCTTGGTCGGCTGATCGGCGACGAGCTGCTGCATGGCGTTAACCCCGCCATTCCGCACGCTTATCGCCCGGCGCGATTTATTAATGATGGGGTGTGAAGGGGGGAGATCATCGCGATCTCCGGCAGACGGCGCATTGGTCTCGCCGTTCAGGTTTTCCGACTACGGATCAGCACCGTAATGCGCTCAACCTTGCAGCGGTTTTTTGCGCCGTCGGCGAGGCTCTTATATATTTAGTAGCATGCCTGAGGCAGGTTAGGCATGAAACGGCGGTCGATCGGGCCGCTGCAAGTACGACAGTTAATCCGTTCGCCAAGAGGCTGCGAGCCTGTGCTTTCGGTAGGGACAGCCGCCAATCGTTTTTACGGCGACCGAAGGCGGAGCAGCTACTCACCGGTCACGAGGACACTTACCATGCATAAGAGAACACTGGCGTCACTGCATTACGAAAACATGCCTTACGATGGGGTACACTTTCACATTTTGAAACGGGAGACGCCTGGCCATACGGCGTTGCTGAAGCTGGATGCGGGCAGCCGGCAACCGGCGCGTTTTCACCCGGGCTGGGTGAAACTGATGGTGCTGAGCGGTGAACTGAAGGTTGACGATCAGACGTTGCAACCCCATGAGATGTTGATCATTCCTGCCAATACCGCTTATACGGTACAGGCCATCACGGAAGTGATTTGTCTGGCGATTTCCGAGCTGGACGGCGCCGAGTTGGCCCGTTGATGAGATAACCACGTTGGATGGAGGAGAGCCTAGGCGCTCTCCCTATCCCTTCAGCAGTAAGCCGCCCCCCAGGCCGAGCTACCTGCTGATTGATGCATACACCTCCTGATTTATGCCACCGCGCTTTCCCTCTCCATCACTTTCGGCCGCGTCGCCCCCGCAACGAGCCGCCATCGCGCAGCGCATGCGCAACGTCATCGCCTCCGTTTTACGCAGAACGATGAAATTTTGGTGTAAATAGTGAGTTTCTTCGCATAAGGCCCCTGGTGTGGCTTGCGAGAACGTCACTATATGGAGGATCATGCGGTCCCTCTATCAAATAAAAGACATTCGCGTTATCAAAAGGGACAAACGATCATGGGATTCGAAGTCGACAACGCCGAAACGAAACGCATCGACCTCAGCAGCCACGAAAATTCCTCGTTCGAGGTGACGGGGCTGGTGAAACACTATCCGGCGGGCTTCGTCATTCCTTACCACTCGCATAAACGCTGTCATTTGCTCTATTCGCAACAGGGCGTTATGGCGGTCGAGGCGAGCAGCGGGCGCTGGATCGTGCCGCCCACCACCGCGGTTTGGTTGCGGCCGGGGGTAGAACATCAGATCGTCATGCAGAGCAACATCTGCGTTTACGGGATTTTGGTCGATGAAATCACCGCCGCGCGTTTGCCGCTGCGCGACGGCGTATTACAGGTTTCACCGCTGTTGCGAGAACTGATCGCCCAGTTGGCGACGCTGGCGCCTGAAGGGCCGGAGACCAAACGCAATGCGCTGCTCAGAGCGTTGTTCCTGGAGGAACTGAGCCTGCAGCCGCAGCTGGCGCTGCATCTGCCTTGGCCGGCAGAGGCGAGAATGGCCGAAATTTGCCGGCAGTTGGTCATCACGCCGGCCGACGAACGCGGTATTGAGGCCTGGGCCGATTCACTGTCGATCAGCGTAAAGACCTTTCAACGCCATTTCAGTCAACAAACCGGCATCACCTTCGGCCAGTGGAAACAGCGCCTGCGGCTGCTGTCGTCCATTCCGCTGCTGTTGGCCGGCAACTCGATCATCCATGCCGCCTTCGAAAGCGGTTACGAGAGCCACAGTGCCTATTCGGTGGCGTTCAAAAAACTGTTTGGCGTTTCGCCTTCGCGCTTTACGCTATAGCCTTATGGCATAGCGCGCTTCTCCTATAGATTGAAGCAACCTAATGACGTATAAAGCAAAGCAGTCAACCTCCGAGGCCGCTTCCCGTGATAAAAATTGTCGTGTATCTGATTCTCGCCGTGACGATCGCCATTATTGCGGCAAGAGTCCTCTTTCGTTTGCCGGATATTTCCCAGCGTCTGCCGCAGGCGGCGTTGCCGGCGGATCCTGCCGCCCAGTTACCGGCGAGGGCCGCCGAACTGATGGCGGCGCATCCAGGCCTGAGCGGCGTGGTGCCGCTGGCCAGCGGGCACGATGCGTTCGCCAGCCGCCTGGCGTTGGCGCGGATGGCGGAAAGGTCGATCGACGCCCAGTACTACATCTGGCATAACGACACCTCCGGGCAGATCCTGCTGAAAACCCTGTATGACGCCGCCCAACGCGGCGTGCGCGTGCGGCTGCTGCTGGACGATAACGGCGTCGCCATGGACGAGACCCTGGCGGCGCTGAACGCCCAGGAAAACGTCGAGATCCGCCTGTTCAACCCATCAACCGTGCGCACGCCGAAGCTGGCCGGCTACGCCTTTGACTTTATGCGCATGAATCGGCGCATGCATAACAAGTCTTACATCGTCGACGGCGCCGTGGCGATCATCGGCGGCCGCAACATTGGCGACGAGTATTTCCAGGTCGGCGACGAAAACTATTTCCTCGATCTCGACGTGCTGAGCGTCGGCAGCGTAGTGGCAGAAACGGCCGAGGTGTTCGATCGCTACTGGAACAGCGCGTCGGTGTTCGGCGTTGAGCAGATTATCCGTGGCAAAGGTAATCTTTCTGCCTTCCTGACGCAGGCCACCGCGACCGAAAGCAGCGAGCGGGCCCGCAAATTGGCGGTGCAGCTGGAAACCAGCGCGGTGCGCTTTCGCGATGGCGCCGTCCAGCCGGAATTCACCCAGGTAGAGCTGGTGGCCGACGATCCGGCGAAAGGGCTGGGCAAGGCGTCGCGCGATCGGTTGATGGTGACGCAGCTCGGCAAGATCATCGGCGGCGTCGGCCGGCAGCTGGATCTGGTTTCCGCCTATTTCGTGCCGGGGCGGGAAGGGGCGAGCTTCTTTGAATCGCTTGCCAAACAGGGGAAGTCCATACGCGTGCTGACCAACGCGATGAACACCACCGACGTGCTGGTGGTGCATGCCGGCTACGCCAAATACCGGCGTGAGCTGCTGCAGGCGGGCGTCGAACTGTTCGAGCTGAAGCTGCGCGCCGGTCAACCGACCGGGCGCAAGGAACTCAAGCCGCTGGGGCTGTCCGGCGCGGCGCTGCACGCGAAAACCTTCGCCATCGATGATAAGCGGGTGTTTATCGGTTCGTTCAATTTCGATCCGCGCTCGGCGCACCTGAACTGCGAAATGGGCTTCTTGATCGACAGCCCGACGCTGGCGGCCGACACCCGCCAACTGTTTGATGGCCCGCTCGAGTACGCCGCCTACCGCCCGGTGCTGACGCCCGAGGGCAAAATGGTGTGGAAAGAAGCCTTCGAAGACGGCCACACCGAGGTGCATCAGCAAGAGCCCGGCGCCGGCTGGGTAAAACGCATTATTCTCACCGTGGCCGGCTGGCTGCCGATCGAGTGGATGCTGTAACGGCGTGGCGGGAGGGAAAAGGAAGGCTCGCCGGTTTTGGCCGGCGAACCTTGCGAGGCTCAGTAGGCCAGCTTGTCACGGTGCTTGCGGATAAACGCCCTTAGCCGCATCGGCTCTCTCCCCGCGATCTGCGGGAAATTATCGAAAACCTCATCGACGCCTGGGATATCGCGAGCCGCTATGCGGCGAAAATTGTCGTAGACGCAGCTCATGTAGGCCATTTCGGCGCCCGTCGCGCGCATCTCATCCAGAAAAACCTGCGGATCTTGCGCTTCATAGCGGAACGGCTGCCCCAGCTCTTCCGTCATCATGGCAGCGATCTCGCCGTAGGATTTAACGTCATAGCCCATGCGGTAGGTTTGGCCGCCGTGCCGCTCGGGGTGCAGCAGCGCCAGCGCCGCCGCCTGCGCTACATCGTCGCCGTCCACCCAGCTGAACGGCGCATCGCCGGTATATTGCCGGATCACGCCGTTTTTCACCGCCGGTACGCCGTCGTAGTTGAGCAGGTTCTGCATAAAGCACTCCGGCCGCAGGTGGGTGAAAGAAAATCCCGACCACTCGATGTAACGCTCGATGAGCTGGTGCCAGGCCCAGTGCGCGACGCTGGTGTCGTCACGGCCGCAGGCGCCGAGGTGCACGACATGCCGTACGCCGGCCTGGCGCGCGCGATCGAGAAACACCTTGCTTTGCCGCAGCATGTCCACCGTGTAGCCAGTGGCCAGAAATACGCGCTCGATGCCGGCCAGCGCCGGTGCCAGCGTCTCTTCCCGATCAAAATCGAGCTGGACGGTGCGGATACCCAGTTTTTCGAAGGGCGCCGCCTTGGCGGGAGAGCGCACGGCGGCAACCGGCTCGATCTCTGCCTGGGATTGTAAAAGACGCAGGGTCGCACCGCCTATCTGGCCGGTGGCGCCGGTGATCAGGATCTGGGGCTTCTTGTTCTTCATAACTTACCTCTTGCGGTTTTTAACGCTGTGAGGGAAAGTCTATCGGAATAAAAATCATGATTTGCGCTATAAATTACCGAGTTGCGGGAACTAAATTCATCAATAAGGCAGGGGCATGTTTTCTTCCGAACGTCTTAAAGGGATCGGTCTGTTTGTTTGCGTGGCCGATATGGGCAGCTTTACGCTGGCGGCGGAACGCCTGAACCTGACCGCTTCTGCCGTCAGCAAAGGGATCGCCCGGCTGGAAAGCCGATTACAGACGAAGCTGTTCCAGCGCACCACGCGGCGGCTGGCGCTGACCGACGCCGGCACCCAATTTTATCGCACCTGTACCGGCGTGTTGGCCGAGCTGGAAGAGGCCGAACTGGCGATGCAGGCGGAAAGCGCCGAGCCGCGCGGCAGGGTGCGCATCGATCTTCCCGCTTCCTTTGGCCGTTTGCATGCGCTGCCGGTGATCTTGCGATGTATTGAGGATCACCCGTTGCTGGTGCCGCATATCACGTTTTCGGACCGCTTCGCCGATCCGGTCAGTGAAGGCATCGATATCCTGGTGCGTATCGGCGGTTCGGATGTGTGGCCAAATACGCTGGGGCATCACTACCTTGGTAAGCAGCGGCATATCTTCTGCGCCGCGCCCGGCTACCTGAAGCGCCAGGGTGAACCCACCACCGCTGCTGAATTGGCGCATCATCACTGCGTGCTGTATCAGGAAAACGACGGCGTGCAGACGCCCTGGCATTTCTCGGGAAGCGGTGCCCAGCCGGTAGAGCGAAGAACGCTGACGCCGCGGGTGGCCATTGGCGATGCGGAGGGGCAACTGACGGCGGTGCTGGCGGGGCACGGCATCGCTCAGTTACCGACCTGGCTGGTCAAACGGCAGCTAGAGGAGGGGGCGTTGGCCGAGGTGTTGCCGCATCTGGCGACCGACGGCCTGCCGATCAACGTGGTCTGGCTGAAAAGCCGCCGGGCGCAGCCGAAGGTCAGCGCTTTACTGCAGGCGCTGATCGCCGGGTTGACGCCGGAGGGACAGGCTTAATGAGTTTCACTCAAACTAACCGTCGCCGTGCGGCCGGCGATCAGCTCGACGCCGTGGGGAATGGTGTCGATCGCGATGCGCACCGGGATGCGCTGCGCCAGACGGATCCAGCTGAATGTCGGGTTGACGTTGGCGAGCAGATTGCCGGCGGCGGTGGTGCGCTCGCTGTCGTTGATGCCGGCGGAAAGCCCGTCGACGTGGCCATACAGCGGCTGCCGTTCCCCCATGATGCGGATCACCACCTTGTCACCGTTCTGGATGCGGCCCAGCTTGGTCTCTTCGAAGTATCCGGCGATGTAGAAACTGTTGGAATCCACCAACGCCATGATCGGCTGACCGGCGGTCGCGTAAGCGCCGGGGCGCAGGGAGAAGTTGGTGATCACGCCATCCACCGGCGCATAGAGATCGGCGCGCTGCAGGTTGATGCGCGCCAGCGCCCGATCCGCCAGGGCCTGATCCAGATTGGCCTTTGCCAGCGATTGGGCATCGCGGCGATTGTCGCGTTCCTGCTGTGAAATAGCCGACTGCAGCGCCTGATAGCGCCGGTTTTCGCGCTGGGATGACGCCAACTGGACGTTGGCGCGTTCAACGGCGGCCTCGGCCTGATCCAGCGCATTGCGCAGCCGTACTTTGTCCAGGCTGAGCAGCAGCTGCCCTTTATGCACCACCTGGTTGTCGTGAATGTGCACGGCGTCCACCTTGCCGGAAACATCCGTGGCCAGCGGCACCACGTCGGCGCGGATCTTGCCGTCGCGCGTTTGCGGGGCATAGGTGTAATAGAGATAAAGCTGCCACAGCACGCCTGCCGCGATCAAAACGGCAATCAGGGTCAGCGCGGGGCGCAGCAGAACAAGGGTACGTTCACGAAACATGGGGTCCTCAGGGGGTGGTAAGCCATTTCAGGCCGTGGAAAAACAGCCCGGCCAGAATAAGAAACAGGGCGGTGTCGAACAGCGGGCGCTGCGCGACCCAGCGATAGACGCCCACCGCGCTGAGCGTCCAGGAAAGCGCCATGCGCGAGAAAAACGCGCACACCAGGCACAGCAGCAAGGGCGAGATGAACACGCCGTCAATGTTGATTTCACCGATCATGTCAGGGATTCCAGTGCAAAGCCGTGGGGAAGTGCAGCAGCCGTAGCCGGGTAAGCGGCCGCAGCGCGCGCCGATCGTTCTGCCGCCAGGCCTGTTGCAGACCGACGTCGATCTGGCCCAGCAGCGCGGAGGGGGCCTCAGCGTGCAGAGAAAGTTGGCGGAACGCCGCCGGCAGACCGGCGTTCGGCGAAGCGCCAGGGCTGAGAGCGCCGGCCTGCTGCAGACGAATCAGGTCGATAGCGGTTTTTAAGCGCATCAACAGCTGTGGGCTGCGATCGGCTTGCCCAACGGCGGCCAGGCGGCTACCCAGCGCGGTGATGCGATCCAACGCGCGGGCCTGATAGCGCTGTAAGTCGCGCTCCGTGACGTGGCGATTGAGGCGCAGCATCTCTTGCGCATCCTGCCGCATCAGCCGCGCCACCACCTGATCGGTGCCCCAGCGGCGGAACAGCGCGGCGCACAGGAATGCGAAATAGACGCCGATCAGCGTGCCGGTAGTGCTTTCCAGATACAGCCCCATGGTAGGTGGCGCGGGCGCGTACGGCGCCGCTGACCGGATTGCTCAGCACGCAGCAGGTCACCATCGCCCAATAGGGATTTTGCAGGCCGATGCTTTCCGCCAGCGCGAAGGCCAGCATGGCGGAAATAAACAGTTTCGCGGCGTACAGCAGCTGCGGTTTACCGATGTTCATGGCTCATTGCCGGCCTGTTGCAGATAGTGGCCTGCGCGCTCTTCAAACAGGCGCAGAATGCGAGTGGCGGTTTCAATATCTTCCAACGGCACGTCGTGCATCAGCTCGACTCGCAGCTTATCGGCCGCGGTTTCGACCTTTTTGGCCAATTCGGCGCCGGCGGGCAGAATGCGCAGGGTTTTAAACCGACGATCGCCGGCCGACTCCTGCCGCTCGAGGAAGCCTAACGCGGCGGCCTGATCCAACAGACGCACCATCGCACCGGGATTGACGCCGACTTCTTCCGCCAGGTCGCGCTGATTGATGCCCTGCGGATTGCGGTGCACCAGAACCACGACGGTAGCCAACGACATGGAGATGCCGGATTTGGCGATCGCCAGCGTCGCAGCCTGTTTCCACACCCGGCGAACCGGTTGCAGGGCGTTGGTGAGGGCATAGAGGGATTTTTCTTTCGATGACATGGGATACCTCGGCAAACAGTGTATATAGGTTAAATTGCAACAGTTGCTTTGGCAATTAGTTTTGAACACTCGACTGAGAAACAAAAGGTAAGACATACGTGACGACGTCACATAAAACAAACGGGCTACATAGGTAGCCCGTTTGAAAGGTGGGTATTACAGCGCCTGAACGGGGTTCATCGCAGCGCCGGGGAAGGCCGTATCTTCACCGCGTTCACGCCACGGCGCCAGATCGCGGCTGCGGGAGGCTACCGCGCTGTCCCACAGCTGATACGCGTCCTTACCGAGCATCAAACGCACCGGCGGGGTGGCGCTGGCCACCATATCGACGATCACGCGAGCGCCCTTGACCGGATCGCCCATCTGTTTGCCGTTCTGCGTGCGGTAATACTCCACCATGCCGGCATCCAGTGGCGCATAGGCAGCGATTTCGCGTTCGGCCTTCATGGCGGCGCTGCTGGCGAAACCGGTACGGAAGGCGCCCGGCTCGATCAGCGTGACGTGGATCCCCAGCGGCTTGACCTCGTGGTGCAGCGCTTCGGTAAACCCTTCCAACGCGAACTTGGTGGCGTTGTACAGACCGCTGCCGGGGAAGGCCACCAGGCCGGCGATGCTGGTCAGATTGAGAATATGGCCGGACCGTTGAGCGCGCATCTGCGGCAGCACTTCACGCGACAGCTCGGCGGCCGCGAAGAAGTTCAGCTCCATCTGGGCGCGGATCTGTTCGGAAGTGAACTCTTCCAGCGCCCCGTAAGAACCGGCGCCGGCGATGTTGGCCAGTACGTCGAGGCGGCCGAAGGTTTCGACGGTCTTCTTCAGGGCGGCGGCGCGCGCCGCAGGATCGGTCACGTCCAGCTGCAGAGCCAGCGCGCGTTCGCCGTGGCCGGCGGCGATCGCCTGCAGCGGCGCCAGGCGGCGGGCGGTGAGCACCACGTTGTCGCCCTTGGCCAGCACGGCTTCAGCCAAAGCCTGGCCGAAGCCGGAAGATGCGCCTGTAATAAACCAGGTTTTGTTCATATCGAGATTCCTCGTTATCGTGGAGAGTTACAGTTGAATTTCAGTGAGTTCTGCGCCATCAAAGGCGGTGTCTTCGCCCCGTTCGCGCCAGGCGTTAAGCTCCTGCTGGCGTTTGGCTAGGGTGGTGTCCCACATGGCGTAAGCGTCGCGCCCCAGCATCAGGCGCACCGGCGGGGCCGTGAGAGTGACCAACTCCAGCATGCGCTGCGCCGCTTTGGCGGGATCGCCCATCTGTCGGCCGGCGGACTGCGCCAGGTAGGTTTCAAACGGTGCAATCGACGGGCGGTAGGCCTCGATGCGCTGCGTCGGCCGCATGTTCACGTCGCCGGCGAATTCGGTGCGGAAGGCGCCGGGCTCGACCAGGGTCACGTGGATCCCCAGCGGCCTGGCCTCGATGGCCAGCGACTCCGTCCAGCCTTCGAGGGCAAACTTCGCCGCGCAATAGGGGCCGGCGGCGTTCATCGCCACCAGACCGGCGATGCTGCTTACGGTGATCACGTTGCCGCTGCCCTGGCGCCGCATCTGCGGCAGCACGGCGCGGGTCATCTCCGCCGCCGCAAAGAAATTCAGCTCCATCTGCTCGCGCAGCTGTTCGAGGCTGAACTCTTCGCAGGCGCCGGCTACACCGCGCCCGGCCAGGTTGGCCAGCACGTCGATGCGGCCGAACCGCGCCAGGGTATCGGCGACCGCCTTATCGCGCGCGGCGGCATCCGTGACGTCCACCGCCAAAGGCAGCACGCGATCCTCCTGGCCCTTAGCCAGCGCCTGCAGGCGGTCGAGACGGCGGGCGGTCACCACCACCCGATCGCCGTTGGCGATGGCCGCTTCCGCCAGGGCTTTGCCCAGGCCCGACGAGGCGCCGGTGATCAGCCACACTTTATGGTCATTGTTCATTTCAGGTTTCCTGCGAATAAATAAAACGGCGCTTAGCGCCACCAACGGCTGCCGGGGTGCGGCCGAACGATATCGACACGTTCGCCGATCATCGGCGTCGCGACCTGCACGCTAAAGGGAGCGGCATGGCGCAGTACCTGGTCGAACGGGTCTTGCCAGGCGTGCATCGCCAGATCGAAGGTGCCGTTATGGATCGGCAGCAGCCAGCGGCCGAGCAAATCCCGGTGCGCCTGCACGGTTTGCTGAGGGTGCATATGCACATAGGGCCAGCGTTTGTCGTAGGCGCCGGTTTCCATCAGCGTCAGGTCAAAGGGGCCAAAACGGCGGCCAATCTCGGCAAAACCGGTGAAATAGCCGCTGTCGCCGCTGAAGAACACCCGCAGCTCATCGTCTTCAATCACCCAGGAACACCACAGCGTGCGGTTGCCGTCGGTCAGGCTTCGGCCCGAAAAGTGCTGGGCCGGGGTAGCCGTCAGCCGCAGGCCGTCGATTTCCGTGCCTTGCCACCAGTCGAACTGGCGGATTTTGTCCGGCGCCACGCCCCAGGCCGCCAGGCGATCGCCCACGCCGAGCGGTGCGACGAACTGGCCCACCTTGCCGTCCAGCGCCCGAATGGCGGCCTGGTCCAGATGGTCGTAATGATCGTGTGAGAGGATCACGGCGCGGATCGGTGGCAGCTCCTCGATCGCGATCGGCGGCGCGTGAAAGCGTTTTGGCCCGGCGAACGGCAGCGGCGATGCCCGCTCGGAGAACACCGGATCGGTCAGCCACCATTGGCCGCGCAGCTTGAGCAACACCGTGGAATGCCCCAGACGGTACAGGCTACGATCGGGTGCCGCCTCAAGCTCGGCGCGCGACAGGCGCTGAATCGGCACCGGCGTCGCCGGCACCGTGCCTTTGGGCTTGTTGAAAAATACGTCCCACCACACGCGCAGGGTGGACTCGGGCAGGTCACCCGGCGCCGGCGGCCGCTGATTGTTAAAGCGCCGATCGCGCCATTGTGGCGATGAAGCATAGCCGCCCGCTGTCGGGCGCAATTTGGAACAACGGCTCAAAGTCAGAATTCCTTCAGCACAGCAATGGATGATTCGGGCAGCGGCGCGGTTCAGGTCGCCTTTGCCCGCACGACGCGATAAAACTTGTTGTCAAGAATAAGCCTTGAGAGACGGACGATCCATGCGCTAAAGTACTTGTTTGTTTATCAAGAGTACGGATTTCATCATGGACCCGCTGTCAGACGTGTTGTCGCTGCTGCAACCCCAAAACCAGTTTTACGCCGGTTTCGACGCCGCCGGGGACTGGTCGTTCGAGTTTCCCCCTCATGAAGGCATCAAATTCACGGCGGTGATGCGCGGCGCCTGCTGGGGCATGACCGACGATCTGGCGCAGCCGATCCATTTCCGCGAAGGGGACTGCTTTTTGCTGAACAGTCGGCGGCGCTTCAGGGTCGCGTCCGATCCGGCGTTGCCGCCGCAGGGAGGGGAGCAAATCATGGCCGAGGCGACGCGCGACGGCATCGCCGTGCATAACGGCGGTGGCGAGGTCTTTTTGATCAGCGGGCGTTTCGGTTTTTCCGGCCAGCATGCGGCGCTGCTGTTTGATGCGCTGCCGCCGATCATCAACATCCCCAAAGCCTCGAGCCAGGCGGGCGTTTTGCGCTGGACGCTCGAACAGTGGACGAACGAGTTGCGTCACCCGCAGCTCGGCGGTGCGCTGATGTCGACCCACCTGGCGCACTTGATGCTGGTGCAGGTGTTTCGCCAGTTCCTCGAAACGGCCCATGGGCTGCCGAAAGGTTGGTTTCTGGCGCTGACCGACCGCCAGATCAGCCTGGCGATCGCCGCCATGCATGCCGAGCCGGCGCGCAACTGGACGCTGGAAGAGCTGGCCCGCATCGCCGGCATTTCCCGCACCGTATTCGCTCAACGTTTCAAAGGGCTGGTTGGCAGCACCGCCATGGAATACCTCTCGCGTTGGCGTATGCTGCAGGCGGCAGATCGCCTGCGGGCCGGTAAAGAAAACGTCGCGTCGATCGCCTACTCGTTGGGATACGGCTCGGAAAGCGCGTTCAGCACCGCCTTCAAGCGGGTGATGGCGCAGTCGCCGTCGCAGTATCGGCGGCAAACGCCGGCCGGGGCGAGTGAACCGGAGTGAATGGGGCGCAGCGGCCGTGGCCGCCGCGCCTGGCTTTACTGGCTGATGCTCTGCTGCAGCGCCTGAACGGAAGAGGCGATGCCGGCATCGACCGACATGGTCAGGTCTTCCATTTCCAGCGACACCCAGTCGTTGTAACCCATCATGCGCACCACCGAGAAGAATTCCTTCCACCACTGCAGATCCCGGCCGCAGCCGACGGCGACATAGTTCCAGGCCCGGCCGGCCACCTCGTCGATCGGTTTGGTTTCCAGCAGTCCGTTAACTTCGACGACACCGCGCTCCAGGCGCACGTCCTTGCCGTGTACGTGGTGAATCGCGGGGCCAAGGGCGCGGGCCACCGCGATGGGATCCGCGCCCATCCAGATCAAGTGGCTGGGATCGAGGTTCAGGCCCACCATCGGGCCAACGGCTTCGCGCAGCCGGAACAGCGTTTCCGGGGTCCACACCAGCATGGCGCTGAAGTTTTCCAGCGCAAAGCGCTCGACGCCGCACGCTTTGGCTCGGGCGACCAGCGCCTGCCAATAGGGGATCGCCACCTCATTCCATTGATAGTCCAGACAGTTTTTCACCGTAGGCGGCCAGCTGACGGTATAGGTGATCCAGTTGGGGACGGTGTCATGCGGGCTGGCCGGCGGCAGGCCGCTCATCATGACGATTTTCTTCACCCCCAGCAGGCCGGCCAGTTCCAGCGTATTGTCGGTTTGGCGCAGATGGCGCTGCCCCAGCTCGCCCGGATCGAGCGGATTGCCGGAGACATTGAGCGCGGCGATCTCCATGCCGCGGCTGGCCAGCGCTTGCTGCAGCTGCCGGCGTTTGGCGGGGTTGGCCAGCAGTTCCTCGGTATCCAGATGGGGCGCCGGGGACCAACCGCCGGTGGTCATCTCCACGCCGCGCACCCCCAGCTCCAGCAGCCGATCCAGCATCGGCTCGAAGGGTAAATGGCCCAGGCTGTCGGTACAGAACGAAAGTTTCATGGTGCTTTCCTTATTGGTAATTAACCCAGGTGGCGCCGTTGTCGGCGGAACGAACGCAGTTTTCAATCCAGCGCACGCCTTCCAATCCGGCATCGATATCCGGATAGATCAGCGCGGCCAGCGTCTGCCGATCGCCGCGCTGACTGGCGCTGATGGCGATGGCGAACTTGAGGTAAATATTGGCCCAGGATTCGGCTAGCCCTTCGGTATGCAACGCGCCGAGCCGCTCTTCGGCCAGCGCGCTGTCGTCCAGATAGGGCATGCCATGGTGCAGCGTTTGGTTGGGCCGCCCCTGGATCTCATAGCGCAATTCGCCGGGCGTGGAATCGCTCCATTGCAGGCTGGCGCGTGAGCCCACCACGCGAATGCTTTGGCTGTCCATCGCGCCTGCGTTGATGGCGGAGGCCCACATGCGCCCGACGGCGCCGTTTTCGTAGTGCATCAGCACCATGGCATTGTCTTCCAGCGGGGCGCGGGAAGGGATAAAGCTCTGGCGGTCGCACAGCAGGGAGGCAATTTTCATGTCGGGCATGACCAGCTGTGAGATGTAGAAGGTGTGGGTGGAAATGTCGCCCAGCACAAAGGAGGGGCCGGCGATTTTCGGATCGACGCGCCACTTTTGCGCCTCGAACGTGTCCGCGCTTTCGTTGGCGTTGAAGCCATGGGTGTACTGCAATTCGACCATGCGTATTTCGCCGATGTCGCCGTTCGCGATCATGGCGCGCATCTGCATCAGCAGCGGATGCCCGGAGAAGCCGTAGGTTACGCCGACGATCAGGCCTTTCTCCGCCGCCAGCGCCTTGATTTCTCTCGCCTCCGCCGTAGTGAAGAACAGCGGTTTTTCGCAGATGACATGCAGGCCGGCATTCAGCGCGGCGCGCGTGATTTCATAGTGGGTGCCGTTAGGGGTGGCGATGGTCACCACCTCAACGCCATCTTCGCGGTTGGTCTCTTGTTTCAGCAACTGCTGATAGTCGTCATAGCAGCGTTCGGCGGGCACGCCGAGATTGACGCCAAACTCACGCCCGCGCGCCGCGTCGATATCAAAAGCGCCGGCAACCAGCCGATAGGCGGTATTGTCGCGCAGTGCGCCGGAACGGTGCTTGTAGCCCACCTGACTGAGGCGGCCGCCGCCGATCATCGCCCAACGCAGCGGGCGAGGGATGCTTCTTTCACCATTTAACATGCTGACTCCTGACACTGTGGTTTTGCACTCGGGTGCAAAGCGGGTTGAAAAAGAGAGTGGCAACGGTTTATTTTTGGTTCATCTGCGCAAATTGCGGGTAGTTTTCTCGCGTCACGGTGGCATAAGGCACCCAGTTGTAAGACTCGGTTTTGGCGTGATCCAACATCGCTCGGGTCACTTGCACCGCGCCGATCGCCTGGGCTTTGGCATCCTGGAAAATAGTCACCGCCAGGTCGCCGTTTTTGATAAATTGCAGGCCGTCGGGCGTGCCGTCGATACCGGCAACCCGTACGCCGTTCTTTTTGGCCTGCTTCAGCGCCATGATCGCGCCGATGGCCATCTCATCGTTGTTGGCGGCGATCGCATCGATCGGTACGCCGTTCAGCAACCAGCCGGAGACCACGTCGACCGCTTCATTGCGTTGCCATTTCGCAGTCTGTTTCTCTACCACTTTCAGCTCTTTGTGTTTGGCGATCACCGCTTCCACCGCGCGGGTGCGCTCGCGGGTTTCTTCGTTGGAGAGGGCGCCCATCAGGATCGCCACGTTGCCGCGGTAATTCATTTTTTTCGCCAGGGCCTCCATCTGCAGGCGGCCGCTGAGCGCCGAATCGGAGCCGACGTAGGCCGTCGCGCCGCTCAGCGGCACTTCGGGTTTGCGGTTGACGAAGATAAGGGGGATAGCGGCGCGTTTGGCGGCCGCTATCATCGGCTGGACGCCTTGCGTATCGACCGGGTTGAGGATAATGGCGTCCACGCCCTGATTAATCAGATCGTCTACCTGCTGCACCTGCAGGGCGACATCGCCTTTGGCATCGACGAACTGGCCTTGCAGCTGCCGCGCAGCCAGTTCACGCGCCATTTGGCTGCGCAGGATGGAGACGAAGTTGAGATCGAAATTGGCCAGCGCCACGCCGACCTGATAGCTCTTGGCCTGAGCGGTCATGACAAACAGCGAGCAGGCTAACATCAACAACAGTCTGGTTTTTTTCATTACGGTATCCTGTTGAGAAGAGAGGTGTTATGTAAAAACAACGTTTTTGCAACCGGGTGCAAATCAGAAGGAAAAACGGCGACGAGTCTCTGAATGCCACCGTGAATGTCGGCCATGGATAAAATTTGGTCAACAGGGGAAAGGTGAAAACAGCGCGGACGATCACAAACTCTTTACGCTTTGCACCCGGTTGCACAACAAATTGCAATCGGGTGCAAAAACGATACATAATTGCAGCAGATATGCCGACAGGCGCTTAGGGGATCTGAGCGAGCAGGGTATAGTTTGACTTCACCGAAGCAGGGATCGACGCAACCATGATAAAACACCACAAAGCCACCGCCAGCGACGTCGCCGAAAAGGCCGGCGTCTCTAAATGGACGGTATCGCGCGCCTTTACGCCTGGTGCGTCGATCTCGGACAACGCGCGTGAAAGCGTGTTGGCGGCGGCCGCCGAGCTGGGCTATCGGCCAAACCTGCTGGCGCGCAGCCTGTCGCAAAAACGCACGCAGATCATTGGCGTAGCCATCGACGAGATGAAGAACCCGCATTCGATGATGATGCTCGATATGGTCACCAAACAGCTGCAAACCCGCGGCTATATGGCGCTGCTGCTGAACATCACCGCGGGCGAAAACTACCGGGCGGTGATGGCGATGGCCGACCAGCTGCAGGTCGATGGCATTCTGTTCCTGGCGACGGTGTTAACCAAAGAGTGGGCGGCGATCGCGCAAGATCTGCATCAGATCCCGCTGGTGCAGGTGTGCCGCAATACGGAAAGCGAACACATTGATGTGGTCAATATCGACGGCTACCGCGCCGGCGAAGAGATCGCTGCGCTGCTGATAGAGCAAGGGCATCGGCGCTTTGGTTACATGAAGGGGCCGGACACGCAAAGCAGCCATTTACTGCGCATGGAAGGCTACCGCGACAGGCTGATGGCCGCCGGCTTTCAGTTGAATCAGGTGCTCACCGCCGGCCACTACGATCGCCAACGCGGTTTCCAACTGATGAGCGAATACCTGCAGGCAACGCCGGAAAGCGAGCGGGTTGAGGCGCTGTTCTGCGAGAACGACGTGCTGGCGCTGGGGGCGCTCGAAGCGCTCAGGCAAACGGCGCCGTCGTCCGCGATGGCCGTGGTGGGCTTCGACGATATCGATGAGGCCGGCTCAGCCAACTGGGCGCTGACCAGCTACAGCCAACGCATCGACCGGCTTGTCGAAGAAGCCTTGAATCGCCTGATCGACAATCGCGCCACGGCAGACGGCGCCTGGCGGCACGGGGAATTGCGGGTTCGGCGGTCGCATGTGAAGCAAGAGGGAATTCAGATCGCTGATTGAGTTCATGGCGGATAATATTTCCGCCATGCTAAAATTATGGAGTTTCATCTGGCACAGAGATAAGCCAGGGTGTAGCAGAGCCATTTTTTATGGCCTCAAGATAATTTCCCACCATAATCTGATTTTTTTCAGACATTTCACAAAATATTACCAGTTGGCCGAATAGTTCAGTGTTATCATTGATTTCATCAGGAATTACTTCTGGAACGAATGTAATAGCACGTTTAGACAACGTTCGCACGGTGAATTTTTTGCCAAAATCAGGTTGGCTATCAAACGCATTAACGCCTATTTCAAGTAAATTCAAAGAGGGTGAATAGATGGCATACCATGATTTTTGGTAGCAAAAAATCCCGCTTTTAAATTTTGGCATTGCTTTGAAATTAATTGTGTTTTCCTTTTTTATTCGCTTTATGGCAGTTAATGTATACTTTTTCGTTGAGTACAGATCCTTGAGAAAAATGGCAGCGCATAAAAAAACAAAGCCTGCTGAAAGAAAAGAAAATATGGTAATCAGAATGCCAGTGGCAGAAAGATCTGAATTGAGAAGGAACATTATCGTAATAGCGATAACTAGAAATGAAGCTATATTTATCAACCCATCTTTTTTTGTTATGTCCTTCCTGAATTTCACAATGAAATAAATTACTGCAGCAATGACTAAACCATAAAAAAAGAGTAATGACCGATCGGGCATGATTCCATTCGCCAAAAAATTGATATTGCGTGTAATTTATAGTAATGGTTTAAAATAAGCAATATCCGGTTTGATTTTCAACCGTTACGACAGGAATCACATCCGCTTAAATCTGAACCCCTGTGTGAGTTTCTTGTCTCCAGATTTCACGTAGCGCGATCAAAAAGGAGGGCATGTTGACCCATTTTGCAGAGTGGCTTAGCCAAATTCAGGCGCTTGAGGTTGAACTGCACCAGCCAACGACGCGCTGCGATCCAAAACGTGTCGCGGCATTGTTGCATGAAGACTTTGAAGAGATCGGTCGTTCAGGGCTGCGCTATGACAAACGCCAGACCGTTGCGGCGCTGGAGATGGAAACGGATTATCCGCCGATTTTCGCCGAAGCTTTTAAGCTGGCGCAAATCAGCGAAGGTGCCGTGTTGCTGACGTATAAAAGTTTTCAGCGTGACGCACAGGGCCGCGCCGTTCGTTGCACTGAGCGCTCATCGATTTGGCTCCTGAAAGATAAAGAGGGTTGGCAGATGCGGTTTCATCAAGGTACGCCGACTGATGATTGATTGCGTTTAAAAGCGGCGAGTGACAGTAAGCCTGGCGGGAAAATGGAATGTCGGAATGATAACGTTGAAGGTGAGGCGAGAGCTGATGTGCAGGGCTAATCCCGGTGCGTATTCAGTATTTTAATTTAACATAATATACATTATGCGCACCAATGTGAAGGTATGTGGATTCTGCCGTCCAGGCCTGATTCTTGGGGTTTCTCCTGCGGCCAACCAGGCCAGCGCCAACTGCTCGTGCCGTTGAATAAATTCGTTTTTCAATCGGCCATAAGCCACTGGGTTTTGCCGGCAGTCTTCGCTGCCTGGCATTTGATTGCCGCGTATTGCTGAGCAACATCATGATGCTTGCGCAGATAATCTCTGAACGCCAAATGTCTGATCGCCTGTTCACTCTCCGCAATAATGCATGCACGCGATGCGTGCGCTTGCCGTTCTCGCCACGCGGCGTATATCCCATGTCACGCATCCTGTCATTCAAGCTATCCAACGCCGCCAGACTTTCAACCTCCAGCAATATATCAATCGTTGGTTTGGCTGCCAGTTCCGGTACTGCTGTGCTGCCGATATGATGAATGGCCGTTAAAACGCCAGCCAATAATCTCGCGTAGTTTCGATGCGCGCTGCCATTTTCCACTTCAATAATGATGACCGGGCATGATTTTCAATGGCGCGTACCTGCCGGTATTGGCCAAGCATCCCCCTGCTTTTTTGATCGCGCTACGTGAAATCTGATAAAACGTAGCGGCTACGATACTGCAGATTTCTCTAAAACGCGTCATTTAAGCGGACAGTATTTGCACGCTAAATGCGCATTGGCGCGCGTTTGATCGCTTTCGGCACGCACCGCGGCGTTGGCTATACTGAATGGGAACATTCCTCCTCGCTCCAGGAGCCTCCCCATGTTTGATCATGTGAAATTTGGCGTCAGCGACTTTGCCCTCAGCAAAGCGTTTTTCCTCAATGCGCTGGCGCCACTGGGCGTAAAAATCGTTGCCGAAGGCGACCCCGGCTATGGCATTGAGTTGTGTCCCGAACGGGGTAATGTGTCATTGTGCCTGTTTCAAACCGATGAAAAACCGGCGCATCTGCACCTGGCATTTGCCGCAAGCAGCCGTGAGCAGGTCGATGCGTTCTACCACGCCGCGCTAAACGCCGGCGGCAAAGACAATGGCGCGCCCGGTTTGCGGCCCAATTACCATGCCCATTACTATGCGGCATTTGTGATCGCCCCGGATGGCCACAATATCGAGGCGGTTTGCCACAATCCGATGGACTAATGATTTTTCTATTTAAAACAGTCTGTTAATTATGACATCATACACTATATTTAACATAACATTGTGATGCTCGCTAACCCTGTTCTGGCCGCCATTCTTCATATTTCCAGTAAAGCGGATGGTGATCCGTTACCGACAACGATGCCCGTCACGCTTAACTTCCATCCTGATGCGCTATACCGTGGAATGACCATGATTGAGGCGTTAGCTGAGGATGGCGTGTATCGTTCGCAGTTTGAAACGCATACCAGCAACGGTGGATTAACGGCATACCCCGGTGGAGATCGTTGGGCGTGGGAAAACGCTATTTTTGGCATGGCGTATGCTGACGCAAGCCCGGAACTACGCCCTAAATATGGGGCGCTCAATTACCGAAACAGCATAACGGGAGGCTCGCCGCGCTTTGGGTCATCGCATTTCCGTATGCGCCCAGCGGCCATGGAGAGAACGACATTCTGTTACCCCGATAGCTTTTTCGCGCCGTCACATTTTGCTACTGCCGAAAAGTGCGCGCTGATTGAATTAGCCGAGCGAGATAGCCCAATCACAGACGTTTTAGATAACTATATAGAAGCTCACATACACGGCATCATGACTATTGCGGACGACGTTGAAGCCGTAGTGCTGGATGGTTGCTATAAAGACACGCCGATCGACATTTTCGCTCACCGGCTAGCCTGCCCGGTAGAATGGCATCCTGGTTACCGGCTGGCGGAAAAACACCTACCCGAGTGCGTCGATTACCGGGGAAAAGAGATTGCCGATCTGGCGCGAAAACTCGTTAACAACGGTTTTGTGACGCCATTTGATATCGGGCTCGCTCGCGGGAAAGGTTATGACCCACAGCATTTGAAGAAGGTATGGCATTGCGTCGCTAAATTTGGCAGCCCCATCGCGGAGTAAAATATTCTGTAGGCTGATGTCATTGACGCTGCTCTTCCCTACTCTCCTTATATCTGAAGTCCCTCAGCCTTCAGTATGGCGTACCTGACGACGAATAACTTGCGGCGGCTGCCCAATCGTACGAATAAAAGCGCGTCGCATGCGTTCTCTGTCGATAAATCCTGTTTGCCTGGCGATCTCATCCAGTGAACTGTTGCTCTCCTCTAACATCGCCCGCGCCGATTCCAGCCGCAGATACTCAACGGCCCTTGCCGGCGACTGTCCGGTTTCCGCCTGAAAGATACGGCTGAATTGACGAGGCGACAGATTCGCCACGTCGGCCAGTTCTTCAATATTTAGACGACGGTCCAGATTGCGGCGCGCATAGGTCAGCACCTTCTGAATGCGATCGGTTTTCGGTTCCAGCTCCAGTAGTGACGAGTACTGCGATTGTCCGCCCGTGCGGCGATGGTAAAGCACCAGTTTTCGCGCTATAGACCGGGTGATATCGGGGCCCAAATCACTTTCGATCAACGCCAGAGCGAGGTCGATAGCCGCTGTCATCCCTGCTGATGTCCAGTACGGACCATCGCAAACAAATATCCGGTCTTCTTCAACCTGTATCTTCGGGTAGCGCTGCTTGAGTTCCCGGGCATACATCCAGTGCGTGGTGGCGCGATGTCCGTCCAGCATTCCGGCTTCCGCAAGCAAAAACGTCCCAATACACGCTGCTGCGACCCGACGGGCGAATGGCGCGGCGCGGCGCACGAACGCGATGGTATCGGGTGTCGCCTTTTCCATACTGGCGCCAAACAGCAAAACATCGTAATGCGTTTCAGTAAAGGCTTCCGTCACCACATCGAAGCCCGCGGATGTGCGTAACGCGCCGCCATTTTCCGAAAGCAAATGAATGTCATAGACCGGTTCCGGCAACACCATATTGGCGACTTCAAACGCGGTAATAACCGCAAAGCCCATCGGCGAATAACCGGGTGTGAGGATAAAACCGACTCTGCGCATATAGCGGACCCATCATAATCCAATGTCATAAAAAGGTGTTTATATGACATTTAAGACATGAAATGCGAGTGTTATTGTGCTCATCATTGAAAATAACCACCCTGGAGAAAAACATGAGCACATCATCAAATGGCACCGCCCTGGTGACCGGCGCTTCAAGCGGCATCGGCGCACTCTATGCCGACAGACTCGCTAAACGCGGCTACGATCTGATCCTTGTGGCGCGCAATACTGACCGTCTGGAACAGGTTGCCCAACGGATCCGCGATACTCATCATCGTCAGGTCCGTATTATCGGCGCGGACCTCGGTAACCCGCAGGAACTACGCCATGTGGAAGAGCTACTGCGTAATGAAACGTCACTGACTATGCTGGTGAATAATGCCGGTTTTGGCGCCGTAACGCCGCTTCTGGATTCGAATGTTGATGAAATGGAAGCGATGATTAACCTCAACGTCACCGCGCTGATGCGTTTAACTTATGCGGCTGCACCGGCAATGCTCGCTCGCGGAACGGGAACAATCATCAATATCGCGTCTATCGTCGCGATTAGCCCGGAAACCCTGAATGGGATTTATGGCGCAAGCAAAGCCTTTGTGCTGGCGTTCAGCCACTCTCTGCAGCACGAGCTCGGGGATAAAGGGATTCGCGTTCAGGCCGTTTTACCCGGCGCGACGGCGACCGCGTTCTGGAATGTGCCAGGCGTAGGCGGCCATGAAAATCTGCCGCAATCATGGGTCATGAAAAGCGAGGAGATGGTCGATGCCGCGCTGGCAGGTTTAGATGCCGGTGAAACGGTGACCATCCCGCCATTGCAGGACGGTGAAGAATGGAATGCCTGGGAGGCCGCTCGGCGTACCATGAGCCAGCATCTCAGCACTGCGCAGCCGGCCTCGCGTTATCGCCGTTAAGGCACGTCCATTCATTACTTCTGATGCTCCAAAACCGCCTGAGGGATATTACGAAAGCTTATCGCCAGGCGGTTGTAGGCGTTGATGAGACTGATAGCCAGCGTAAGGTCACATACCTCTTCGTCGCTGAAATAGCGCCGCAAATCTGGCGCGCGTTCACGCCGGTTTGATGAAGGGGCAATGAGCGTCATATATTCAGCCCAGGCTAACGCCGCGCGCTCCTTTAAAGAAAAAATGCCTTCGGTACAGACCCATCCCTGGAGCGCCGCCAGTTTCTCGGCGCCGACGCCCTCTTTCATCAACATACGCGTATGCAAATCAGTGCAATACGCGCAGCCGTTAATCTGGCTGACGCGTAAATTAATGAGATCGCGCAGTCGCTCGTCCAAACCGCAATGACAGAGGTAATGGTCAATGGCGCTGAATGCCTGGACGCCAGCGGAGGACGTCCGGGTGTAATCAATTCGGACTCCCATTTATTACGGCTTACTGTCTGGCGTGGTGAGCTGAGTATCTTTGGTGTCCACGACAAATACCGCCAGTAGTTTCGCCGGTTTGGTTTTGCTGGCGTTACTGCTGACAACATGGTGCGCGCCAGGATCTTCATACCAGCTTTCGCCTGCCCGATAAGTCCGTTCAGGTTGACCTTCGACCTGACTGATAATCTCGCCTTCCACGACATAAGCGTAGATAAATGAAGAAGGAGCATGCGTATGAGATGCTGATGCAGCGCCCGCAGGATAAATGACTTCGACGGCAGTAAGCGATTTACCCGGAATGTTGGGGATCGCATGCGAAAAATTCGGTTTAACCGTCTCGCCTTGCCCCTGTGGTTCAACGCCATGCGCCAAAACGGTTGTTGAGAAGATCATTCCAACAGCGGCCACTGCGGATAATAATGGATTTCTGCTTATCATATGACGGGCTCCTGACTGGAGTTGCTAAAGCAGGTGTGACGCCGCGCGATCTCGCTACGTCACAACACGCAATATCAGGGTTTTTGCGCTTCCTGCGGTACATTGCGGAAACTGATAGCCAGACGGTTATAGGCGTTGATTAAGCCTATCGCCATCGTCAAATCCGCCAGTTCCTTATCTTCGAAAACGGCAGATGCCGCCGCAAAGGCTTCATCCGGAACATGCGTTTCAGAAACCCGGGTGACGGTCTCGGCCCAGGACAGCGCCGCCTTTTCACGCGCGGTAAAGACCTCTCCGGCTTCCTCCCAGACTTGCACCAAAGCAAGTTTGACGGGGCTGAGACCTTTCTTCAGGAGATCGCGTGTGTGCATATCCAGGCAATAAGCGCAGCCGTTAATTTGGCTGACGCGCAAATTAACCAGTTCCACGAGCGTATTCTCCAGGCCACATTGCGCGACGTAGGTATAAACACCACCGAGCGCTTTAACCCCTGTCGGAGAAGTTTTAGTATAATCAATGCGTTGACTCATTTTTTATTTCCTTTATCGTTGAAACTGAGTCAAGCATAACAGCTGGATTTACACTTAAAAGAACCAAAAAACGAAGATTTTGCTGTACCACGCATCCGGGATGGTTAAAACATGCTGACCAGAGATGCCTCTGCTATTTCAAGTACATCTGCTGATTAATGGAGCCATATATGAACAGACCCACTCTGGCGCTGACGATTGACCGTAACGCACGGATATCCATCGCCGAGCAGATCCGCCAGGGGATCACCGAAGCCATTGAGAGCGGTGTTCTTGCGCCAGGCACAAGGCTCCCTTCATGGATTGACCTTGCCATACAATTGGGTATCTCTCGCGGCACGGTTAAGACCGCCTATGAACGGTTATCCGATGAGCAACTTGTCGTGATGTCCCGCTCTCGTGGAACCTGTGTCGTGGATAATCTACCGCCGGGCAGGGCGGCGAAAAAGGTGCCTGAATCCGTACCCACTTCAGAATTGTTTCAGGATTTTCTCTTCCCTACAGGCGATTTTCAGATGGGGATCCCTGCCGGCGATGTCTTTCCCGTCCCCCTCTTCTCACGCCTTTTTGCGGCGTCAGCCCGTCACGCCGTGCAGTCCAGACAATGCTATGGCGACCCCAGAGGGGAAAGCGAGTTGCGCCGCGAAATCGCCGGTCAGCTCACCCTTTCCAGAGGAATCAAATGCCATCCTTCTCAAGTTTTCGTGACTGCCGGATTCACCGGAGGACTTGGCCTCATACTGCACGCGCTGTCTTTACGCGGGCACAAAGCCTGGGTGGAAAATCCTGGCTTTCCGCCGGCAAGAAAAGCCTTGAGCCTTGCGGGCCTGGCCACGGTACCTGTGCGGGTCGATTCCGAAGGGATGGATATAGAATATGGCATCCATCACGCGCCTGACGCGGCAATCGCGCTGGTCACCCCCGGGCAGCAAGCGCCCCTGGGGATGGCATTATCATTGGAACGGCGCCACCGTTTAATTGAGTGGGCCCACCAAAATGGCCGCTGGATCATCGAGGATGACTATCTGGGGGAGTTGCAGCTTAATCGCCGCGCGGCGCCAGCGCTGGCGTCACAGGATATTTATGGTCGGGTTATCCATATTGGATCATTCAGTAAAACCATTAGCCCGGCTCTACGCCTGGGGTTTGTCGTGGCGCCGCCATCGCTTGTCGAGACGGTTGCTGATGTCGCC
Source organism: Serratia sp. 22278 (assembly GCF_052045405.1). Lineage (NCBI taxonomy): Bacteria > Pseudomonadati > Pseudomonadota > Gammaproteobacteria > Enterobacterales > Yersiniaceae > Serratia > Serratia sp. 22278. Next base: position 74,511 of record NZ_JBQEOW010000009.1, on the reverse strand, counting down.
GCCTCGCTTTCCCCCGCTCCGACTCCCGCGATCCAGATGGCGGTGCATGCCTTTTTGAGTGAGGGGCATTTTCTTCGGCATCTGCGAAAAATGAAAAGAGTTTACCATGCCAGAAGTACTGAACTTTCCCGCATAATGAAGGCGTTAGGCTACACCGTTCAGGTCCATGGTTTATCCGTCTTAATCAACCTGCCAGACGGCTCTCAGGATCGCACCATTGCGCATTACGCCTATAACTTTGGCCTGGCGCCATCCCCGCTTTCAGCCTGGTATCAGTCAGGGGTAGCGGAAAAGTCCGGTCTGTTGCTTGGCGTATCAGGCAAGGAAGGCGAATCACTCCTCCATGCCTGCGAGCGGCTGGATCGATTGATCCGTAAACTCGCTTAACGGCCCCTTGCGATTATCGTATTGACGAAGTGAGTGACATTTCAAACGGGCTAAATCGGGTGACTTTTTAATCTTGCAATAACACACTTGCAGTTACCCTGTCACGTCAATCCACTCCGCTCCGGTGATGCTGGCCAGCCGTTGCGGCGCAATTCTCACGCCTGAGTTATCACTGCCGCCTGCCGGAAGCACTTCACTGTAGCTGCACAGGCTGCGATCGCAGTAAACTCTCACCGTTGCCGGTGCGGCAAAGGGGCAAACGCCGCCGGGCGGATAGCCGGTCAGCGCCTCCACCTCCTCCGCCGGCAGCATGCGTGCCTTTACGCCAAAGAATTGCTTGTACTTCTTGTTATCGATTCTGGCGGTTCCCGCCATCACCAACAACACCACGCCGTCGTTCACGCGAAACGAAAGCGTCTTGGCGATCTGCCCGCCCTCCACGCCAAAGGCTTCCGCCGCCAGCGCTACCGTCGCGGTGTTCTTTGCCAGCACCGTCACCGCCGTTTCCGGCGCGTGCTCGGCCAGAAATCGCTGAACGCGCTCTACACTCATGCCCTTCCTCCAGATGTTGCTAAGCCATTGATAATGCCGTGGTGACGGTTTCGGTTTTAACATCGCATGCTAAAAATGAGAATCAAAATTGTTCAAATCGGTGAATCTGAACAAAGCTTTAAGGGGCCAACGCCTTTTTATCTATCATTTTTCATGGAGATACCAGTATGACCACGCAAACGACAGCAAGGCCTTCAGCGGCCGCGGTGGCCGTCTATGAATGGCTCAATCCGATACCCTATGGATTTTTTACCGCGGCGCTCATTTTCGACATCATCTATGCCTGCACGGCGAATATTCAATGGGTCAATGGTGCCAGTTGGCTGATCGCCATCGGCCTGATTTTTGCCATCATTCCCCGACTGATTAACCTGGTGCAGGTGTGGTTCGGCAGCGGCCGGCTACAGGGCTTATCGGTCAAGCTCCATTTCTGGCTGAATCTGTTGGCCATCGTTCTCGCCATTATCAACGCTTTCGTGCATAGCCGGGATGCGTATGCCGTGGTGCCGCAAGGCCTGGTGCTGTCTGCGATCGTGGTCGCGCTGCTGAGCTTCGCCAACATTCTGCTGGCCGTGAGCGCCCGCGCAAAATAAGGAGGTTTTCATGAAGCTATCATCCATCGCGATTGCGCTTTCGGCCGTACTGGCGCTGGCCGGCTGCGATAACAGTGCCGTCATTTCGCCGGAACAACAAATGGGGCCGGATCCGGCATTGCCGGCGGCGCAAGATTTCCTGATGCCGCCGATGCAGGTGCCAAAGGGCGTGGGCTGGCAGCAAAACCAGATGCCGAAAGTCGCCGAAGGCTTGAAAATCGACAAGGTGGCAGACGGTTTGCTGCACCCGCGTCAGTTGCTTACCCTGCCCAACGGCGATGTGTTGGTGGTGGAGGCCAACGGGCCGGGCACCGAAGCGGTCAGCACACCCAAGCAGCTGATCGCCGGGCTGGTTAAGGGGCAGTCAGGTAAAGGGGGAAAAGGTGGTAACCGCATCACCCTGTTGCGCCCCACCGCCGACGGCAGCTGGGAAAAGCATGTCTTCCTCGAGGGGCTCGATTCTCCATTCGGCGTTCAGCTGATTGGCAACACCCTGTATGTGGCCAACACCGGCAATATCATGCAGTACGCCTATCAGCCGGGCGAAACGCGCATCAGCGATCCGGGTAAAGAGCTGGCCGATCTGCCGGACACCATCAACCATCATTGGACCAAGGCCCTGCTGGCCAGCCTGGACGGTAAAAAGCTGTATGTCGGCGTTGGATCCAACAGCAACATCACCGAAAACGGCCTGGCCGTAGAGTACCGGCGCGCCGCCGTGTTGGAAGTGGACACCGCCTCCGGCGCCAGCCGCATCTTCGCCAGCGGCCTGCGCAATCCGACCGGGCTGCAGTGGGAACCGCACAGCGGCAAGCTGTGGGCCATCGTCAACGAGCGTGACGAGATCGGCGCCGATCTGGTGCCGGACTACCTGACCTCGGTACAGGACGGCGGCTTCTACGGCTGGCCTTACAGCTATTTCGGCCAGCACGTCGATCGTCGGGTGCAGCCGGCGCGGCCGGATCTGGTGGCGAAAGCCATCAAGCCGGACTACGCCCTCAGCTCGCACGTCGCGCCGCTGGGGCTGCTGTTCTACACCGCAAGCGCTCTGCCGGCCGACTATCGCGGCGGCGCCTTTGTCAGTGAGCACGGCAGTTGGGATCGCTCGCCGCTGAACGGCTACCGGGTCAGCTACGTGGCGTTCGAACAAGGCAAGCCGGTCGGTAAACTCAAAGCGGTAGTCACCGGCTTTGTCTCCGACGACGAGAAGGAACTCTATGGCGCACCGGTTGGATTAGCGGTCGACAAGGCCGGCGCCCTGCTGATTGCGGATGACGTGGGCAACACCGTTTGGCGCGTCAGCGCTAAATAACGTTAACGTGCAGGTTCCGATGAACCTGCACGTGACGTTGTCACTTGATGCTTTGCGCCAACCAGACCGTTCTTCCCCCGCAGGCGGGATCTTCCACCACATGATCGACCACGCGGAAGCCGTTCTCCTGCAGCAGGCGCGTATACTCCTCCGGCGCCAGGCTGGCGTGAAACAGCGGCTGGCCTTCGAAATTGCCGATCGCCACGCCGTCTTCAGGGCCGCTGGTGAACATCAGTGCGGCATGCGGCTTGGCGTGCCGTCTGAACAGTAGAAACATGCGGCGCTGATCGTTGCGCGCCAGATGGAAGAAGCTGTCCCAGGCCAGCAGGCCGTCGAATCTTGTCGCCAGATTCAGCCGGCGCATGTCCATCTGCCGCCACTCCTGCTGTGGAAAACGCTGCCGGCAGCGCGCGATCATCGCCTGCGCGCCGTCGATGCCGGTGACTCGATACCCTTGTTCGATAAAATAGGCGGCGATCGGCGCGCCATTGCCGCAGCCGAGATCCAGCAGCCGCGCGTTGGCCAGGGTAAGCTGCAAAAAGCGGTCGAGCCACGGCCGCTCGAACAGCGTGGTGGGTCTGAGGCGTTCCCAGGCGGCGGCATGTTCGTCATAAAGCGGAATAATCGTGCTCGCCAGTTCTTCCGTCATTAATATTGTCCCCGTCACGTTAGTGGCGCAATAAAAATAGCCTTTGGTCAGAATTAAAGCGCTTATCCGATAATATATTCATCAACAGGCCGTTGACCAGAAATAAAAGGTTTTAACATTTCGACATAAACCAGTACAATTCCCTCCCCTGTGTTAACCCTTTTTTAGGTTGATTGTGTCGTTAATTCAGCCCTCTGCATCGCGAAATCGGGCCGCCGCCTGGTTAGGGGTGTTTGCCATTCTGATGTTGTTCATTGCGCCGGTGATCTCGCGATCTCTGGAGCATGTACGCGCCGGAAGTGCTGGAACGGCCGTCATGGCGGATTGCGGCATGGATATGCCGATGCATCACGGGATGCACTCACCGCCGTCTGAACCTGAAAAAGCCTCGCAGCCGCTGATGCAGCACGGCGGCGGCCACCACAACATGGCGATGATGATGGACGACAGCGCCTGCGGCTACTGCGTGCTGTTGCTGCACGCGCCGCTGCTGGACGTGAGCCACGCCCCGCTGTTCTGGTCTCAGTCGCTGGCTTCGCGCCCGCCGCCGATCCGCTATCTCGTTCCCCTGTTTGCCCACGTCGTTCACACCGAATTACAGCCGCGCGCGCCCCCCCTCTCTTTCCTCTGATTTAACAATAAGCCCATTGCCGTTCTCTGTATTGCCGTTGATCGCTTCAACCCGGCGGAATTAATTCGCCCAACGATTAAGCACCGAGACGACATTATTAATCCGGTTATTTCCACGCTGATGGAATTAACCCCCGTATTTACCGATGGTGATTTTCGCCAGGCCGCCCCACGCCTGAATAATCCCTCGGCCAAGAACGGAAAAAAGTTAGCTTAAGGAAAGATGATGTTTAAACCCGTTTATAAAAAGAACGCCGCCGCCCGCGCCATCACCGCCGCCATGCCGCTGTTCCTGCTGGCTGGCCACGCGGCGCAGGCGCATCAGCACCCTGCCAACACACAGGTTAATGATGGCGACGTGATCACCGTCACCGCACCGCTCTACTCTCCGCTGACCATCGTGACGTCACCGAAAACTCCGCGTCAGCCGGTGCCGGCCAGCGATGGCTCGGACTACCTGAAAACCATTCCCGGTTTTTCTCAGATCCGCAACGGCGGCACCAACGGCGATCCGGTGTTCCGCGGCATGTTCGGTTCGCGGTTGAAGATCCTCACCGACGGTTCGGAAATGCTGGGCGCCTGCCCATCGAGAATGGATGCGCCCACCTCTTACATCTCGCCGGAAAGTTTCGATCTGCTGACCATCACCAAAGGGCCGCAGACGGTGCTGTGGGGACCGGGATCGTCGGCGGGCACCGTGCGTTTCGAACGTGAACGCCCACGCTTCGACAAGCCGGGCGTCAAGGGCAACGCCAGCGTGCTGACCGGCTCCAACGGCCGCTGGGACGAGAATATCGACGCCAGCCTCGGCGCCGAGCAAGGTTACTTGCGGGTGATGGCCAACAAATCTCGTTCCAACGATTATCAGGACGGCACCAATACGCGCGTGCCGTCGCGCTGGGACAAGTGGAACGGCGATCTGGCGCTCGGCTGGACGCCGGACAACGATACGCTGCTGGAAGTGACCATGGGCCGCGGCAACGGCGAAGCGCGCTATGCCGGCCGCAGCATGGACGGTTCGCAGTTCAAGCGCGAAAGCCTGGGCATGCGGGTGGAAAAATCCAACATCGGCGAGGTGCTGGATAAGCTGGAAGCGCAGGTCTACTACAATTACGCCAACCACGTGATGGACAACGTCACCCTGCGCTCACCGGGCAGCGGCGGCATGGGTGGGCACGGTGGCCATGGCGGTATGGGCATGGGCGGCCATGGCGGACATATGATGTCCTCCGGCATGACGATGCAGCTCGATCGCCGCACCGTTGGCGGCCGCGTAATGGGCACCTGGCTGTGGCAGGACGTGAAGCTGGAAAGCGGCCTGGACACCCAAACCAACACCCATCGCAGCATGAGCCGCGGCAGCTGGGAAAAAGACGCCCAGTTCAACAGCTACGGCGCCTTCAGCGAACTGACCTGGTCCACCAGCGAACAGGATAAACTGATCGGCGGCGCGCGTCTCGATCGCACCCTGGTGGAAAACTTCCGCAACGGCGGCGACGCGGAGCGTTCCGACACCCTGCCGAGCGGTTTTATGCGCCTGGAACACACGCTGGCCGAGCTGCCGCTGATGCTGTACGCCGGCGTCGGTTATACTGAGCGTTTCCCGGATTACTGGGAGCTGTTCTCGCCGAAGCTCGGCCCGAATGGCAGCAAGGATCCGTTCTCCAGCGTCAAGAGCGAGAAAACTACGCAGCTCGACATCGGCGCACAATACAACGGCAAGCGCTTCAACGGCTGGATCTCCGCTTATGTGGGCCGCGTCGATGATTTCATCCTGTTCAAATACGATCCGCACAATGCGCGTCTCAGCCAGGCCGATAACGTCAACGCCAACATCATGGGCGGCGAAATGGGCATGGGTTATCAGTTGAGCGAGCACTGGAAAACCGACGCCAGCCTGGCCTACTCCTGGGGCAAAAACACCAGCGACGGCCGCCCGCTGCCGCAGATCCCGCCGCTGGAGGCGCGTCTGGGGCTGACCTACGAGTACGGCGACTGGAGCGGCACCGGGCTGTGGCGTTTGGTCAGCAGCCAAAACCGCGTGGCGATCAACGAAGGCAACGTGGTGGGCAAAGACTTTGCCGAAAGCGCCGGCTTCGGCGTGCTCTCCGCGAACGCCGCCTACAAGGTGAATAAAAACGTCAAGCTGAGCGCCGGTCTGGATAACATCCTGAACAAGACCTACAGCGAGCACCTCAACCTGGCGGGCAACAGCGCCTTCGGCTATTCGGCCAACAGCGCGGTGAATGAACCGGGCCGCACCCTGTGGGCCAAGGTTAACGTCACCTTCTAAACCGTTCACCGGGCGATGGGCAACCGTCGCCCGGTCATGCGATATGCGATCCGGTTCTTAGGATATGAGTTTTAAGTTTTTCCCATTCGGTTAGGCGGCGATTACTATCGTCCTCAGGTTAATCATGGTCCCGGAGGGAATATGCAAAAGATCACTCGTTTTCTGGCCCTGCTCGGCGAGCTGATGATCGAAAAAGCCGAAGACGCCGCGCCGCAAGCTGCTCAGCCTGACGATCGCGACGACGCGTTGCCACCGCGCCTCGAACGTGGCGTTCCGCTGGCCGACCGCTTCCTGTTCATGTAATTTCCCGCGCTGTTTACATTAGCCCGATCACACTGAACGCACGATATGTTCGCGCAGCCACCGGTGAGCGGGATCCCGATGCGATCGTTCGTGCCACAGCATCGTCATTTCAAAACCCGGCACCGCCAACGGCGGTTTGAGTTGCTGCAATAACGGTTGGTTGCGCACCAGCCGCTCCGGCAACATCGCCACCAAATCGGACTGCGTCAGTACCGAGATCACGAAGAGAAAATGCGGCACGGAAAGCACCACGCGCCGCGTCAGCCCCACGTCCGCCAGCGCCTGGTCGGTGATGCCGTAGAAACCGCCACCGTCCGGCGAAACCATCACCTGCTCCAATAGGCAGAATTGCGCCAGCGTCAGGTTTTCATGCAGCTTAGGGTGACCGACTCTGCCCACCAGCACATAGCGTTCACGGAATAGCGTACGCTGACGCAGACCGGGCGGCGCCCCTTCGCGGGTGTGAAACGCCAGATCGATCTCTCCCTGTTCCGCCAGTTTGGCGATGCGTGACGGCGCGGTTTCCAGCACCGCCAGCCGGGTGCCGGGCGCCGCCGTGCGCAAACCGTTCAGCGCCGGCAGGACGATGGTGGATTCGCCGTAGTCGAAGGCGGCCACACGCCAGATATCGGTCGCCACAGCGGGATCGAACGGCGTCGCCGGCGTCACCGCCAACTCAAGCGCCGCCAGCGCCTGACGCAGCGGTTCCCGCAGTTGCTCCGCTCTGGCGGTCGGACGCATGCCGCGCGGGCCGGGCAACAGCAGCGGATCGTCAAAGATCGCCCGCAGTTTGGCGAGATGCACGCTGACTGCCGGCTGAGAGAAATTGAGCCGCTGCGCCGCGCGCGTGACGTTGTGCTCAGCCAGCAGCGCGTCGAGCGTCACCAGCAGATTGAGATCCAGCCGCCTTAAATTATTCATGCTTATACCTGGGATAACGGTAATTCATTTCTAATATACCTCGTGACGCCCTACTCTGCAGCTCTCACACCAAGGAGCGTTGTTATGAATGTGCTGATTGTTTACGCCCACCCGGAGCCACAGTCGCTGACCGGCTCACTGAAAAACTTCGCCGTTGAGCGCCTGACGCAGGCCGGCCATCAGGTCCAGGTGTCAGACCTGTACGCCATGAAGTGGAAAGCGGCGATCGACGCCGACGACAGCCTGGAAGGCGCATCAGGGCCCCGTTTCGATCCTTCGCTGGATTCCCGGCGCGCGTTTGCCAACGGCGTGCAGAGCGCCGACATCGAACGGGAGCAACAAAAGCTGCGTTGGGCGGACGCGGTGCTGTTGCAGTTCCCACTGTGGTGGTTCTCGATGCCGGCGATGCTGAAAGGCTGGTTCGATCGCGTCTATGCCTATGGTTTTGCCTACGGCGTCGGTGAGCATTCCGATACCCATTGGGGCGACCGTTACGGCGAGGGTATGTTGGCAGGCAAACGGGCGATGCTGATCGTCAGCGCCGGCGGCTGGGAATCCCATTACGCCCCACGCGGCATTAACGGGCCGATCGACGATATTCTGTTCCCGATCCAGCACGGCATGCTGCATTACCCGGGGTTCGAGGTGTTGCCGCCGTTCGTCACCTACCGCGCCGGTAAGACCGACGAGACGCGCTTTGCCGCCCTGTGCGAACAGCTCGGACAGCGGCTCGATAATCTGTGGCACACCGAGCCGATTCCGTTTCGGCGGCAGAACGCCGGTGACTACCTGATCCCGCAGCTGACGCTGAAAGCCCATCTGGCGCCGGGGCAAGACGGTTTTAGCATTCACCTGAAATAGCGCGAGCCGCTCCCCTTATCGCGGCGCTGACACAGCGCCGCCCCCGAGGAGGAGTTTGGCGCCCAATCCCATCATGACCACGCCCGTAAATCGCTGCTGCCAGACCAACAAACGGGGATTGCGGGCGAGCCATTGCCCCACGGTGCCGGAGGCCATAGCGACAGAGCCCAGCGAAAGGATCCCGGCCAGCTTCTGAATGGAACCTAAAACGAGCAATTGCAACCAAACCGGCCCGGTTTCAGGGTTAACAAACTGCGGGAGAAAAGCAAACATGAACAGCAGCGACTTAGGGTTGGTCAGGCTGTTAATCGCCCCTTCTTTCACCGCCTGCCACCCGGTCATCATCCGGGGTTTCAGCACGGCATCGGAACGCTGCCGGCTTACCTTCAGCATTTTTATCCCCAGCCAGACCAGATAGGCGGCCCCAACCCAACGCAATACGTCCAACGCCAGCGGATAACTATGCAACAGCGTGGCGAGGCCGAGCACCAGCATGGAAACCTGCACCATACCGGCGACAAAAACCATGCCGAAAACATTGAGCAGCGCGATGCGACGACCTTGGCCGATACCCCGGGCCAGCGTGAGCATCATATCCGGTCCGGGAGAGAGTTCCAGAAGGGTGAGTGCAACAAGAAAAGCAATAAACGTTTCGGCTGAAGGCATGGGGTTATCACCGGCGCGTCAAAGAATACGGCAATCATATTCCTCCCCGGACATTCGCAACAGCACTATCAGACGCATCCGGGGCGTGTCGTTCATTCAGGGCGGCGAGAAATGCCTGATAGCCTTGCGCGCTGCGATCCAATTCGTGGGATTGCAGCGGCTCCACCGCCCCGTCCGAAGCGGCTTCCTTGCCGTAAAAGGCAAAGAACGAAGCATAGTCGGCCCGCACGTAATCGGCGGTCACTTCAAACGGCCGGAAGATCTCCTCCAGCGAGTAGCGATAACGCCCGTCGCGCGCGTAATCTTCTGCGCGCACGCCCGCCGTGACCGCCAGCGCCAGTTTCTTGTTCTGCATCTTATAGCCGCTGCGGGAACCGTAGGCCCAGCCGTAGGTGAGCACGTCGTCCAGCCATTTTTTCAGCAGCGGCGGGCTGCTGAACCAGTAAATCGGGAACTGCAGCACGATGTTGTCATGCGCTTCAATCAACTGCTGTTCTTTGGCGACATCGATCTGCCAGTCCGGATAGGCCTGATGCAATTCGTGCACGGTATACAGCGCCGGATAGCGGCGCAGTTCCTCCAGCCAACGTTTGTTGACCACCGAGTTCGCCATATCGGGATGTGTTACTACCACCAAGGTTTTCATACTGATCTCTCCAGTCAGGTGTTTCGACGCATCTTAGGGTATGCTGACAGAATGTAAAATACGCACACTCACGACACATACTTACCCTGGAGAAAGTATAAAATGACCGCCGAATCCCGCTGCAGCCCAACGGGCATCAGCCTCGAAGACACCGGCTATGGCTACACCCTGTCGGTGATCAACGGCAAATATAAAATGATTATTCTCTACTGGCTGGCGCTGTATAAGCCGGTATTGCGGTTCAACGAACTGCAGCGCTGCATCGGCACTATTTCGTACAAAACGCTGAGTTCGACGCTGAAAGAGCTGGAAAAAGATCGCCTGGTGGTAAGAAAGGAGTATCCGCAGATCCCGCCCAAGGTGGAGTACAGCCTGTCCGAGCGCGGACGTTCGCTGATCCCGGTGATCGACATGATGTGTAACTGGGGGGAGCAGCACCGGCCGGAACAGCCGGTGCCGTGAGGGGTTAGTTGTCCGCCGCCGCTGAGGTTGCCGGCGCGGGTTCATCGTGCTCGACCAGCGCGTCCGCCGGCCGGCACTGGCGCAGCGTGCGTACGCTGAAAGCCACCAGCACGCCCAACAAGGCGGCGAATGCGCCAAACGACAGCACGCTCATCAACGGGGTAAATACCCGGCCCAGTACGCCGAGCCCCAGCGCGCCGATCGAATCGCCGGTTACGTCCTGCGCGGTGCCGAGGCTGTTCACCCGCCCCAGCAGATGGTCCGGCGTGTTGCTCTGGATCAGCATGAACTGCAGAAGTGAGGCGATGGCGTTGGCGTAGCCGTAGCACACCAGCGCCAGCAGCGCCGGCGCCAGGTGGCTGAACAGCCCCAGTGACGCGATGGCGGTAAACGCGACGATGGCGGCGATCAGGATCAGCACGCCAGGGCGAGCGTATCGCCCCACCCAGCCGCTGGTCAGCGCGCCCAGCATCGCACCGAGCGGCACCGCGGAGTACATCAGGCCGATAGAGGACGCCCCGACGTGGTAAGCGTCCTGCGCCAGCGCCGGGAACAGCACCCTGACGGCGCCGACGATGCTCATCAGCATCCCCAGCAGCACCACCGAGCCGACCACCTTATTGCGCCAGACAAACTGGAAGCCGCTGGCGAGCGCGCGCAGCGGGTGTTCCGGCTCCTGCTGCTGCGGCAACAGCGTCGGCAAGCGCACCAGCGGCACAAGGGTGCCCAGCGTCCCTGCCGCCGCGACGGCAAACGCCAGCCCCACGCCGCCGAACACGATGATAATCCCGCCCAGCGCCGGCGCCAGGATCGCGCCGATGCGCACCGTCACCATGCTCAAGGCCCCCGCCGCCGCCAGGTTTTCGCGCCCGACCAGCAGCGGGATCACCGCCATCAGCGCCGTCATGCCCAGCGCGCCGAAGAAGCCGTCCCAGGCCGCCAACAGGTAGAGCGCCCACAGCGACGGGGCCGGGGCGAAGGCGTTCAGACTCAGGGCGACAAAGCCCAGCCCGCAGGTGCCGCGCGCAAACAGGATCAGCTTGCGGCGATCGTAGCGATCGGCGAGCACGCCGCCCAGCATCAGGCCGATAAACATGCCCACGCCGTCCAGCGCCACCGCGACCCCCACCTGCAACGTGGAGCCGGTCATCGCCTGGATCTGAATCGGCACCCCCACCGCCAGCATGCCGAGGGAAAACACCGACAGCATGCGGGCGCAGAAAATCGCGCGGAAATGCGCATTGCTTCTCAGCAAACTGAAATCAAGAAAAAAAGAAGGTCTGGCCATAGTGTCCTGCATATCATGTTTTAGTGCGGGCCGGGACGCACGCCCCGGCCCGGTTGCGTTATACCAACCCGTATTGCCGCGTCAGGAGCGAATGCAACAGCGGCCCGAGCGTCTCCAGAGAGGCCGGCGACAGAATGTCCGCGTGCTCGCAGCTTTGGTGATGACAGATCAGCCCATCCAGATACGGCGCCCACACGGCGTTGATATCCATCTCCGGCGGCAGCGTCCGGTCGGCGACGAACAGCGTCGCCGTGCCGTGGAAACGCCGGCTGCGCGCCTGAGACAGAAGGCGCACCGCGTCGCGGTAGTTGGCGACGATGCTGTCGAACATCGCCGCCTTCTCCGCCATCAGCGCCGGATCGCCATGATCTTCCGCCATAAACTCGGCCTGTTCCTGCGCCACCTCCTTCTGCGCCTCCTCCTCGCTGGGGCCGGTCCAGTCCTGGCCTTCCGGCGGATAGGTATCCAGCATGCCGAGGAACGCCACCTCTTCGCCCTGCTGCTGCAAACGCGCGGCCATCGAGTGCGCCAGCGTGCCGCCGAGCGAATAGCCCAGCAGGTAATAAGGCCCCTGCGGCTGCAGGCGGCGCAGAGTGGCGAGATGACGATCGACCATCTGCTCAATGTCCTCGCAGGTGGCGATGGCGCCATCCGGCCTTGGCGACTGCAGGCCGATGATCGGGTAACTCCCCGGCAGATAACGGCTCAGCCCCGAGTACTGCCAGGCGAAACCGGAAGCCGGGTGCAGACAGAACAGCGCCGGGCCTTGGCCGGCCCGCAGCTGCAGGCACTCGCCGACGCCGCGGCTTTCGGCCGAGTTGGCGGCCTGCGCGTCATCGAGCAGGTGCGCCATCTTCTCCAGGCTGCGGGCGAACATGATTTGCCCGACGCTCAACGGCCGCGGGACGCGCCGCCGCAGCTCCGCCGCCAAACGCATCGCCAGCAGCGAGTGGCCGCCCAACGCGAAGAAGTCGTCGTCGGCATACACCGTCTCGCGCCCCAGCAGTTCCCCGAACAGCGCCGCCAGCAGGCGTTCGCTGTCGCTGTGCGGCGCGCGGCCGCTCTGCGGGTTCAACTGCGGCCGCGGCAACGCCTTGCGATCCAGCTTGCCGCTGGCGCTGAGCGGGAAGCTGTCGGTCATGACATAGCTGACCGGCATCATATGCGCCGGCAAACGCGCCTCCAGCGCCTGATGCAGCGCGCCGGTATCCAGCGTCACGCCCGGTTGGGCGATCAGCCAGGCGACCAACTGGCGCATATCGGCGCCGCCCAGCCCCGTCGCGCCCTCGCTTAATTCGATGGCGTGCACCGCCGCTTGCGCTACCCCCGGCTGCGCCAGCAGCGCCTGTTCGATTTCGCCCAGCTCGATGCGCTGGCCGCGGATCTTCAGCTGATCGTCGCTGCGGCCCAAATACTCGACGCTGCCGTCCTCCAGCCAGCGAGCGATATCGCCGGTGCGATACATGCGCGCGCCGTTGCCGGCGGGATCGGCGACAAACCGCTGCGCCGTCAACTCCGGCCGATGCAGATAGCCGTCGGCCAGCTGAATGCCGCGCAGGTAGAGATCGCCGGCGCAGCCGACGGGCACCGGCCGCAGCATGGCGTCGAGAATGCTCAGTTGGGTGTTCCAGACAGGTTTGCCGATCGGCACGCCGGCGCCGTTCACCGCCGCCAATGCCTCGCCGGACGCCGGCTGATAGGTAACATCGACCGCCGCCTCCGTCGGGCCATACAGGTTGTGCAGCGGCGCGGCGACCAACGCCTGATAGCGGGAAGCCAGTTCGCACGACAGCGCTTCGCCGCTGCAGAACACGCGTTTCAGGCTGGCGGCGGCGCGCCGTGGCGCCCGCTCGTTCAAGGCCTCCACCCAGATAGCCAACATGGACGGAACGAAATGCAGCGTGGTCACGCCATAGTCGTCGATCAAGGTCGTCAGCGCCTGCGGATCGCGGTGCGCCTCCGGCGGCGCCATCACCAGGCGCGCGCCGACCATCAGCGGCCAGAAGAACTCCCAGACGGAAACGTCGAAGCTGCACGGCGTTTTCTGCAGGACCACGTCCTGCGCATCGAGCGCATACTCGTGCTGCATCCAGAACAGGCGGTTGACGATCGCCCGGTGGTTCACCACCACGCCTTTCGGCCGCCCGGTAGAGCCTGAGGTATACAGCACGTAGGCGGGATGATCGCCGCTCCCCGCCGGTGGGCGCGGCGCCGGTTCGCGCCCGCTGTCGTCCAGCGCATCGAACCGCAGCGTTGGCGCCAGCGCTGCGAAGCGGGCATCCAACGCGCTCTCGGTAACGATCAGCCGTGGTTTGGCGTCCTCCACCATGTAGGCCAGCCGCTCGTCCGGATAGCCGGTATCCAGCGGCAGCCAGGCGGCACCGGTCTGCACAATCGCCGTCAGCGCCAGGCTGAGGCGCACCGAACGCGGCAACGCCACCGCGACGATATCGCCCGGCTGAATGCCGGCCGCCGTCAGCCGTTCGGCCAACAGCGCGGCCTGGCGCTGCATGTCACGGTAGCTGAGGCTGTGCCCGGCGTCCTGCAGCGCGATGCGTTCCGGCGTGCGCCGCGCTTGCTCGGCGATCGCCTGATGCAAGGTGGTGTCCGCCACCGCCTGCCCGGTGCGGTTGACCGCCGCGACCAGCGCCTGCTCCTGCGGCGTTTGCAATTGCCAGCGCGGCAGCGGCAGATCCGGCTGCGCTATCCATTGTTGCAGCAGCGCCATCAGCCGTGCGGCGAAGCGTTCAGGCTGCGGCACCGAATCGCGGTACTCCATCAGCAGACGCAGGCGCTCGCCCGGCAGCACCAGCAGCGTCAGCGGATAGTGGGTATAGCCTTTGTTACGGATGGCATCGCAGCGCAAGGAACCTGCGCCGCCAAGCAAGGCGTCGTTGTCCGGGTAGTTTTCCACCACCAACAGCGTGTCGAACAGCGTGCCCGCCCCGGCCAGATGCTGGATCTCTCCCAAGCCCAAGTCGTCGTGCTCCAGCAGTTCAATCTGCCGATGCTGCAGTTCGGTCAGTTGATCCGTCAACGAACGGTCATGCTGCAGACGAACCCGCACCGGCAGCGTGTTGCTGAACAGGCCAACGTGTTCCTCAATCCCTTCTATCTGGCCAAAGCGGCCGGAAACCGGCGAGCCGAACACCACGTCCTGCTGGCCGCAACAGCTGGCCAGCTGCAGCGCCCAGATGCCCTGCATCAGGGTATTGAGCGTCAGCCCGCGTTCGCGGCACAGGGTCAGCAAGCGCCTTTCCTCGGCCGGCGGCAGCGTCATTTCCAGCTCATGCACGCGATCGTTATGCGATTCACCGAACAACAACGTCGGGCGCACATCCTGCAGCGTCTCACGCCAGAGGCGGCGCGAGGCGTCGGCATCCCGAGCGGTCAGGCGGCGCACGATATCGGCGTAGTTCGAGCGCAGCGGCGGCAACGCCTGCTCGCCTTCACGCAGGGCCAGCATCAGATCGTTGAGCACCACCGGCGTCGACCAGCCGTCGACAATCAGATGGTGCGCGTTAAGGAACAGCGTGTAGCGTTCGCTATCGCCGTGTTTGATCCGCAGCGCATGCAGCATCGCGCCCGGCTGATTAAACAGATCGCGCCGCAACTCTTCCTGTTCCAGTTCATGCAGCGCCTGCGCTTCTTGCTCTTCGGACTGCGGCGGCAGCTTACGACTGTCCAGCGGCCAATGGCTTTCCTGCGGTATCAGCTGCAGCGGTTCCCCCTCGCGGTTGAACCGGGCGGCCAGCTGCGGATGGCGGCGGATCACCGCATTCAGCGCCTGCTGGAGTTGATGTTCGTCCAGCTCGCCGCAGAGGCTCAGGCGCGTCAGCGAGTTATAGCTGCCGCCCTGCTGCGCCGTCTGCGCATGGAACAGCAGGCCGTGCTGCAACGGCAACAGCGGCAGCGCCGCGGCCAACGGCCCGCACTCTTGCTCCCAGGCGCGCACCGTCTCATCGTCAACGTTCGGCTGGGCGATCTCGGCCGCCACCAACGTTGCCGCCGCGCGTTCGGGATGACGCTCGGCAAACTCGCACAGTGAACGCACCGCTTGCTCGATGCCGCTGTGCAGCTGCGCAATGTCGCTCTCGCTGAACATCGCCTCCAGCCAGCTCCAGTTGATCGCCAGGCAGGCGCCGTCGCGCCGCTCTTCGACAAAGATATTCACCTCCAGGCCATACGACAGCGCCTGCTGCGCATCCTGCGCCACGGCGAAGGCGTCGCGGAAGCGGGTTTGGCTGCGTTGCGGCGTCCAGTGCCCCTCATCCTGGCTGAAACGCCCGAGGTAGTTGAACAAGATCTCCGGCGCATTGCGCTGCGCCAGCGCCGCCAGTTCGTCACGCCGCGGGTGCAGATAACGCAGCTGGCCATAACCGACGCCGCGATCGGTCACCGCTCGCGTCGCCCGTTTCACCGCGCGCACGGCCTCATTGTGCTCAGCGTCATGCAGTTCGATGCGCAGCGGATACTCCGCCGTCAGCCAGCCGACGGTGCGGGCCAGATCGAGGCCGTCGTCCAGTTCGGCGCGGCCGTGCGACTCCAGAGAGAAACGCAGCGAAGCGGCCTGGAAACGCTGGCGGCAGGCCTGAGCCAACACGCACAGCATGATCTCTTCAACCTGGGCGCGGTATCCCTGCGGCAATGCGCCGAGCAGCGCGGCGGTCAGCCGGCTGTCGAGCAGCGTGCGTTTTTCCGATACGTCGCCCGTGCGATCGTTCAGCGGATCCAACGCTCGCCGCCCCAAACGCGGTGCGCCGTCCGCCAGCATCCGCCGCCAGAACGGCAGCTCGGTTTCCCGGCGTTCAGCGTCGGCTCGTAGGCGTGCAGACCACTCATAGAGCGAGGTTTCTTCCGGCGGCAATGTGATCGGCTGCCCCTGCATGGCGCTGTCGGCCACCTGCCGCAGTTCGTCGAGCAGGATGCGCCAGGAAACGCCGTCGACCACCAGGTGATGGATCGCCAGCACCAGCCCCAGGCTCTGCCCGTCGCGCTGCAAGAGGATCGCCTGCATCATGGCACCGGCTGCCGGATCGAGATGGTCAAGCGCGGCATCAAACGCCTGTTCCGCCGCTGATTCCAGCTCACCGGACACGGTATCAACCTGCATCAGCTCACCGGCGGCGGCGGTTTCAACCACCAACTGACCGTCGCGGATCCGCGCGCCCAGCGCCGGGTGCGCCGCACGCAACTGCTCCAATGCATAATGCAGCTGTTGTGGCTGCAGCTCGGCTGGTACGCGCAGGAAAACGCCGTGCGCGAAGCGGCGATGCATATCGCCCGTCTCGGCAAACCAGTGCAGGATCGGCAGCCCGTCGATCGGGCCTTGCTGTACGCTGCGTGCGACCTGAGAGCCAACTACCAGCGGCTGCATCGCCTGCGCCATGCGCGCGGGGGTGTGCAGCGCGAAGATCTCGCGCGGCCGCAGCAGATAGCCTTTGCGCCGCAGGGCGGTGCCCAGCCCCATCGCCGAGATGCTGTCGCCGCCGAGCGCGAAGAAATCGTCGTCGGCGCCGACGCGATCCATCCCCAACAGCTGCGCCATGGCGTGGCAAATCAGCCTTTCCTGCTCGGTGGCCGGTTCACGAATGCTTTGCGCCAGCGTCTCCTGCGGTTTGGGCAACGCCTGACGATCAATCTTGCCGTTGACGTTGAGCGGCAGCTCCGGCATCACCACCAGGATCGCCGGCACCATATAATCCGGCAGACGCTGCGCCAGTTGCCCCAGCAGTTCGCTTTGCAGCGTGGGTGAGGCGCGCCGCGCGTCATTCTGCACCGAGCAATAACCGATCAGGCGATAGGTGGCGCCGATCGGCTCGGCGATCGCTACCGCCCGCCCCACGTCCGGCAAGGCGGCCAAGGCGCTTTCCACCTCACCCAGCTCGACGCGGAAGCCGCGCACCTTGATTTGGTGATCGGTCCGGCCAATGAACACCAGCTGGCCCTCCGCGCTCCAGCGCATCAGATCGCCGCTGCGGTACATCACCTCGCCCTCGACAAACGGATTGGCGACAAAGCGCGCCGCCGTCAGATCCGGGCGCCGCAGGTAACCGCGCGCGATGCCTTTGCCGGAAATGTACAGCTCGCCCGCCGCGCCGATCGGCACCGGCTGCAGGCGGCCGTCGAGCAGCCAGACTTCGGTATTGGCGAGAGGACGGCCAATCACCGGCTGTTCGGCGGCCGTGACCGGCGCGCCGAGGGTATCGACGGTGTATTCGGACGGGCCGTAATAGTTGTGGATCTCCACCTCCGGATGCTGCTGCATCAGGTTCCACAGCGTCGGCGTCGCCGCCTCGCCGCCGATCATCACGAACGCCGGCAGCGGGAACTGCCCTTTCAGCAGGCCGCAGTCCACCAGTTGCGAGAAGAACGACGGCGTGATGTCCAGCAGATCGATCGGCGTCTGCTGGGTTTGTTCCAGAAGCGCCCAGGGGTCGCGGCGCAGCTCCTCATCGAAGATGACCAGTTCGCTGCCCATCATCATGCAGAACAGCGGTTCCCAGGAGGAGTCGAAAGAGAACGAAGCGGTATGGCCGGCGCGCAGGCGGCGCGCATGGCGAGCCTGGAATTTTTCGATCGCCGGGCCAAACAGCGAGGCCTGATGCGACAGGAACAGGTTCAGCAGCCCGCGGTGCGTGGACATCACGCCTTTGGGTTTGCCGGTCGAACCGGAGGTGTAAATCATATAGGCCAGATGCGCCTCGTTCAGCGGCGCACGCCGTTCGGCATCCGTTATCGGCGCAGCTTCGGCGGCCGCGCAGCGCGCCAGGCACGCTGCGTCGTCCAGGCACAATACCTGTGGCAGATCCGGCATATTGGCCTGCGTAGCGCGGTGGGTCAGCAACATCGCCGGCCGCGCGTCGTCGCACATCAGCGCCAGGCGTTCACGCGGGTAATCCAGATCGAGCGGCATATAGGCCGCGCCGCTGGCCAACACGCCGAACAGCGCGACCAGCGTGTCCACCGAGCGCGGAATGCCGATGGCGACCACGTCTTCCGCGCCGATGCCGCTTTCGATCAGCACTCGCCCCAGCTGCATCACCCGTTCGGAGAGCTGACGGTAGCTGAGGCGCACATCGCCGCAGGCCACCGCCAGCGCCTCGGGCTGCCGCTCAACCTGGCGCTGAAACGCATCCATGATTGACACCATGCCCGCCGGCGGTGTCAGATGCGCGCCGCGCCCCCAGGCCGCGAGCTGTTTTAACTCCCCTTCGCCGATCAACGCCAGTTGACCGTTCGGCTGGTGCGGCTGCCGCGCCAGTTGCTGCAGCCAATGGCCGATGCGCTCCGCGTGGTGATGCAAGGTGCGCGGCGAGTATTTGGCCGGGTTGGCGACCAACGACAGCGTCAGCACGCCGTTGCGAAAGCCGATCTCAAACTCCAGGTCATCGACCGGCCCCATCGCCAGCGTATGGGTAACGGCCGCCTGGCCGTCGAAGGACAAGGCGCTGTGGTAGACCTTGACGTTGATCACCGGGCCGTACAGTTCCTGATGGCCGCCGACCAGGCCGAGATCGCGTTTGATCTGCTCCGCTTCATAGCGTTGATGGCGGCGCGCCTGTTTGATTTGCGCCACGGTCGCCTGGCAGACGTCCGCCAGCGACATATCCGGCGTCACATTCAGCAGCAGCGGCAGCACGTTAACCACCGGGCCGACCGCCGCCAGCGCCTGGGAGCCCATACGGCGCATGAAAGGAAAACCGAGTGAAAAACGGGTTTCGCCGCTCATGCGCGCCAGATACATCGCCAGCGCCGCTGTGACGATATCGGCCGGTTGCAGCGACTGCAGCGCGCCATCGCGCAGCGCTTCGTCAAACAGCGATTCCGGCAGCACCAGCGCCTGTTTGAGCGGCCGGGCACCCGGTTCAACCTCCCGACTCTCCGTCGATAACGACAGCGGCGACGGCAAATCGCGCAGATGCTGTTGCCAGAACTCGGCCGCCCGCCGGCGCGCCGGCGACGTTTGCCATTGCTCAAACTCTTCCACCACCTTGCCGAACGGGGTAAACGGCGATGCCGCCGGCGACAGCCCGTGACGCAGCGCGCGATAGATATCGGCGATCCGGCGGGTGATGGCCTCGAAGCTGAAGCCGTCCAGGGTCAGATGATGAAAGCGCTGGTACCAGAACCAGCGATCGGCGCTGACGCGGATCACCGCATGGCGATAGAGCGGCCGTTCGCCGTCCGCCGGCAGATCCTGCGCCAGATCGTCGTTCATCAGCGCCAGCGCCGCCTGCTCGGCGTCCGGCCGCGCGCTGAAATCGAACCACTCCGGCGCCTGCACGCGTGCGGGATCGGCTATCAACGGTAAACGCTGCACCGGCTGGCCGTCCTGCGCCTCAAAGAATCGCGCCTGAACCGTATCCGCTTCGGCCAGCCCTTGACGGATCGCGCGCTCCAGCGCCGAACGATCGATAGCGCCGTGCAGTTCGGTGTAGTGCGCCACGGCGAAGCTGTTGCGGCGCAGCGCGATTTGGTCGGCGATCCAGATCCCCGGTTGCGCAGCAACCAGCGGATAATCCCGATACTCGACCTGAGTATCCGGTAAAGAAAGCGTTTCTGACATGGTGTCTGTCCTTTCCCTCAAACGGAATATATCGATTGACTGCCAGGCGCTTAACGCGCCGCATCCGTCGCTTTCAGCGCCGCCGGCCGCATGTCCTGCCAGTGCGTTTCGATGTAGTCGATGCACTCGCCGCGCGACGCCGGCCCCATCAGCACGCGCCACCCCTGCGGCGTATCGGCAAACTGCGGCCACAGCGAATACTGCTGCTGCGCGTTGACCAGCACGGAGAAACGGAGGCTTTCGTCATCGAACGGGTTTTGTTGTTCCTGAGTCATTTTCATTACCTGTCTGTCAAAATGTGGGATTACTTCATTGCGGAAAGCAGCCGGCGCACGCCGTCCACCAAGCCGCCGCGCCAGCAGAGCGCGTCATGTCCGCCGGAATACACGCGGTAGTCGGCGCGGTGCCCGGCCGCCGTCAGCGCCTGGTGCATCTGGCGATTGACGAATTCGATGTCCGCCTCGCGATCGCCGGCCTGTTGGATCACGGTGAGCTTGGGTGCCGCCGCGTTGCGCTGCCGAACCTGGCGTATCAGCCAGCCTTCCTCCAGTTCGTGGCGTTTTTCGAACTGGGTAACAAATTGCACTGTAGGCCACCAGAAAGAGCCGGACTGGCTCAGCACGTGGCCGAAGCGCTCTGGCCAGTGCAAACCGGCGTATAACGCCGCCAGCCCGCCGTAGCTCTGGCCGGCGACCACGGTGCGCGCCCCAGTCTCGCTGAACGCTTCGCGGCGCTGCGCCTGCGGCAGCAGTTCGTCGATCACCGCCTGCCAGAAGACGGCGTTGCAGGGCAGCTCGTTTTCCCGGTGTTCGCCATCGATCGCATCGATCAGCAACCAGCACGCGGGCGGCAACTGCCCTTTTGCGGTCTCGTTCTCAATCACCGGCAGCAGCGCATGCCTTTCGATCCAGTTTTGGCCGTCGAGCAGCAGCACCAGCGGGCGGTTCGCTTTCACCGCCGCGTCGCCGCTGGCATACAGCCAAACGCGCCGCTGGTTACCCAGCCGTTCGCTGCGCCACTGAAATAGCTGTAGCCGCGCCTCATCCAGCGGCCGATCGGCGGCCTGCCAGGCGCTTTGATCGTCGGCATCCGGCCCTTGCGCCAGGGATACGGGCCGCGGGCGATGAGACGGCCCCAGCGAGAGGCGATTCAGAGGATCGGCGATCGCCAACGGGAACAGCGATACCCACCAGGCACGCTGCTGGCGGTCGCGTAACGTTTCGTCGTCGCTGAAGACGGGGGGGAGGTCTCGCTCGGTAATGGGGATCAGGCTGTAGCTGCCGCGCCAGCGGCGATCGATAACGGCCGAGCCGTACCAAACGTCGGTGCCGGGGAGCCGAGTCAGGCTGCTGGGGGACGTGCTGTGGTGATCGGTAATGCCGTTGATATCGGCGTAAACGCGGCATATCGGCGAGTGCCGTTCATCGCCGGCGGGGTCGCGCCATAGCCAGGTCATTTTGACGTGGCGTTCGTCGAGCGCGTCGACGATGGGCGTGCCCTGCGCGGCAACCTTTTGCCACCACGCGGATTGCCCTGCCGCCTCTTCACGCAGCCATTGCGCCGCCAATCCCTCAAGGTCGTTTCCTGGCCTCTTTTCCGGCAAAAACTCCATAGCGCCTCTTACATAACATGAGTGATTTTTACAAAACCTGACAATCGTATTGATACTCATTATCATTTTCAATACTATTTGTCGGATTTTTACCGTCGTGCACATACGGCGTCTCCGCGTCGACGGGTGAATACCGCTCGCCGATATTTCGGGGTTTATCAGGGTGGCATAACACACAACGCAGGTATGCAGGAGAGATAATGAAGATTAAAAACAAAGGGATAGCTAACGGGAATGCGGAGGCGATGTCCGCCAGGCGTCTGTTGCTGGGATCGGCGCTGGCGTTATTGCCCTTGGCGCAACACGCGTCTGCGGCAGCGGACGAAACGATTTTGGTGACCGCCGACGCGCAAAATAGCGTGACCGCGCCGGTCAAAGGGATCGTCGCCAAAGAGAGCGCCGCCGGCACCAAGACCGCCGCCTCTCTGCGCAAGACGCCGCAGTCCATCTCGGTGGTCACGCGCGAGCAAATGAACGACCAGGAGCCGGCGTCGGTCGCCGACGCGCTGAACTACACCAGCGGGGTGATCACCACCTACCGCGGCAACTCCAACCGCAATGACGAAGTGATCAGCCGCGGCTTCCGCTATGCGCCCAAACTGCTCGACGGTCTGCACTTTGGCCTCTCGAGCCAAAATGGCGGTGCCGGGCAGATCGACCCCTGGCTGCTGGAGCGCGTGGAGATGGTGCACGGCCCGGCCGGGGTGCTGTACGGCCAGGTCAGCCCCGGCGGCGTGGTGGTGATGACCAGTAAACGCCCTACCGCCCAGAGCATTCACGAAGTCAAATTCAGCACCGGCAACCGCCATCTGGCGGAAACGGCGTTCGATTTCGGCGGCAAACTCAACGACGACAACACCCTGTTCTATCGCCTGAACGGTATCGCCAGAACCGAGCACGAGTTCGTCAAAGACAGCAAGCAGCAACGGGTGGCCATCGCGCCGGCCTTCACCTGGCTGCCGAACGAAGACACCAGCTTTACGCTGCTGACCAGCTACCAGAACGATCCGAAAGCCGGGTCGCGCAACTTCCTGCCGCGCGCCGGCACGCTGTTCCCGACCAGCGCGGGCTACGTGCCCTATGACTTCAACGTCAGCGAACCCAGCTTCAACAAGTCGCGGCGCGAGCAGGCGTCGATCGGCTACAGCCTCGAGCACAACTTCAGCGATGCGCTGTCGTTTACCCAGAACCTGCGCTTCACCCACCGCGATGAAGACTATAAGTATCTGGTTTATAACGTAAACTCGAAGATCAACGACCACACCGTCACCCGCATGGCGCAGCATGAAACGCAGATGACCAACGAGTTTGGCGTGGATAACCAGCTGAAGGGCCTGTTCGATACCGGCGAAGTGAAACACACCGTGCTGGGCGGGCTGGATTACCGCTACAGCCATAGCGATTATAAAATGTATCGCGATCGCGGCAACGATTACCCGATCGACTGGGCCAACCCGGTTCGCCCCAGCATCGATGGCAGCACGCTGGCGCTGGCTTCCAGCGACTTGAAGACGCTGAATCAGATCGGGGTGTATCTGCAGGACCAACTGGAGTGGAATAACTGGAACCTGCTGCTGTCCGGCCGTCAGGACTGGTCACAGGTCAACACCCGCGATCGCACCAGCGGCGGAAAGGAACAGACCTACAACGATGCCCAGTTCACCGGCCGCGCGGGCCTGCTCTACGCTTTCGACAACGGCATTTCGCCGTATGTCAGCTACAGCACCTCGTTCGATCCTAACCTGTACCCAAGCGCGCCGGGCGCCGATCCGCTCAAGCCGACCACCGGCAAACAAACCGAGGTGGGCGTGAAGTACCAGATCCCGGGCGGCAATACCCTGCTGACCCTCTCCTGGTTCGACATTACCCAGCGCAATGTGGCGTCTTACAACCGTCTCACCTCCGCCTATGAGCAGATCGGGGAGGTGAAATCCAAAGGGATTGAGGCGGAAGTGCACGCCCAACCAACGCCGGAGATCAAGCTGACCGCCGCCTATACCTACACCGACGTCGTGACCAAAGACTCCAACTCGGCGGACGAAATCGGCCACAGCCCGGCGGGCATCCCGCGCCACGCGGCATCCGCCTGGGGCAGTTACAGCTTCCTGAGCGGCGCGCTGAACGGCCTGACCGTCGGCAGCGGCGTGCGTTACATCGGCGATGCGCCGGCCGACGCCACCGGCCAGTACGACGTGCCGCACTACACGCTGTACGACGCCATGGTGAAATATGACCTCGGCCAGGCTTCGTCGGCGCTGCGTGGCGCGGCGCTCCAGCTCAACGTGCAGAACCTGACGGACAAGAAATACGTCTCATCCTGCAGCGGCGAGTACGCCTGCTTCTACGGCAGCGGCCGCAGCATCATCGCTTCGGTCAACTACCGCTGGTAACGACAAGGGGCGGCCATCGCCGCCCCTTTCTTCCGCCTTTCCCGCCGCCTTTACTCCTGTTTCAATTCCCGCAAGTGCTTGTACACCGTGGCGCGCCCCATCGACAGCACGTTGGCGATGTAGTCCGCGGCGCTTTTGGCCTTGAACGCGCCCTGATGATAGAGATCGCTGACCAGCCGCCGTTTCTGTTCGCGGCTCAGCGCGCCGAGCGCGGCGTTTTCGCGGCGCAGCCAGTCATGCAGAAAGGTATTGATCTTCTCCTGCCAGTCGTCTTTGAACAGCTCTTGTGGCTGTGGTTGCAGCCGCGTGACCGACAGGAACATGTCCAGCGCGTTGCGGGCGTCCTCGAACATCGCGGTGCTCAGGTTGATGCACAGCAGATAGCTGGGCTTGCCCTGCTCGTCGCGTGCGGCAATGCTCACCGAACGCATCTTTTTGCCGTCCCAGTTCAGCTTCTCATAGGGGCCGCTCACGCCGGCGCCGCCATCGAGCTCGAAGTCTTCCAGCCCGGCGTCGTCGCCCGGTTTACGCTTTGACAGGTTGTTCGCCAGATAGGCAATCTTGTTGGTGGCCAGATCGTGGATCACCACTTCCGCATTCGGGAAAAACAGCGCCGCGATGCCGTCAGCGACCGAGCGCAAAAGTTCGAGTTGAGAAGAAGAGTTCGGCACGCTGGGGTATCTCCGTATGGCCCGGTTTGGTTGGCTGTTCAGCTGCTTAGCATACCGCAGTTGCCGCCGCTTGCCGAGTGGAGCGGCGGCAAGCGGCGCATCCTTCGCCGGTTATTCCGCCTCGGCGCCACGCCGATAAAACACGTAGCTCTCGCGCGCCACGCTGTCGCGGACCCGATAACGCCAGATCAGGCCGAGCGTGGTAAACCACAGCGGCATGCTGCACAACGCGATCAGCGTATCGCTATCGAACACCATCAGCACCAGCGTAAAGGCGAAGAATGCCAGCGTCAGCCAGGCCATCGCTACCCCGCCCGGCATTTTGAAGTGCGAAGCGGCGTGCAGATCCGGCCGCTTCTGGCGATACACCAGGTAGGCGACCAAAATCATGCCCCAGCTGTAAACCACCAGGATCGCCGCCACGGTAGAGACGATGGTGAACAACGTCATGACGTTCGGCACCAGTACCAGCAGCAAGGTGCCGGCCACCATGCAGAAGCAGGAAAACAGCAGGCTGCGGATCGGAATGGCCGTGGTGCGAGACAGAATGCGGAACTGACCGTGGGCATGCTTTTCCATCGACAGGCTGTACAGCATGCGGGTGCTGGAATACACCCCGCTGTTAGCCGAGGACATCGCCGAAGTCAGCACCACGAAGTTGATCACCGCGGCGGCGGCCGGCAGTCCCGCCCGATCGAACAGCATCACGAACGGGCTGCTGTCCGGCGAAATGTGGCTCCATGAGGTGACGGCGATAATGGTCAGCATCGAGCACACGTAGAAGACGATGATGCGCGCCGGGATCGCGTTGATCGCCTTCGGCAGCACCTTCTCGGGGTTTTTGGTCTCCGCCGACATCGTGCCCAGCAGCTCGATGCCGGTGCAGGAGAAAATGGCGATCTGGAAACCGGCGAAAAAGCCGAAGATGCCGTGCGGCATGAAAATGGCGGGATCGGTGACGTTATGCAGCGAAGCGGTCACGCCGTCCGGCGAAGTCCAGCCGCTGAACACCATCCAGGCGCCGGTGGCGATCAACGCGACGATCGCCACCACCTTGATCATCGCGAACCAGAATTCGGCCTCGCCGAACATCTTGACCGACAGCATGTTGAACAGACACAGAAACCCCAGCGTCAGCAGCGCCGGCAACCAGGGCGAGACGTCTGGCAGCCAATATTGCACGTAGCCGCCGCACACCACCACGTCGGCAATGCAGGTCACGACCCAGCTCAGCCAGTAGGACCAGCCGAGAAAAAAGCTGGCGCGCGGCCCCAGGTATTCGGAGACAAAATCGGCGAATGAGCGGTAATCGAGCCGCGTGAGCAGCAGTTCCCCCATCGCCCTCATGACCATGAACATGAAAAAGCCGACGATGGCGTAAGTCAGTACGATGGAGGTGCCCGATAGCGCGAGGGTTTTCCCGGCGCCCATAAACAGCCCGGTGCCGATGGCGCCGCCGATCGAAATCAGTTGAATGTGGCGCGCGCTCAGCCCGCGCTGCAAAGTTTGGGCACAGTGAGGCCCCTCGGCTGAACCTGGGCTCAGCCGATCGCAGTGGTTTTTTGTCATGGTGTTACCTGTCCGTCGTTAAGGCGATTAAGCAACCGATGCGCGGTTGCAGCAGGAATGAAACGCCCGCGGGCGCTCTAACCGGCAAAAAATTGAGACCAAACGCTGCCCGCCCCGTTGTGACAGGGAGGTAATAATAATGGGTACCAAGAAAATGCTCTCGTGAGCCGTCGTATCGCCCACGGTTGGCGTACAAAGCCTGAGCGTGGTGGGTAAACACTACAATATCAAATGGTTATACTTTCCCTTGTGCAACAAAAAAACGACGCCGGAGCCGTTTTAACATTAATTTAACTCTGGCGAGGGGAAATGCCATTGTCAACATGGCAGTTAAATAAAATGAAACTTTTTGATCACATTCAAGCTTCTGAAAAATAGATAAAAAGGGTTTTTATGCGCTTTATATGCATAAATTATGCATGTGATCGCTCACCGTCGACAAAAAGTAATTAACTATTCATTTACCGCTCTGCAGGCGGCGAAAAAGCGTCCGCTGGCCCGATGAGAGGGGGGCTAACAACCGGCATAATTAGTGGTAAATTTAGCGTCGCAAAGTGTTATGCGCTTGCTAATCCACGGTTAAACGAAATAAATACCTCTAATATATAAAGGTTGGTTATGGAAAAGCTATCCTACGCTTCAGACAGCAGCACCACCGCTTGGGCTACATATCTGCAACAAATCGATCGCGTCGCCCCTTACCTCGGCGACCTGTCACGCTGGGTTGATACGCTGCGTCACCCTAAGCGCGCTTTGATTGTCGATATCCCGCTGCAGATGGACGATGGCACCATCCGTCACTTCGAAGGTTTCCGCGTACAACACAACCTGTCGCGTGGGCCGGGCAAAGGCGGCATCCGCTTCCACCCTGACGTCGATCTGAACGAAGTGATGGCCCTGTCCGCCTGGATGACCATCAAGTGTGCCGCGGTCAACCTGCCGTACGGCGGCGCCAAGGGCGGCATCCGCGTCGACCCGTTCAAACTGTCTGAAGGTGAACTGGAGCGACTGACCCGCCGCTACACCAGTGAAATCGGCTTCATCATCGGGCCACAGAAAGACATTCCTGCGCCGGACGTCGGCACCAACGCCAAAGTGATGGCCTGGATGATGGACACCTACTCCATGAACCACGGCACCACCATCACCGGCGTGGTCACCGGCAAACCCATCCACCTCGGCGGCTCCCTGGGCCGTGAGAAAGCGACCGGCCGCGGCGTGTTCGTCACCGGCAGCGAAGTGGCCAAGCGTCTGGGCGTGCAGATCGAAGGCGCCAAAGTGGCGGTACAAGGCTTCGGTAACGTGGGCAGCGAAGCGGCCCGTCTGTTCGTCGGCGTCGGCGCGCGCGTCGTCACCATCCAGGACCACTCCGCTACCCTGTTCAACGCCGACGGCATCGACCTGGCCGCGCTGACCGAATACCAGGCCAAGCACAAGCAGATCGCCGGCTTCCCTGGCGCCAGCGAGATCGAGAGCGAAGCGTTCTGGTCGGTCGACATGGACATCCTGATCCCTGCGGCGCTGGAAGGCCAGATTACCCGCCAGCGCGCCGAAATCCTCAGCGCCAAACTGGTGCTGGAAGGGGCTAACGGCCCAACCTTCCCAGAAGCGGACGACATTCTGCGTTCCCGCAACATCACCGTGGTTCCGGACGTTATCTGTAACGCCGGCGGCGTAACGGTCAGTTACTTCGAGTGGGTGCAGGACATGGCGAGTTACTTCTGGAGCGAGTCCGAGATCAACGAGCGTATGGACAAGATCATGACCGACGCGATGGTCCACGTCTGGAACAAGGCCGCCGAGAAAGAGTGCAGCCTGCGCACCGCCGCTTACATCGTGGCCTGTGAGCGCATCCTGACCGCACGTAAAGAGCGCGGCATCTACCCAGGTTGATACCCGTATTCCGGCCTGCCCCGGCAGGCCGGATTTTCCTCAGCGCAAACAGCGTTTCAACACCTTACCGGTACTGGTCATCGGCAAGCGTTCGACAAACTCGACGATACGCGGATACTTGAACGCCGCCAGCCGCTCCCGGCTCCAGGCGATCAGCGCTTCTTCCTCGATCGGTTCTTCCGTTTCCTTCAATACCACCACCGCTTTGATCTCTTCGCCCAGCGAAGGATGCTCGACACCGATCACCGCCACCAACGACACCGCCGGATGGCGAATCAGCGCCTCTTCAATCTCGCGCGGATAGACGTTGAACCCGCCGCGAATGATCATGTCCTTGGCACGATCGACGATAAAATAGAAGCCGTCGGCGTCGCGGCGCGCCAGATCGCCGGTGCGAAACCAGCCGTTTTCCAGCACCTCCGCCGTCGCTTCGGGACGATTCAGATAGCCTTTCATGATGTTGTAACCGCGCACCGCGATCTCCCCCACCTGATCGACACCGTCGATCGGCTGCCCGGTGACGTCGAGCAAGCGAACCTCCACGCCCCAGATCGGTTGGCCGATGGAGCCGGGTTTGGTCACGCGGTGCGGATGGTTAAAGGTGGCGACCGGACTGGTTTCCGACAGCCCATACCCTTCGAGAATGTTGACGCCGAAGCGGCGCGAGAAATCCTCCAGGATCTGCACCGGGAGGCTGGCGCCGCCGGACACCGCCATACGCAGCGTGCTGCGCAAGCGTTCGATATCCGTGTGCTCATCCAGCGCATTCAACAGCGCCCAATACATGGTCGGCACCCCGGCGAAAAAGGTGATGCCGTGCCGTTGCATCAGCGCGATGGCCTGTGCGGCGTCGAAGCGCGCGACCAGCACCAGGGTGGCGGCGGCGGCAAATCCGGCGTTCATCTGCACCGTCGAACCAAACGTGTGGAACAGCGGCAAGGTTACCAGGTGACGATCGGGATTCGCCTCTGAGCCGTCGAACAGCCGCACCGATCCCAATGCGTTGAGCACCAGATTGGCGTGGGTCAACTCCGCACCCTTGGCCCGGCCGGTGGTGCCGCTGGTATAGAGCACCACCGCCGTGTCGCTTTCGAGCGTCGCGGCAGACGCGAACTCAGTGGACTGTGCGGCTATCGCCTGGCTGAAACGCTCCCCCTCGAGCGGCAGCCGATCGCCGATAATAAACACCTCGCGGCATTGTTCCGCCTTCGCCGCCGCCCGCAGCGCCTCTTCCCCCAACGGCAGAGTGCTGCTGCCTTCGAAACAGAACAGCGCCACCGCCGCCGAATCCGCCAGGTAATAGTCGAATTCGGCGCTTTTAAGCAAAATATTCAGCGGCACCACCACGGCGCCGCTTTTGAGGATGCCGTAGTAGATAGCCGGAAACTCCGGCCGGTTTGTGCAGGCCAGCGCCACCCGTTCACCGGGCTGCACGCCGCGCGCGACCAGCAAATTCGCCACCCGGTTGGCCATTTCATTCAACGCCCGATAGCTGAGCGGGATATCGTCCTGTATCACCGCCGGCCGCTCCGGCCAGGTACGCGCACTCTCTTCAAGCAAGGTTGCCAGATTCAGCATCGGGGATTCTCCCTGGGGTTGAGCGACGAGAAAAGCGCCGCAGTATCACGAGTATAGATAGGCGCTTTGCGGTTCGCATTCCAAGGGGGGCTGGGCTATACCTTAGGCATTCCCCCTCCTGCAGGAGTTGTGATCATGAGCAAGAAAAAGATCCTGATGCTGGTCGGCGACTACGCCGAAGATTACGAAACCATGGTGCCGTTCCAGGCATTGCAGATGATCGGCCATTGGGTGGACGCCGTGTGCCCCGGCAAAGCCGTCGGCGACTATATCCAGACCGCGATCCACGATTTTGACGGCGCGCAGACCTACAGCGAGAAACCCGGCCACCGTTTCACCCTGAACGCCGACTTCGCCGCCGCCAAAGAAGAGCACTACGATGCGCTCTTGATCCCCGGCGGTCGGGCGCCGGAATACCTGCGTCTGAACCCCGACGTGATCGCGCTGGTACAGGCGTTTGACGCCGCGAAAAAACCGATCGCCGCCGTTTGCCACGGTCCGCAGCTGCTGGCGGCGGCCGGAGTGTTGAAAGGCCGCACCTGCAGCGCCTACCCGGCCTGCGCACCGGAGGTGCGGCTCGGCGGCGGTCATTATGCGGAGATCGGCATCGATCAGGCGCACGTCGACGGCAATCTGGTCACCGCCCCGGCCTGGCCGGCGCATCCGCAGTGGCTGGCGAAGTTCGCTGAGGTATTGGAGCAGTAATGCGGCGCTAACGGAGCTGCTCGATCAGAAAATGGATGTCGTACAGCCAGCGTTTGGCGCGCGCGGAGCGCACCAGCATAGACACGCACAGCGGCCGGGTGTGTTCTTTACAGGCGGAGGGGGAAAACCAGCGCCCGGTATTGCTCGGCGGCTGGAAATACAGCTCGTGGTTATAGTTGCCGCTGTCGACGCCGAAGGTGTCGAAGTAGCGGCGCATCAGCGTGTTGGAGTCGCTGAACGACAGATTGAGCACGGTGTTAATCTCGGTTTCCGGGGTGATGGCCACGCCCTTCTGCAGCCGCCCTGATGCGTTGAAGGCGGCGATAAGCGCGATGACCTGTTGCTGAATGTCTTCTGCCATGACGACCTCGAGCCGATATGAAGAAAAAGTGAGTGCAATTACCTGTCTGACTCTGCCCGCCGCGGCGAGTTCGGGCCGCCGCGCGGGTTTTCCGTTTCTTTACACTTTCCATAAAAAGCGCGCGCAGCCAAACGCCCGGCGCGCGCGGTCGAAGGTTAGCGGCTGAGCGTCGTCTTGTCGGCGATGACGCCATCCCCCTGCCGCTCGGCGGCAACCCCGCCGCCCAACACTTTATACAGGGTCGCCTGATTATCGTACGCCGTCTGCTGCGCGGCGATCAGCGACTGCTGCGCCGTATACAGCGTGCGCTGCGCGTCCAGCACGGTCAGATAGCTGTCCACGCCCTGGCGGTAGCGCAGTTCGGCCAGACGATAATATTGCTGCGCCGCCGCCACATAGCCGGTTTGCGCCGCCAGCTGTTCCCGCAGCGTGGCTTTGCGCGCCAGCGCGTCGGCGGTTTCCTGAAATGCCGTCTGCACCGCTTTCTCATAGGTGGCGACATACAGATCTCTCTGCGCTTTGCTGTAGTTCAGTTGCGACGTGTTATAGCCGCCGCTGAAAATCGGCAGGCTGATGCTCGGGGCGAATGACCAAACGCCCGCGCCGTGGCTGAACAGCGACGAGAGTTCACCGCTGCCCACCCCGCCGCTGGCGGTCAGGCTGATCGACGGGAAGAACGCCGCCCGCGCCGAGCCGATATTGGCGTTGGCGGATTTCAGATTATGCTCGGCCTGCAGCACGTCCGGCCGCGTCAGCAGCACCTGCGAAGACACCCCGGCCGGCAGGTCGCGCATGATCCCGCCCAGCGCGTCGATGCCGCCGGGCAGCAGGTTTTCCGGCACGCTTTGCCCCACCGCCAAATCCAGCGCGTTTTTCGCCTGCGCGGCGCTTGTCGCATAGCTGGCGGCGTCCGATCGCGCCTGTTGATAAACGGTCTCCGCCGACGCCACATCAACCAACGATGAAATCCCGTGCTGCTGGTTCTTGCGCGTCACCTCCAGCGACCGTTTGGCGCTTTCCATCGTCTGCTGCGCCACCGCCAGATTGCTGCGCTCGGCCGCCACCGCCACCCAGTCGGTGACGATATCGGCGATCAGCGTCAGGCGGGTGCTTTTCGCCGCCTCCGAGTTCGCCAGGTAAGTTTCGAACGCCGCCCGCGACAGGCTGGCGTTTTTGCCGAACAGATCCAGCTCAAAGGCGCTGACGCCGGCCTGCGCTTCGTAACTCTGGCTGATGGCGGTGGCATTGCCGTTGCCGGTCAGCGAACGCCCGCGACTGCCGTCGGCGGTGGCGTTGATCGTCGGCAACAGCGCCGCGCGTTGCTCACCGTACAGCGCGCGCGCCGACGCGATATTGGCGATCGCCTCGCGCAGATCGCGGCTGCTGCTCAGCCCCATCGCCACCACCTGACGCAACCTGGCGTCCTGCACATAGTCGCGCCAGGCGATGTCCGGGTAGCTCAACGCCTGCTTGCTGGCGGCCTCGCCCTGCGGCAGCGTTGCCGCTATCGGCGCCGTCGGCCGCTGATAATCAGGATCCAGCGAAATACAGCCAGCCAACAGCAGCGGCAAAGTTAACATCATGACTCGTTGCAACACGTTATTCTCCTGCCTGTGGCGGCCGGCTGGCGAAGCGGCGGCTAAACACGCGGCGCACCAGCACATAAAACAGCGGGACGAAAAAGATGGCCAATGCGGTGGCGGTAAGGGTGCCGCCGATAATGCCGGTACCGATGGCGATGCGGCTGTTGGCGCCGGCGCCGCTGGATACCGCCAGCGGCAGAACCCCGGCAGTGAACGCCAGTGAGGTCATCAGGAT
The DNA here is from genome assembly GCF_052045405.1 of Serratia sp. 22278. Lineage (NCBI taxonomy): Bacteria > Pseudomonadati > Pseudomonadota > Gammaproteobacteria > Enterobacterales > Yersiniaceae > Serratia > Serratia sp. 22278. Next base: position 41,782 of record NZ_JBQEOW010000009.1, on the reverse strand, counting down.
CGGCCGCAGGCGCATGCGCGCCGCGTGAACCGCCGCGCCAATCAGCGTTTCACCGCGCTGATGCATTTCCTCGGCGAACTCGACGATCAGAATGGCGTTTTTCGCCGACAAACCGACGATGGTGAGCAGCGCCACCTGGAAGTAGATATCGTTCTCCAGCCCGCGCAGCGTGATTGCCAACAGCGAACCCACGATGCCCATCGGCACCACCAACATCACCGCAAACGGAATCGACCAGCTCTCATACAGCGCCGCCAGGCACAGGAACACCACGATGAGCGAAATGGCGTACAGCGACGACGCCTGGCCGCTGGTCAGCCGCTCCTGATAGGAGAGCCCGCTCCAGGAATAGCTGCTGCCGGCGGAGAATTTCGCCGCCAGTTTCTCCATCTCGCTCATCGCCGTGCCGGAACTGACGCCGGCGGCGCCCTGCCCGGTGATCTCGAACGACGACAGCCCGTTATAGCGCGACAGGTTTTCCGGGCCGTAGATCCAGTGTGAGGAAGCAAAAGCGGAGAACGGCGTCATGCTGCTGTCTCCCGCCGCGTTGGTGCCGCGCACAAACCATTTGTCGAGATCTTCCGGCTTGGCGCGATACGCTACGTCACCCTGCATATAGACTTTTTTCACCCGGTTGCGATCGATAAAGTCGTTGACGTAGGTGCTGCCGAACGCGCTGCTGAGCGTGCTGTTGACGTCGCCGGCGCTCAGACCGAGCGCCTGCAGTTTGCCGCTGTCGATCTCCACCTGCAGCTGCGGCGTGTCCGGCAAGGTGTTGGCGCGTACCGCCAACAGCGATGGATTGCCGGCGGCGGCGGCGACGATCTGATCGCGCATCGCCTGCAGCTCGGCGCGGGTGGTCGCCCCTTTGGCCTGCAGTTCGAAGGTGAAGCCGTCGGACTGGCCGAAGCCGTCGATCGCCGGCGGGCTCATGGAGAACACCTGGGCGTCGCGCAGCGAGGCGAAGTGCGCCATGGCGCGTTTGGCGATGGCGTCGGCGGTGTTTTCGCTGCCGCCACGTTGGCTCCAGTCTTTGAGGCTGACGAACGCCATGCCGGCGTTTTGCCCGCTGCCGCTGAAACCGAAGCCGTTGATGGTGAAAATGGTGCTGACGTTGGCCTTTTCCTGCTCAAGGAAATAGGCAGTGACCGCCTCGCTCACCGCCGAGGTGCGGGCGTTGGTGGCGCCGGCCGGCAAGGTGTACTGCACCATCACCGAACCCTGATCCTCATTGGGCAGGAAACCGGTCGGCAAACGCAGATACATCACGGCGGTGGCGATCAGCAGCAGGCCGTACAGCAGCAGATAGCGCGTCGGCCGGTGGATCACCCCGCCGACCTTGTCGGCGTACTTCTCCTGCAGCCGGTTATAACCGCGGTTGAATTTACCCAGCAGCCCTTTGTCGGTCTGTTCTTCATGCGTCGATTTCAGCAATGTGGCGCACAGCGCCGGCGCCAGGGTCAACGCCAGCACGACTGACAGCACCATCGAGGAGACGACGGTGATCGAAAACTGACGGTAGATCACCCCGGTGGAACCGCCGAAGAACGCCATCGGCAGAAACACCGCCGACAGCACCAGCGCGATGCCGACCAGCGCGCCGGTGATCTCGCGCATCGATTTCTCCGTCGCCTCGCGCGGCGGCAGTTTATCTTCACGCATCACGCGTTCGACGTTTTCCACCACCACGATGGCGTCGTCCACCAACAGCCCGATCGCCAACACCATGCCGAACAGCGTCAGGGTATTGATCGAGTAGCCGAACGCCGCCAGCACGCCGAAGGTGCCCAGCAACACCACCGGCACGGTGATGGTCGGGATCAGCGTGGTGCGCAGGTTTTGCAGGAACACGAACATCACCACCACCACCAGGACCACCGCTTCGAACAGCGTTTTCACCACCTCCTCGATCGAGATGTTGATGAAGTCGGTGCTGTCTTTCGGGTAAGCCACCTTATAACCCTGCGGCATCGCGCTTTGGTATTCCGCCACCTTGGCCTTCACCAGCTTGGCGGTGTTGAGGGCGTTGGCCCCCGCCGCCAGCTTGACCGCGATCCCCGCCGCCGGGTGGCCGTTGAGGTGCGCGCTGGCGGAGTAATCTTCGTTGCCCAGCTCAACCCGGGCCACGTCGCCCAGCCGTACCAGCGCGCCGCTGCTGTCGCTTTTCAGGATGATATTGCGAAACTGTTCCGGCGTTTGCAGCCGCGACTGCGCCTTCACCGTGGCGGTCAGCTGCTGATCGGCGGCGGCCGGCAGATCGCCTACCTTGCCGGCGGACACCTGGGTGTTTTGCGCCTCGATCGCCGTCTGCACGTCGGAAGGCATCAGCGCATAGCTCGCCAGCCTGGTCGGATCCAGCCAGATGCGCATCGCGTATTCCGAACCGAACACCTGCACGTCCCCCACGCCCTCGATGCGCGACAGCGGATCCTGCAGGTTGCTGACCAGATAGTCGGAAATATCGGCCATCGTCGCCTTGTCGTTCTCGTCATACAGCCCGACGATCAGCAGAAAGCTGCTCTGGGATTTCTTGACCGTCACGCCTTGGGCGGTGACCGCGCTCGGCAAGCGGCTTTCCGCCTGCTGAACTTTGTTTTGCACCTGCACCTGCGCGATATCCGGATCGGTGCCCTGATCAAAGGTGACGTCGATGCTGACCGAGCCGCTGGAGCTGCTGGTCGAAGAGAAATACAGCAGGCCATCCAGACCGGTGAGCTGCTGTTCAATCACTTGGGTGACGCTGTTTTCCAGCGTTTCCGCGTCCGCGCCCGGATAAGTGGCGGAGATGGAAATCTGCGGCGGTGACACGTCCGGGTACTGCGAGATGGGCAACGAATTGATCGACATCAGGCCGCACAGCATGATGATGATGGCGATCACCCAGGCGAACACCGGGCGGCGGATAAAGAACTGCGCCATATCACTGCTCCCCGCGTTGGGCTTTGTCGAGCGAGACGGCGACCGGCTTCACCGCCGCGCCGATCGTCACCTTGCTGGTGCCTTCGACGATCAGGCGATCGCCCTCGTTCAGCCCGCTGCCGATCAGCCAGTTGCTGCCCACCACCCGTTCGGCGGTGACGGTGCGCTGCGCCACTTTATTTTGCTCGTCCACCACCAACGCGGTGGCTTCCCCTTTGGCATTGCGGGTGATGCCCTGCTGCGGCGCCAGAATGGCTTTAGAATCGACGCCGTTATCCACCGTGGCGTGGACATACATGCCGGGCAACAGTTCATGTTCGGGGTTGGGGAACACCGCGCGCAGCGTGACCGAACCGGTGGCCTCATCCACCGCCACCTCGGTCAACTCCAGCTTGCCGGCGTGGGCATAAGACGTGCCGTCTTCCAGCTTGATGGCGACCGGCGTGACCGCGCCGCGCTGTAACGCCGCCTGCTGGCGTCGCAACTTAAGCATCTGGGCGCTGGACTGGGTCAGATCGACATAGATCGGATCCAACGCGCGGATGGTGGCCAACGCATCGGTCTGGCTGGCGGTGACCAGCGCGCCCGGCGTCACGGATGAGATGCCGATACGCCCGGCGATAGGCGCACGCACCTGGGTATAACCGAGATTGATGCGCGCCGTCTCCAGCGCCGCCTGATACTGCGCCACCGACGCCACGGCCTGCAGATACGCGGCTTTGGCGTCGTCTGCGTCCTGTTTGGAAACGCCGTTTTCTTTCACCAGCGCCGCATAGCGCTGCGATTTGAGCCGGGTGGATTGCACCGTGGCCTGGGCGTTTTTCAACTGGGCGGCGGCCTGATCGTAGCTGGCCTGATAGCTGGCGGGATCAATTTGATACAATACCTGCCCGGCTTTCACCTCGGCCCCTTCGGTAAACAGCCGCTGCTTGATGATGCCATCGACCTGCGGTCGCACGTCGGAGGTCATGGTGGCGTTGACCCGGCCGGTCAGCTCGCTGCTCAGGGTCACCGACTGGCCGCGCAGCGTGACCACGCCGACCTCCCGTTCACCGCCTGCGCCCGACGGCGCGCCGGCGTTTTGCCCATCGCAGGCGGCCAGCGACAGCGACAGCCCCAGCGCTAAAAGCGTTTTCCTCTGCATTGCAATACGATCCTATTGAGAATAACTATTCTCAATATATCGAATGCCGCGATGCGCTTCTGAAAGGGTTGCGTAAGGATTCGGTAAAAGTCCGTCGGGCTGAGCCGGCCGGTATCGCGATTATTTGTGCCGCAGCGGCACGTCTTTCAAGAGCCAGGTCAGCGCAAAAGCCAGCGCCATCACCCCGGCGGCAATTTGATACACCGAATGGATCGCCCCGCCGAAAGCCTGCAGGTAATCCTGCTGCAGCGCCGTCGGCAAATGGTGCACCGCTTCTGCGCCGAGCGAGCGCGGCAGCTGCGCGCCTTCCGGCAACAGCGCCGCCAAACGGGTGTGCAACACCTGCGTGAAAATCGCCCCGAACACCGCCACGCCTATCGAACCGCCGATAGAGCGGAACAGCGTGGCGCTGGACGTCGCGACCCCGATATGTCGGGGCTCCACGCTGTTTTGCGCCGCCAAAATCATCACTTGCATCACCATGCCCAGCCCCAATCCCAGCAGGCAAAGATACAGATACAGTTGCTGCACCGGCGTGTTATTGGTCAGAGTGCCGAGCAGCGTCATGGCCCCCAGCGCGCACAGGGTACCGACGATCGGGAACAGGCGATATTTACCGCGTTTGCTGATGATCCGCCCGCTGATGATCGAGCTGGCCATAATGCCGCCCATCAACGGCAGCAGCTGCATCCCGGCCTGCGATGGCGTCGAGCCTTTCACCACCTGCAGATACAGCGGCAGGAAAGTCACGGAGCCGAACAGCGACATGCCGACGATAAAGCCGATCAGGCCGCACAGCACGAAGGTGCGGTTGCGAAACAGCCCGAGGGGAATGATCGGTTCAGCGGCCAGCCGTTCCTCATAGATAAAGCCGCCCAGCGACACCAGGCCAAAGGCCAGAATGCACCACAGCTGGCCGTCCGACCAGGCCATTACCGTGCCCCCCTGGCTGGTGAACAGGATGATGCAGGTGAGCGCCATCGCCAGGTAACCGGCGCCCAGGACGTCGATTTCATGCCGCACTCGATTAACCTGCGACTGAAACACTGCGCCAATCACCAGCAGGGCGAACAGGCCCAGCGGCAGATTGATGTAGAAAATCCAGCGCCAGGAAAAATGCTGCACCAACAGGCCGCCGATCAGCGGCCCCACCACCGTGGCCAGGCCGAATACCCCGCCGAACAGCCCCTGATAACGGCCGCGTTCCGCCGGCGGGATCACGTCGCCGACCACCGCCAGGGTGACCACCAACAGCCCACCGCCGCCCAACCCTTGCAGCGCGCGCATCATAATCAGCTGCGTCATATTTTGCGCCAGCCCACACAGTACCGACCCAAGCAAAAACAGCAAAATAGCGATTTGCAGCACAATCTTGCGGCCGAAAAGATCGCCAAATTTGCCGTACAGCGGCACCACGATAGTGGAAGACAGCAGATAGGCCGTCACCACCCAGGACAGTTTCTCAAGCCCACCAAACTCGCCGACGATGGTCGGCAGCGCGGTGGAGACAATGGTTTGATCCAGCGCCGCCAGCAGCATCACCAGCAGCAACGCGGAAAACAGCAACGGGAGCGAAGGCGCCTTGGCTGGCGCCCCGCCCTGATCGGGCCGGATTGTCGGGTTTTCTATCTCCATCGAAGTCAGTTCACTTGTAATTAATTAATCGCATAATTAATATATGAGTCATCCTTTTCTCCGGTCAATGGATCTCACCGCGATGACAGCACGAAACGTTCAAACTCCCGCCAAGCCTCGCCGCCCCGGCCGGCCGAGCGGCGGTGCCAAAGGGGCTGACAAACGCGAGCATTTGCTTGATACCGCACTGAACCTGTTTGCCCGCCAGGGGATCGTAGACACCTCGTTGAACGCCATTGCGCGCGAGGCAAACGTCACCCCGGCCATGCTGCACTACTACTTTCATAACCGCGATCAGCTGCTGGACGTGCTGATCGAGGAGCGCTTTCTGCCAGTGCGCAAGATGGCCGGCGAAGTATTCGACGCCAACGCGGACGATCCCGTCACCGCCTTCACCCTGCTGGCGCAACGTTTTATCGACATCGCGTTGGAACACCCCTGGTTCGCCCCGCTGTGGCTGCGGGAGGTTATGAGTGAAAGCGGCGTGCTGAAACAGCGCATGGATGAACGCTTCGGTAATGAACGCCATCAGATCGCGCTGCAAGCCATCGCGCGCTGGCAGGCGCAGGGTAAACTTAATCCCGATCTCGAGCCTGCCCTGCTGTTCTTCACCCTGTTCGGCATCACGCTGCTGCCGCTGGCCACCGCGCCCAAATGGCGGCGCGAACGGGATAAAGGCCAGCTAAACGCCGAAGATATCGCCCGCCACGCCGTCGCCCTGCTGCGCTACGGCATCGGCCCGGCGCGTTAACTCACTGGCTCTGGGGATTTAACCAGCCGAAACACCGTTTTGGTGTGCCAATAGTAGTCGATCGCCGCCGCGATATTCGGCATCCAACCGTCCGGCTCATAGGGTACGAAGCCGGAAAAACCCAGCCTGCGGGCAGAAACCTGGAACCCCGCGCCGGAGAAAATGCGCGCATAGTCATCCAGCGAGCGATCCTGCACCACGGTATGCGTCTGTTCAGCTACCCTTGCGCGCCATTGCGGCCACAGCGGGTTGTCGGTGTGGCAACCGGTCACCGCATAGTAAACGCCGCCCGGCTTCAGCGCCCGCAGCATATCGGCGGCATGCTGCGCGATATCTTCGATCAGGTAGATGACTTCATGGCTGAAGGCGATATCGAAATGGTCATCCCAGCCCGTCAGCCGCGTGTCGGTTTGATAACCGATCGGCAGGTTTCCTTTCAGGCGGTTGGCGTGTTCGACGGACTGGCGGGCGATATCGACGCCGAGCCCTTCACGAAATGGCCGGATTTGGTGCAACAGACGCAGAAAACCGCCCTGATTGCAGCCGAAGTCCAGCACCCTGACGCCGGACAGTTCGTGTTCCGGCACCAGAGTTAGCAGATGCCGCCAGATAGGCGCATGGCCTTCCGCCATGGCCTGCTCTGCGTGCGGATCGCGATACCAGGTGGGGATGCTCAAGGGGGAGTCGTTCATTATGGCCTCCTTATGTTTCCACTCAGCCAACCACAGCCTAGGGCGACAAACAACCGCGTGCGCATTTTTTGAACATTCACTGCTCTGGCTTGCCATGCACCGGCAGTTGACTGGTCACGCAGTGAATGCCGCCGCCGCCGGCGGCGATGGCGTCGATCTCCAACTGTACTACCTTGCGCTGCGGATAGAGCGCCGACAGCAGCGTAAACGCCGCCTTATCCGCCTGCGGGTCGCCAAATTCAGGGGCGATCACCGCGCCGTTGATCACGAAATAGTTGATGTAGCCCGCCGCGAAATCGGGATTGCGGCGGCTGAATCGGCTGTCGCGCGGTGCCAGCGGCGGCGAAAGCGTATGCACCTGCAACGTGCGGCCATCGGCGTCGGTCGCTGTCTTGAGGATCGCCAGATGCGCCTGGGTAACCGCATGATCATAAGAGGCCGGATCGGTATCCAGGTTGGCCACCACCACGCCCGGCCGCACGAAACGGGCGTAAAAATCGACGTGGGCATCGGTGATATCCCGGCCTTTAATGCCCGGCAGCCAGATAATTTTGCGCAGGCCGAGCATCGCTTTCAGCTCCCGCTCAACCCGCTCCCGGCTCCAGCCCCGGTTGCGGTTCGCATTCACCCAGCAGCTCTCGGTCATGATGCCGGTGCCGTGCCCATCCACTTCGATGCCGCCGCCTTCGCCTACCAGCGCGCTGCGGCGCGGTTGAGCGACGCCGTATTTTTTGGCGGCGAACGCCGCCAGACGCGCATCCTTGGCATGTCGCTGTTTATTGCCCCAGCCGTTGAAGTTGAAATCCACCGCGCCCAGCGCACCGGCGTCGTTGACGACGAAATTGGCGCCGATGTCGCGCATCCAGATGTCATCCAACTCGGTGACGACATAGCTGACGTTATGGCTGCCGCAGGTCGCTTCCGCCAGTTGCCGTTCGTGCGCGCGGCAAAATACCGTCAGTGGCTGAAACTCGGCGATGGCGCGGGCGATGCGCCCCTGCGCGGCCTGCACGTCCGCCGTGAACCCGCCCCAAATCGCACGCTGCGCGCCGAACGCGAGAAACGCCCGCTGCTGCGGTTCCCCTTCGTCGGGCAGGCGCCAGACCGGGTTAAGCGCAGCTTTCGCGTGACCGTGTAACGAAATGCCCAGCGATGCCGCCAAACCCACGCCGGCCACTGCCGAAAACTGCTTGATAAAGGTGCGACGCGTTGCCATAAATGGCCTCTTTAAATTAATTTAAATTCAAATGGTTATCCGGTTTCTTTACGCTCCGGCGCTTGAATCCCATGCTAGTCTTCCCCTGCCACCGCGACAAACGATATATTTAGTGGATATCTGATTAGACAGGCTTATCGATAATGTTAAAACACTGGCCTCCTTTGAGCGCCCTGCGCGGTTTCGAAGCGGCGGCGCGCCTGGGCAGTTTTCATCAGGCCGCCGAAGAATTGCACCTGACCCAATCGGCCATCAGCCAGCAGATCCGCAGCCTCGAAGCGTTTCTGGAACAGCCGCTGTTCTTCCGCACCGGCCGCAGCGTAACGCTGACCGACGCCGGCCACGATCTGTTCAGCACCGCACAGGTGATGCTGCAACAGCTGGCCGTCGGCATTCGCCGTTTGGATCAGTACCGCAAACCCAACCAGCTGATCGTCAACACCACCCCGGCCTTTGCCCGCCACTGGCTGACGCCGCGGCTGGGCGATTTCAACCGGCGACATCCTCAGATCGATCTGTGGCTGTTCACCAGCTTTGAACCGCCGGATATGGCGACGGACAGCATCGATCTGGCGATCCGCGACGATCTCAGCGCGCAGGCGGACTGCACCTTCAAGGTTCTCTGTACCGACCGGCTCTACCCCGCCTGCCACCCCAGCCTGCTGGCGTTGACGCCGGAGCAGCGCGTGACCTTGCACGGCGAACGTGAGATGGACTGGAGCCACTGGGCGGTGGCGGGCGGCGCGCACGTCGGCCAACGCGACAGCGGGCTGAACTTCTCCGATCCTGGTCTGCTGCTGGACGCCGCCTGCAATGGCCTCGGCATCGCGTTGGTCAGCCAACTGCTGGCGCAACATGCGCGCGACGTCGGGCTGCTGCAACCGTTAACCGAGCAACGCGTGCGCGGCGCCAACTGGGCGTGGCTGCTGCACCGCGACAGCGAACACAATCCGCTCGCCCGGCACTTCTGCCAATGGCTCCAGTCGGCGCTGTCCGCCGGCGCATAACGCGCCACGTCACGATTTGCTACTCTGGTCAGGCGGCCCCGCCTGACCGCTGCTACCTTCAATAAAGCGTCGCAACAACCCGAAGAAAACGCGCTAACCTGCTGTTTCAAAATAATTAGTTGAATTCACCTGATAACTGAACATCGCTAAAAGGATCTTCTATGTCTGCCGGTTTATTGAAAACGATAGCTCTGAGCGTGGCCCTTGCCTGCACCGTTCCCGCCGCCTTTGCCGCCGATCTGACCGCCGGCGCGGTCGCCGCCCCGGATCAGTATGGCGCCAAGGTCGCCGCGCACATTCTGCAGGCCGGCGGCAACGCGGTCGACGCGGCGGTCGCCACCGCCTTTACCCTCGCGGTGACCTACCCTGAAGCCGGCAATATCGGCGGCGGCGGCTTTATGACGTTGTACGTCGACGGCAAACCCTATTTCCTCGACTACCGCGAAGTGGCGCCCAAGGCCGCCGGCAAGACCATGTATCTGAACGAGAAAGGCGAAGTGATCGAAAATCTCAGCCTGGTGGGCAGCCGCGCCGCCGGTGTGCCGGGCACCGTGCTGGGGTTGTGGGAAGCCCATAAGCGTTTCGGCAAGCTGCCGTGGGCCGAACTGCTGACGCCGGCGATAGGTTACGCCCGGCAAGGTTTCACCGTGGCGGACCAGCAGTATCAGTACCGTGAAGACGCCAACAAACTGTTCGCCGGTAAAACCAACTTCGGCGACTATTTCGGCGCCATGAAGCCCGGCACGGTGTTTAAACAGCCGGAGCTGGCCGCCACCCTTGAGCGCATCGCCAAATCGGGCGCCGACGATTTTTATCACGGCGAAACCGCCCGCCTGCTGGTGGCGCAAATGCAGCGCGACAACGGGCTGATCGGCGCGGCGGATTTGGCCGACTATCGGGTGAAATGGCGTGAACCGATGCGCATCAGCTGGCGCGGCAACACCGTGTATACCGCCCCGCTGCCCAGCTCCGGCGGCATTGCGTTGGCGCAGCTGCTGGGGATCAAAGAAGATCGCGCGGCCGACTTCAAGGGCGTGCCGCTCAACTCGGCGCGCTATATCCACCTGTTGGCGGAAATCGAAAAACGCGTGTTCGCCGATCGCGCCGACTACCTTGGCGACCCGGATTTCACTAACGTGCCGGAAGCGCAGCTGATCGCCCCTGATTACCTGCAAAAACGCGCCGCCGAGATCAATCCGCAGGCGATCTCGCCGACCGAACGGGTGCGGCCGGGGCTGGAAAGCCACCAAACCACCCACTTCTCGATCGTCGATGCGGCCGGCAACGCGGTCAGCAACACCTATACGCTCAACTGGGACTTCGGCAGCGGCGTGGTGGTCAAAGGCGCCGGCTTCCTGCTTAACGACGAGATGGACGACTTCAGCGCCAAACCCGGCGTCGCCAACGCCTTTGGCGTGGTGGGCAGCGACGCCAACGCCATCGAGCCGGGCAAACGCATGCTCTCCTCGATGAGCCCGACCATCATCACCCGCGACGGCGACGTCACCCTGGTGATCGGCACCCCGGGCGGTTCACGCATCTTCACCTCGATCTTCCAGGTGATCAACAACCTCTACGATTACCACCTGCCGCTGGCGCAGGCGGTGGCCGCCCAGCGCGTGCACCATCAGCTGTTGCCGAAGGATACCGTCTACTATGACAGCTTTGCGCCGCTGACCGGCAAACCGGCGGACGAGCTGAAGGCCATGGGTTACACCCTCGAAGACCAGGGCTGGAACATGGGGGATATTCAGGTCATCCGCATCGATGGCCGCACGCCGGAAACCGCGTCCGATCCGCGTGGCCGCGGCGTGGGCCTGGTGGTGAAAAAGTAACGCCCCGGCGGCCCGCCTTCGATTAGACGGGCCGCTACTTCCCCGCATTGACTGCCGCTGCACCCTTTCTTACTCATCTATACTGAAGCGACAGGCGCGCGTTTGACGACGGCGGTGTCTGCCTTCCTTCTTAGACGATAACGAAAATATTATCTTTAAATCAATCACCTGCATTTGTCGTAAGCGGTGTCGGAGGCAATCAATAATGGCGAAAAGACGAGCAGTACCCGGTGTCCATCCCTACGATGGGCCCGCCGGCGGTTGGGGCGCGCTGAAAGCGACGGCCATCGCCGTGCGCACACAGATGGATACCTTAGAAGCGCCGGTGACACTGATGCGCACCAACCAGCCCGACGGGTTTGACTGCCCGGGATGCGCATGGCCGGATAAAGAGCATCGCTCCACCTTTCAGTTTTGCGAAAACGGCGCCAAAGCGGTGACCTGGGAAGCGACCAGCAAGCGCGTGACGCCCGAATTCCTGGCGCAAAATACCGTGACCTCACTGCTGCAAAAAACCGATTATCAGTTGGAAGACTATGGCCGCCTGACCACGCCCCTGTTTTATGACGCCGGGACGGACACCCTGCGCCCGCTGGCCTGGGACGAGGCGTTCCAACGCATCGCCGCCGTCTTGCAGACGCTGCCGCCGGAACAGGTGGAATTTTATACCTCCGGCCGGGCGTCCAATGAGGCGGCCTACCTGTTCCAGCTGTTTGCGCGTGAATTTGGCAGCAATAACTTTCCCGACTGCTCCAACATGTGCCATGAGCCGACCAGCGTTGGCCTGCCGCAATCGATCGGCATCGGTAAAGGCACCGTCTCGCTGGACGACTTTGACAGCGCGGAGCTGGTTATCTCCATCGGGCACAATCCGGGCACCAACCACCCGCGCATGATGGGCACGCTGCATGAGCTGGCGCGCAAAAAAGTACCGATCATTGTCTTTAACCCGCTGCGCGAGCGGGCGCTCGAACGTTTCACCGATCCGCAAAACGTCATCGAAATGGCGACCTACAGTTCGACCCCGATCGCTTCAACCTACTATCAGGTCAAAGCCGGCGGTGACGCCGCGGCGCTCAAAGGCATCGCCAAAGCGTTGCTGCAGCTGGATGATGAGCATGGCAATGCGCTGGATCACGCCTTTATTGCCGAGCACACTGAAGGGTTTACGGCTTTCGCCGCCGACCTGAAGGCCACCGGTTGGGATGCGATTGAGGCGGAGAGCGGCCTGGCGCGCCGGGATCTGGAACAGGTCGCCGCCGCTTACGCGAAATCCAATGCCACCATCGTGACCTACGGTATGGGCATTACGCAACACAATAAAGGCACCGCCAACGTGCGCCTGATCGCTGACCTGCTGCTGCTGCGCGGCAACATCGGCAAACCGGGCGCCGGCATTTGCCCGCTGCGCGGCCACTCTAACGTGCAGGGCAATCGCACCGTCGGCATCACCGAAAAACCCTCGGCCGAATTTTTGGCGAAGTTGGAAACGGTGTTTGGCTTCACGCCACCCAAGGCCCACGGTCACGATGCCGTGAAATGCATGCAGGCGATGATCGACGGCGCCTCGAAGGCGTTGATCTGCCTGGGCGGCAACTTCGCCGTAGCGCTGCCGGACCCCGATCAGAGCTTCCCGGCGATGAAAGCGCTGGAGTTAAGCGTGCATATCGGCACCAAACTCAACCGCAGCCATCTGTTGGTGGCGAAAGAAACCCTCATTCTGCCCTGCCTGAGCCGCACCGAACTGGACATGCAGGCCGGCGGGCGACAATCGGTGACGGTGGAGGATTCGATGTCGATGGTGCATGCCTCGTCCGGCAAATTAAAACCGGCGTCGGAACTGCTGCGTTCGGAACCCGCCATTGTGGCCGGCATGGCCAAAGCGGTGATGCCCGCCAGCAAGGTGCCCTGGGATGAACTGATCGAAGATTACGACGTGATCCGCGATCTGATCGAAAAAACCATTCCGGGCTTCGACGATTACAACGCGCGCATTCGCCAACCCGGCGGTTTCCGCATGCCATTGCCGCCGACCGAACGCCAGTGGCCGACGGCGACGGGCAAGGCGATGTTTTCGGTGTTCAGCGGGTTACACGAAGACCAGATTGCGGCGGAACAAAATACGCTGCGGCTGATCACCCTGCGCAGCCACGATCAGTACAACACCACCATTTATGCCCTGGATGACCGCTATCGCGGGGTTTTCGGCCGGCGCGACGTGCTGTTTATGAATGACAGCGATCTGCAACGTTTGGGGCTGGAGCATGGCGACGTGGTCGACCTGGAAACGGCGTTGCCCGGCAGCACCCAGCGCCTGGAAGGCATCACGGTGATCGCCTACAACATCTCAGCCGGCTCGGTCGGCGCCTACTACCCAGAAGCCAACGTGCTGGTGCCGCTGCATTACATCGATGAGGAGAGCGGCACGCCTTCGTACAAATCGGTGCCAATCCGCGTGAAGTTGAGATCCAAAGAGGTGCGCGCGGTTAAGATCGCTTAGTGGGAACGCTACGGCCCCCACTGGCATCTGAGTGGGGGCCATTTTTATCCGACTACGGGGCAGCGGCTTATTTGCCGTTGGCCAATTCGCCGTACACCACCTGGCCGCGGAAACCGCGCCGCACCTGCTGGAACAGCTCGCGGAACGCCGGGTAATCCTGCGCCTGGCACAGCGCTTCCTTGCCGCGAATGGCGTTCACCTGCAGGCGGTGATTGACGGTCACCTGCTGCCCGTCGCGCCGCCACGCCACGCGATAGTCGCCCGCCGCATTGCGGAACTGCCTGTCTTGCGGAATGGCGATAATCGGCACGTTGGCCGGCAGCTGCAGACGGTAGGTTTCGTCGTAGCGCTGCGCGCTGCAGTAGAACGGGGTTTCGTTGCCCGGCGCCGCCGTGGTGGTATACAGCGTGCGGAACGATTTGCCGCCGGGCGGGTTGGGCAACGTCATGCCGCCCACCACGCCGAAATCGACGTAGTCGTCCGCCTTGAAGCGGAAGCGGTAACCGAACTGCTTTTTGAGATCCAGCGGATCGCTGTTCATCGCCACCTCGCCGCTGCCGTCGATGCCGGAGGCGGACATGATCGTCGCTTCGGCCTGCGCCCGGTTCTGGCGGTTGATCTGCGAGAAGTAGCCCCGCAGGTCAATCTCTTCCACTTCGCTCAGCCGGCGCTCGGTTTGCCCATGCAGATTGCCCGCCTTGTCGAACACAAAATCGACGCTCAGCGCGCTGTTGACCGGCTGCTCGTCGCTGCCCGGCGTGCGCGCCAGTTTGGCGTCGCGCGTGAGCAGCACCGGCGCCCCCAGATCCCCCTCCGGCAGTTGGCCGAACCGCGCCCAGGGATTGGTTGAGTCCAGGTACAAATTGAATTCAGGCACGTAGGTGATGGCGTGATTAAAGCGGCCGAGCAGCGGCACATTAGGCAGTATCGGGCCTTCATCCATGCCGATCAGCACCGGCGAGCTTTCAATGCCCTTGGCGGCGAGCAGCGCCTCCAGGATCACCACATGATCCTTACAGTCGCCATAGTGATTATCGAGAATGCTCTGCGCCGAATTCGGCTCCAGCCCGCCGTTGCCCAGGTACACCGCCACGTAGCGAATGTTTTGCGCCACCCAGCGATAGAGCGCCTCCGCCTGCTCGCGCCGATCGCTGATGCCGGCGGTGATGTTGTCCGCCAGCGCCTGAATGCCCGGCGTCACCTTCGCCGCCGCGCCGGCCTTCAGCTGGTAGGCCTTGGCCAACTGCGGCCACTCGCGGTAGGTGCTGGCCATGATGGTCGGGCTGAAGGTCCAGCTGTCCGCCGCCCAGTTTTGCGCCTTCATCGGCGCGCTGCGCGAATAATGCCAGCGCCAGTGCGCTTGGCCGTTGCGGATCTGCGGTTGGTCCCCGCCCTCGACGCCGCGCGTGAAGATATGCATCGGCAGCTTGGCCGGCGCCTGCAGGGTCACTTCGGCGTCGTCGAACTGATCGAAAACGCTGAAGGTCTCCCACAGGCCGAAATAGTCAGGGAAATACGGGGTGTTCTGCGTGCGGCGCAGTTCGTACACCACGCGCGAGCCCGGCGCCAGGTTGGAGAACACGATGACGCGCACTTTGCGGTCGGCATACAGCGGCGCCGTGGCGCTGGAGTAGCTCTCCTGGGTGTAGATGCGATCGGGCGCCACATCGTGGCGCTGGCCGTCGGCGGTCAGCGTATAGGCAGCGACCACCTCCAGCGTTTCCATTTTCTCGCTGTAGCTCAGGCGGATCTGGCTGAATTTTTCGACCGCCGCCTTGGTTTTCAGCAGCACTTCGTAGCTTTCCGTCTTCACGTTGGTGGCGTTGGCGTTAACGCGATAATCCGCACGATAGCGCACGAAGCTGAAATCGTTGTTGGCCGTGTCGTTCTGGCCCTGATCCGCCGCAGCGGGCGGTGCAGCGGCCAACACGGTGGCCGGGTGCGTCGCCGTCAAACCGGCGAGTAACAGTATGGAAGGAATAGCGATTTTCATCTTCGGTCCTTGAAGGGCGTTAAGCAGCGACACCGGGCCATACGCCCGTCCCGGCGTCAAAACAGGCGGGCACACTAATATAATTGAGAATCATTTTCAATAAACGAACCATCAACGCCGCGCTAGCCCTGCTCGATCAACATGACGGCGGTGGTCTCCGGCTCCAGCGCTTCGAAAATATGCTCGCGATCGGCGGAGTAACTGATGTAATCCCCGGCGCTCAGCACCTGCGGCTGATCCACCGGGCCAAGGCGCGCCCGTCCACTGCTGATGATCACGTGCTCGACGGTGCCCGGCGGATGCGGCCGCGAGCATTTCGTTTCACCGGGTTGCACCCGCAGCCGGTAAATGTCGCGCTGCGCGCCCGGCGGGCAGGTGGCCAGCAGCGTGGCGGCGTAGTTGCCCTGCTCCGACAGCGCCGGCGTTCCTTCATGGGCGCGGATCACTTGCACTGGCCTGCTCGGCTGTGAAATCAGCCGGCTGACCGGCACATCCAGCGCCATCGCCAACGCCCACAGCGTTTCCAGGCTGGGATTGCCGCTGCCGGCTTCGAGCTGCGACAGCGTGGATTTGGCGATGCCTGCGCGCTTCGCCAGCTCGGTCACCGACAGATTCAATCGCTCCCGCTCGCGGCGGATTGCCGCCGACAAGAGGCCGATCGGCGTGATGTTCTGCATCAGGTTATCGCTCATTGTTCATTATACCATTCAATTGTTCGACTTGACGAACACCGTCAACCATGTTCATCATAATGTCCAGTTGTTCATTTTAATGACTAAGCGGCTTCATCACAAGCACGGCCAGGCAACGAGGAAAATGACATGAAAACGACAACGCGCGGCGCAGTGCAAATGATCCTCGCCATGACAATCTCCGGCACCGTCGGTTGGCCGGTACTTGTTTTAGGGCAGCCGCCCGCCACGGTGGTGTTTTGGCGCTGCGCGTTCGGCGCGCTGGCGATGCTGGCGACCTGCGCCGCGCTTGGGCAGTTGAAACCCGGCGCGATCAACCGGCGGCAGCTGGCTGTCGCCATCCTCGGGGGTATCGCGCTGGTGCTCAACTGGACGCTATTGTTTGCTGCCTATCAGCACGCTTCGATCGCTGTCGCCACCGTGACCTACCACGTTCAGCCGTTTATGTTGGTGGCGCTGGGGGCGCTGCTGTTCGGCGAAAAACTGACGGCTAACCGGCTGGGCTGGCTTCTGCTGGCATTCGCGGGGATGGTGTTGATCGTCACCGGCCGGCAGAGCGGTGGCGGCGAGGGCGACTATCTGCTCGGCGTGGCGCTGGCGCTGGGCGCGGCCCTGATGTACGCCCTGGCGGCGGCGATCGTCAAACAGTTGGCCGCGCTGCCGCCGCAGCTGCTCGTGTTGATTCAGCTGACCGTCGGCGCGCTGGCGATGGCGCCGTTCGCCGCTTTGGCCCACCTTCCCGCGAAACAGACCGACTGGCTGCTGCTGGCAACCCTCGGCCTGGTGCATACCGGGGTGATGTCCACGTTGCTCTATGGTGCGATCCAGAAAATCCCCACCGCTCTGGTCGGCACGCTGTCGTTCATCTACCCGGCGGTGGCGATCGTGGTGGACTGGGCGGCGTTCGGGCACCGTCTCAGCCTGCTGCAGTTGCTGGGCACGCTGGCCATTCTCGGCGCGGCGGCGGGCATGAACTTCGGCTGGCGATGGGCGCCCGCCGCGCACCGGGCCGGTAAAATCAGTTAATCCCGCCCGATGGGCAAGCTATGCACAATAAGGCATTCGCCTTGTGTCCGGCGCGGTGCTATTTATTTAAACCGTGTAGGGTAGAAGGAGTTTTTCTATGTGGCATCACCGCCTGCAACGGCGCATCCGTTTCAGCTACTGGAACGAACTGTGCGTCACAAAAAAATAAGGGAAGGCGCAAGCCTTCCCTTTTGTCATTCACCGTTCAGCTCAGAAGCGATCGGTTTTCACCACCTCGTCGAACGGCAGTTTGCCGATGCGCGGATAAGGCTGCCCCACCGCCTTGCCGATGGCGACCATCAGCGCGATCTGATAGTGAGCCGGTTTGTTGATAATCTCGCCCACCGCGTCGAAATCAAACCCGTCCATCGGGCAAGAGTCGTAACCCTGCGCCTTGGCCGCCAGCATCAGCGTCTGGGCGAAGATGCCGCTGCTGCGCATCACCTCGTCGCGCTGCACCTGCGGCTTACCGCGATAATACTGATCGACGGCCGGGATCATGAACTGCTGTACCGGCTCCGCCGCCTCGGCCCAAACGGTTTTTACCTGTGACTCCCAGCTCGACAGATCGCCGCACAGCACGACCAGCATCGATGCGTCGGTCACCTGCGCCTGCCCCCACGCCGCTTCGCGAATTTTCTCGCGTTGTGCGCGATCTTCGATCAGCAGCGGACGCCAGTGCTGCAGGTTAAACGCGCTGGGTGCGCCCTGCAGCGCAATGTTCAACAGCGCTTTTTTCTCTTCGAGCGTCATCACGTGCTGCGTATCAAACTGCTTGGTAGCGCGGCGCTGACGGATTGCGTCTAACGTATTCATTTTACTGCCTCTGTCCATGTGAAAAGCGCTATTGTCGCCAACACGGCGCGGCTGTCCAGCCCCCGGCGGCTATTTCTGCGCGGTTTCGGCGCGCAAGCGGCCGACCTGCGCCGTCAAATCGGGCCACGGTGCCTGACCGGCGTAATGCTGCCGCAGGTAGTTGAGCAGGATGGCGATCTGCGCGTCATTCAGGTTATGGCGAAAGCCCGGCATATAGCCCAGCTCGGCGTTCGCCGGCCGCTGTATGCCGTTCAGCACCACGCGAATGGCGTTGTCCGGCGCGTCGGCGAACAGGTTGGTGTTCAGCGCCAGTGACGGCCGCACCCCCGCCATCTGCGCGCCTTTTTCCTGCGCATGGCACGCCATGCAGGCGCCGGAAAACAGCCGCGCCCCTTCCGAACTCAGAGGCTCCACCTGCCGTTCCGCCTGAGCGTTTAACGTTGCCGCCGTAGCGCCCGCCGCCGTTTCAGGATGATAGCTGCGCAAGTAGACGGCGATCGCCTGCAGATCGGCCTGCGGCAAGCGCGACAGGCCTTCTTCGATCACCGGCGCCATCGGGCCGGCGGCGACGCCGTGGTTGGCCGAGTAGCCGGTGCGCATAAACTCGACCAGATCCTGCTGCGTCCAATCGAGCGGCGCGGGCGAGCGGCCGGTCAACGCCGGCGCCGTCCAGCCTTCCGCCACGCCGCCGTCCAGATGGTCGTCACCGGTTTTCTCGCCGAACAGCACGTTGCGCGGCGAATGGCAGGCGCTGCAGTGCCCCAGCCCTTCGACCAGGTACGCGCCGCGGTTCCAGTCGGCGCTCTGGGCCGCCTCGTCCTGCATCGCGCCCGGCGTCAGGAACAGCAGGTTCCAGGCAAAGATGCCCTGGCGAATATTGAACGGAAAGTGCAAATCGGTGGCCGGTGGCCGGTATTTGACCGCCGGCTGTGACATCAGGTAGGCGTACAGCGCCTGCAGATCGTCGTCGCGGGTGCGGGTAAAGGCGGTATAGGGAAACGCCGGATAGAGATAGCGGCCCTGGCGATCGACGCCGTGGCGCATGGCGCGCTCGAACGCCGCGTAACTCCAGCTGCCGATGCCGGTTTCCACATCCGGCGTGATGTTGGTGGTGTAAATGGTACCGAAGGGGATCTCCATCGCCAGCCCGCCGGTGTTGCGCTCACCGCCCGCACGGGTGTGGCACACGGCGCAGTCGCCGAGATCGGCCAGGGTTTTGCCGCGCGCGATCTGCGCCTCGCTGAAACTGTGGGTCGCATCGGCGGCGAGCGGCGCGATTTCCGGCTGCCAACTGGCGACCACGCCGGCGACCACAACGGCGATCACCGTGACGCCGCCCCACCCGACGATTTTTTTCATCTTACTCATCTTTGCTGTCCTTGTTCGTTACGGGGGGTTAATGGCCGGCCTGAGCGCGCAGCGCGGCGAGCACCCGCGCCGGTGTGAACGGCACCTCCCGCAGGCGCACGCCGAGCGCGTCAAACAGCGCGTTGCCGATCGCCGCCGCACTCGGCACCGAGGCGGACTCTCCGGCGCCCATCGGCGCTTCGTCCGGGCGGTCGATCAGCTGGATATCGACCTGCGGCAATTCGTCGAAGCGCAGGATCGGATAGCCGCCCCAGTCCAATGACGTCACCCCCGTCTCGTTGAAGGTCACAAACTCTTTCAGTACCCGGCTGGCGGATTGGATAATGTTGCCGTGCACCTGATGGCGCACCCCGGCCGGGTTGATCATCCGGCCGCAGTCATGCGCCACGAAAATTTTATCGAGCGTGATCTGCCCGGAAAGGCGGTTGACGCTGAGATCGCACACCCAGGCCGCCCAGGCGGCGCCAAAGCCGGGGAATTTGCTGTGGAAATAGCGCGCATAGGCGAAGCCGCGGCCGCTCGCCACTTCGGCGCCGGCGGCGCGCGACCGGTGCGCCGGGCCGTCTTGCCAGTTCGCCTGGCGCTTCAGAGCCTCGATCAAGGCCACCGCGCGCGGATCGTTCAGGTAACGCAGGCGAAACGTGATCGGGTCCTCGCCGGCGCGCCAGGCCAGCTCGTCGATCCAGGACTCATGGGCGAACACGTTGGGCAGCGCCGAAACGCCGCGCATCCACGACGCCCGCACGATCGGCGCGGCGTCCTGGCAAATCACCCGCATGTGCGGATACGCGTATTGCGGAATGGCGGTGCGATCGCCCATCTGTTGCACGTCGGCCCGGTTGGCCATCTTGCCGGTCAACACCAGCGGCAAGGTCACCGCATTGTTGGACGGATAGCTGGTTTTCAACTCGTAGGCCGCCACTCGGTTTTGCGCGTCGAGGCCGCCGCGCACCCGGATCAGCTGACCGGTGCCCTTCGGCTCCCAGCCGGATTCCTGTTCGCGCATCAGCTGCACCCGCACCGGGCGGCCGGTCGCCCGCGCCAACAGCGCCGCGTCCGCCGAGACGTCGTCGGCGCAGTTGCGGCCATAGCAGCCGGAGGCCTCCATACGGGTGATGTGCACCTGCTCAGGCGGCAATTCCAGCAGCGTGGCGATGTCTTTGCGCAGATCGTGCGGGTTTTGCGTGCCGGACCACACCTGCGCCCGCCCGTCTTTAACCTCCGCCACCGCGCAGGAAGGGCCGATCGAGGCGTGCTGATGGTAGGGCCAGACATAATCAGCCCGCACTTCAGTATGCAGCGCCGCCAGCGCGGCATCCGTGCCCGCATCGTCGCGCAGCACGCGGTCGGTTTTCGGGTTGGCCTCCAGCGCGGCAGGCAGCGCTTCCGGCGACAGATCCGGCAAGCCGGCCCAGGGTTTCCATTCGGTTTTCAGCTGGCGCATGGCGGCGACCGCCTGCTCTTCGCGCTCGGCCACGATGCCGATGAAATCGTTGATCACCACCAGTTTCACGATGCCCGGCAGGTGCGCGATCGAACGTTCATCCACCGACAACAGGCCGCCGCCCAGCGGGGCGCTGCTGTCGGCGCCTACGTAAGGCGGGCGCACCACCCGGCCATGCAGCATGCCGGGCAAACGCAGATCGTGCACGTAGGTCAGCCCACCGCTCACTTTGGCCGGAATGTCGACTCGGGCAACGGCGCGGCCGACGTAGCGATTCTGCTGTTCACCGTTCAGCGGCACGTTTTTATCCAGCGCCACGTGCAGATTCTGCCCGCTCGCCAGCTGCGCATAGCTCAAGGCGCGCCCCGGATTCTTGGTCACAAACACCTGCCCCGCGGCCGCCGTCAGCTGGTCGGCCGGCAGTTCGAAGGCTTTGGCCGCCAGCGCCGTCAGCATATGTCGCACCTGCGCCGCCGCCTGGCGCAGCGGCACCGACGTGACCTGGATGGTGGCGCTGGCGATGGTCGGCCCCTGATCCGGCGTGCGTTGCGTATCGCCCAGGATCATCGTGACGTGCTCGAACGGCGCGCAAATTTCGTCGGCGACGATCTGCGCCAGCGCGGTGCGAATGCCGGTGCCGAGATCGACGTGGCCATTGAAGGCCGTCACCCGGCCGTCGGCGGTGAGGCTGATAAAGCTGTCCACCCGATCCAGCGGCAGATCGGCAGGCGATGAAACCGCCTCGGCGGCGAAGGCGTTAAACGGCGCGGGCAGCAGACTGCTGACCATCACCACACCCCCGGCCTGCAACAACTGTCGGCGGGTCAGTTCGAGGCGGCTCATGCTTGCCTCCGCGCAGCCAGCAGATCGCGGGCGCGCTCGGCGGCGCGCAAGATCTCAAGGTGGGTGCCGCAGCGGCACAGGTTGTAGGCCAGCTCTTTCTTGATTGTCTGTTCATCTGCATCCGGCTCGCGTTCGAACAACGCGACCAGCGTCATGATCATGCCATTGGCGCAGTAACCGCACTGCGCCGCCTGCTCATCGATAAACCCTTGCTGCACCGGGTGCGGCGTTTCCGCTGTTCCCAGGCCTTCCAGCGTAGTGACGGACTTGCTTCCTACCGCGGCCAGCGGCATTGAGCAGGAGCGAGCGGCGACGCCGTCGATAAGCACCGTGCAGGCGCCGCACTCCCCCAGGCCGCAGCCGTATTTGGGGCCATTCAAGTGCAGATCGTTGCGTAAAACGTACAACAGCGGGGTCTCGGGCGCGAGATTGCCGAGTGGAACCACCCGGCCATTAACATTGATTTCCATGGTGAAACTATCCCTTAAACAAACGGATTTAATCCGTAACATCACTGCGGCGAATAATTGAGCAGCATGCTAATAATTATCATCAAAAGACTTGATGATGTTAAGGGAATGTAGCCGCCATGGCTTTAACGAAAAGTGGGTATTTTCTATAAATTTCCGATAGATAAGCCCGGTTTTATGATTGCTTGCCGTGATTATTGTCGATCATCAATTCGGCCTCGGCGCCGTCAACCAACAACCGCACGCTGGCTTCGAACAGCGCGTCTGCCCCCTTATCCTGCAATGTTTCCCAGCCTTCGCACAGCAGCGGGTAACGCCGGCGATCGGCGTCATTCAGCGCATCGTCCGGCTGCATTTGTTGCTCTTCCAGCACCCAGCCCACCACGAAGCGCCCGACGGCGAACAGCAGATTAACGGCGCGTTCCGGCGTCAAGCCCGCCCGGCACAGCAGCGCCACCTTGGCCTCGATAATGGCGAATTGCGGCTCCTGCGGCCGGGTGCCGGCGTGCAGACGCGCGCCGTCGCGGTAAGCCAGCAGAGCCCGACGGAAGTTGCCGGCATTGGTGACAACCCAATCCTGCCAGGGCATGTCGGCGGGCACCTCTTCACGGTGATCCAGCATGATGGTTTCCGCCATCGCCTTCAGCAGCTCGGCCTTGTTCTTGAAATGCCAATAGAGCGTGGGAGATTGCACGCCCAAATGTTGCGCCAGGCGGCGGGTGCTCAGGGCATCGATGCCGATGTCGTTCAGCAACGCCAGCGCCCCGCGCAGGACGGTTTCTCGCGTTAAACGTGTCGCAGTATTTTTTTCGTTCATATCTCTATCACTGATAGGGTAACTGTGGAATACTCAATACTCTATCACTGTTAGAGTCACAATTTTGAAAAAACCCATGCTGGTTATTTTGTTGACGGTGTTGCTGGATGCGGTGGGCATCGGTCTGATCATGCCGATTCTGCCGGCGTTGTTACGTTCGCTGGGCGGTCTTGACGCCGGCAGCCTGCACTACGGCGCCCTGCTGGCGGCCTATGCGTTAATGCAATTTCTGTTCTCGCCGATCCTCGGCGCGCTGAGCGATCGTTTCGGCCGGCGGCCGGTGCTGCTCATCTCGCTCGCCGGCGCGGCGGCCGACTATCTGCTGATGGCGTTCGCACCGACGCTGGCCTGGCTCTATCTGGGCCGGTTACTGGCGGGCATCACCGGCGCCAACATGGCGGTCGCCACCGCTTACGTTACCGATATTACTCCTGCCGGCCAGCGCGCGCGGCGTTTTGGCCTGGTGGGCGCGGTGTTCGGCGTCGGCTTTATCGTCGGCCCGCTGCTCGGTGGCTCGCTGGGCGAATGGCATCTGCATGCGCCCTTCCTGGCGGCGGCGGCGATGAATGCCCTCAACCTGATCATGGCGTTTTTCCTGCTGCCGGAATCGCGCAAACCCCGCGCCCGCGCCGCCGAGAAAATCCGCCTCAATCCCTTTTCGTCATTGCGACGGCTGCACGGCAAACCGGGCCTGTTGCCGCTGGCCGGCATTTACCTGATCATGGCGCTGGTTTCACAGGCGCCGGCCACGCTATGGATTTTATACGGTCAGGATCGTTTCGGCTGGAGCATGATGGTGGCGGGCCTGTCGCTGGCCGGTTACGGCGCCTGCCACGCGCTGTCGCAGGCCTTCGCCATCGGCCCGCTGGTCGCACGGCTCGGCGAACGCAAGGCGCTGCTGATCGGCCTGGCGGCCGACGCGCTGGGTCTGATGCTGTTATCGATCGCCACGCGCGGCTGGGCGCCCTTTGCGCTGCTGCCGTTCTTCGCGGCGGGCGGCATGGCGCTGCCGGCGCTGCAGGCGTTGATGGCGCACAAGGTGGACGACGACCATCAGGGCGAGCTGCAAGGGACGCTGGCCAGCATGGGCAGCCTGATCGGCGTCGCGGGTCCGCTGGTGGCGACGGCGCTGTATGCCGCCACGCGCGATGTCTGGCCCGGCCTGGTCTGGGCGTCGGCCGCCGCCCTGTATCTGCTGGTGCCGCTGTTGCTGGGGCGTTCGCGCGAGCGTGACGCGGCATAGCGTCATGCCCCTCTCCCGCTTAAGCTCATTTATGGCTAAACAAGGCATTATTCAGCATAAGCGGGCGCTTTACACGCCACTGCGCCGCTCATTATCATCGCCCTTATCCCGCCGCAGGAAAATTTAAATGCCGTTTCATGGCGTTACGCCCAGCGCGTCATCGCTATCGTTCACTTGCCTATCGGAAAATCAGGATGAGAAAACTCACAACGCCGCTGATCGCCGCCCTGCTGCTCGGCCTGTTTAGCCTGTTTAGCCTGTTTAGCCTGCCGGCCGGCGCGCAGGAGAAACCGCAGCAAATCACCATCGGTTACCAGAAAGCCAACATTTTTGCGCTGCTGAAATACCGCGGCACGCTGGAAAAAGCCCTTGAGCCGCAGGGCGTCAAGGTTCGCTGGATAGAATTCCCCGCCGGCCCGCAGATGCTGGAAGGGTTGAACGTCGGCAGCATCGATCTGGCGGCGACCGGCGACGCCCCGCCGGCCTTCGCGCAAGCCGCCAAGGCCGATCTGGTTTATTTGGCGCATTCGCCGCCCAGCCCGAAAACCGAAGCCATCGTGGTGCCGCAGGATTCGCCGATCCGCTCCGTGGCCGATCTGAAAGGCAAACGCGTGGCGTTGAACAAAGGATCTGACGTCAATTACCTGCTGGTGAGCGCGCTGGAACAGGCCGGCTTGAGCTACAAGGACATCACGCCGGTCTACCTGCCGCCGAGCGATGCCCGCGCCGCCTTCCAGCGCGGCAGCGTCGACGCCTGGGTGATTTGGGATCCCTACTACGCCGAGGTGGAAACCCGTGCCAACGCCCGCCTGCTGAAAGACGCGGAAGGCCTGGTGCCGCACTACACCTTCTATCTCGCCAGCCGCCGCTTTGCCGAAACGTACCCGGACAGCGCCAAACAGGTGATTCAACAGCTCGGCGCGCTGAGCGACTGGGCCAACGGGCATCCACAGGAGGCGGCGGCGATCCTCGCTCAGAGCACCGGCCTGGATCAGGCCATTTGGGCCAGAGCCATCGCTCGCATGCCGTTCGGCAGCCAGCGCATGTCGCCGGAGGTGTTCAGGCAGCAACAACAGTTGGCGGATAAATTCACCGCCATCGGGCTGCTGCCGGTTAAGGTGGATGTCAACGCCGCCCGCTGGTCAGAAGATAAACCCGAGGCGCCATAGCTTTTGCCGCGCGTTGGCTTTAGAAAGCAGAAACCGGCATTTTGCCGCCGGCATCAGTTGGCCTATGCTAACTCTGTGTGATGAAACGCGTTTTCATGGCATGTCTTCCGGAACGTTTTTGCTTTAATTTGTTCGTCGTGAACCCTGGGCCGCCCCTGACTGGTGCGGCTTTTCTTTTTGTTCGGCAGTGCCGGCAGCGGCGAATTTTGCTATGGTAACCCGCAGATAAATGTCCCGTTTTCAGCCGCCGGATCGACTCATGTTTACCCATAAAGCAATCGCCGAGCTCAACGCCCTGGAGCTGATGGTTTATAACTACGTCAGCAAACACAAAAATCAAGTGATGTACATGACCATCCGCGAGCTGGCCGAGGCCGCCGGCGTGTCCACCACCACCGTGCTGCGATTTTGCAAAAAAATGGGTTGTGACGGTTATTCAGAATTTCGCATCCGTTTCAAACTGTATCTGGAGCAAACCGATGCGCCGCCGGTCGATTCCGGCATCGGCGAAATTCTCAGTTTTTTTAAAAGCGTCAGCAACGACGAATTTAATCAGTTACTCGATGAAGCGGCGCACCATATCGCCGCCGCCGAGCGGATTATTTTCGTCGGCATCAGCACCTCTGGCGCCTTGGGGAAATATGGCGCGCGTTTCTTTTCCAACGTCGGGAAATTCAGCACCCATATCGACGATCCTTATTATCCCGTCAACAGCGATATGTATAAAAACGCGGTGGCGATCATGTTGTCGGTCTCCGGCGAGACCGAAGAGATCCTGCGACTGGCGAGCCAGTTCAGCCTGCACCACTGCAAGATCATCAGCATCACCAACAACGAAACCTCTTCACTGGCGCGGCTGGCGGACTTTAATCTCTCCTACCACGTGCCGCAGCATTTGATCGGCGGGCATCACAATATCACCACGCAGATCCCCGTGCTTTACATTATTGAAACCATCGGCAAACGGCTTGGGCATATTAATTCGGAAAAATAAAACAGGCTGTTTTTTTATTGTGACAAATCACTTTGCACGGCGATTTGTTATATCGTGACATTTCTTTCGGTCTTGTTACTCTATTGGCAATGCAAACGTTATTATCCTTCATTAAATAAGATGAGACATTGACGATGAAACAGTTGCCGAAAGATTTTCTGTGGGGAGGCGCGGTCGCCGCGCACCAGGTTGAAGGCGGTTGGGATCGGGGCGGCAAAGGGCCAAGCATCGCCGACGTGCTGTCCGGCGGTTCGCACGGCGTGGATCGCGTGATGACCGACGGCGTGCTCGACGGCTATCGCTATCCCAACCACGAAGCGGTGGACTTCTACGGCCGCTACAAGCAGGACGTGGCGCTGTTCGCCGAGATGGGTTTCAAATGCTTCCGCACTTCGATCGCCTGGACGCGCATCTTCCCGAACGGCGACGAAGCAACGCCAAACGAGGCCGGCCTGCAGTTTTACGACGATCTGTTCGACGAGTTGCTGAAATACGGCATCCAGCCGGTGATCACCCTGTCGCACTTCGAAATGCCTTACCATTTGGTGAAAGCCTACGGCGGCTGGAAAAATCGCCGGGTGGTGGAGTTCTTCGTGCGCTTTAGCGAAGTGGTGATGCGCCGCTATCGCGAAAAAGTGAAGTACTGGATGACCTTCAACGAAATCAACAACCAGAGCAACTACCGCTACCCGCTGTTCGGCTACTGCTGTTCCGGCGTGGACTACACCCAGGAAGACAACCCTGAGCAGGCGCTGTACCAGGTGTTGCACCACCAGTTCGTCGCCAGCGCGCAGGTGGTCAAACTCGGTCATCAGATCAACCCGGAATTCAAGATCGGCTGCATGCTGGCCTGCGTGCCGTTTTACCCTTACTCCTGCAAGCCGGACGACGTGATGTACGCCGTGGAAGCGATGCACCAGCGCTATCTGTACACCGACGTGCAGATGCGCGGCTACTATCCCAGCTACCTGCTGCGCGATTGGGAACGCAAAGGGCTGAAGATCGAGATGCAGCCGCAGGACGCGCAGATCCTGCGCGAGGGCTGCACCGACTACATCGGCTTCAGCTACTACATGAGCAACGCGCTGCAGGCCAACGCGGTGGAAGGCAGCGACGGCATGTTCGGCTTCCCGGGCAATGTGCCGAACCCGTACGTCAAGGCCTCCGACTGGGGCTGGCAGATCGATCCGGTCGGGCTGCGCTATTCGCTGAACGTGCTGTATGAACGCTACCAGAAGCCGCTGTTTATCGTGGAGAACGGCTTCGGCGCCTTCGATAAGGTGGATGCGGACGGCCAGATCAACGATGACTATCGCATCGACTATCTACGCGCACATATCGAAGAGATGAAAAAAGCGGTGATTGAAGACGGCGTAGACCTGATCGGCTATACGCCGTGGGGCTGCATCGACTGCGTGTCGTTCACCACCGGTGAGTACAGCAAACGCTACGGGTTCATCTACGTCGACAAACACGACGACGGCACCGGCACGCTCGAACGTTCGCGCAAGAAAAGCTTCGACTGGTATCGCCGGGTGATCGCCAGCAACGGCGAACAGCTGTAACCGCACGACAGACAATCAGGGGCGATTTTCGCCCCTTTTTACTGCGCCTTACTCCGCCGCCTGCCCGGCGGCGAGATACTTCGCCATTTCCGCCGTCGGCACCATGCCGCCGCCGGTCGCCCATACCAGATGCGTCGCCTGGGCCAGGTGCTCGGCGCTCACGCCCTGCTCGCTGAGCTCCCCCGCATGGGCCGCAACGCGCCACGGCCCGGCCATGCCGGCCAGGGCGGAGGGTTCCAGTTGGATATGCTCGTGCCTGTCCAACAACCCAAGCAACGCGAACATCTCTTCGTCGCTCAGGGTGTAAAACGCGCTCAGCAGGCGCTCCATCGCCCGGCCGACAAAACCGGAGGCGCGCCCCACCGCCAGTCCGTCCGCCGCCGTGCGGTTGTCGATGCCGAGATCTTGCACCGCAATGCCGTCATGCAACCCGCTGTAGACGCCGAGCAGCATGCAGGGGGAATGGGTCGGTTCGGCAAAAATGCAGTGAACGTGATCGCCGAACGCCAGCTTGAGGCCAAAGGCGACTCCGCCCGGCCCGCCGCCGACGCCGCACGGCAGATAAATGAACAGCGGATGCTGCGCGTCCACCACGATGCCCTGTTCGGCAAACTGCCGCTTCAGGCGGCCGCCGGCCACCGCGTAGCCGAGGAACAGGGTTTGCGAATTTTCATCGTCGATAAAGAAGCAATTCGGATCGTTCGCCGCCTGTTGGCGCCCTTGTTCGACCGCCACGCCGTAATCGTCGGCGTATTCCACCACCTTCACGCCATTGTCGCGCAGCTTCTGTTTTTTCCACTCTCGCGCATCCGCCGACATGTGCACGCTGACGTCAAACCCCAGCCGGGCGCTGATGATGCCGATGGATAATCCCAGATTGCCGGTCGAGCCGACGGCGATGCGGTACTGGCTGAAGAACTGACGAAACTCGTCGGAAAATAGCCGGGCGTAGTCGTCGCCGGTGTGCAGCAGCCCCGCCTCCAGCGCCAGCTTTTCCGCGTGCGTCAGCACCTCATAGATGCCGCCGCGCGCCTTGATTGAGCCGGAAATCGGCAGATGGCTGTCCTTTTTCAACAGCAGGCGCCCGCCCAACGACTGCCCATAGCGCCGATCCAACGCCTGCTGCATGGCGGGGATCGCCACCAGCTCGGATTCGATGATCCCCTTTGTCGGTTGGGTTTCCGGGAAGGCCGCGGCGAGATAAGGCGCGAATCGCGCCAGGCGCTGCTCCGCGTCGGCGACGTCGGCGGCGGTCAACCCGACGTGGGGCAGCCCTGCGGCCAACGTTGTCGCGCGCGGATTGAACCAGGTGAGCGGCTCTAGCGCGACCATGCGTTGCAACAGCGGATGCTGGGCGACCCACGATAGGATCTGTGATTTCTGCATAAGTGTCCCTGACTGATGTTGGCGTTGCCGTCACCTT
The DNA here is from genome assembly GCF_052045405.1 of Serratia sp. 22278. Classification (NCBI taxonomy): domain Bacteria; kingdom Pseudomonadati; phylum Pseudomonadota; class Gammaproteobacteria; order Enterobacterales; family Yersiniaceae; genus Serratia; species Serratia sp. 22278. Next base: position 12,220 of record NZ_JBQEOW010000009.1, on the reverse strand, counting down.
GCCGCGAACGCCGACGGCTGACAAATGATAAATTCTGAGCTTGAGGTGCAATAGATTGATGCAAGCGCGGCGTTAGCCGGCCGTCACGCCAAACAGCAGGCCAACGCCGGAAGAAACCGCCATCGCCAGTGCGCTCCAGATGAGAATGCGCGCCACGCCCGGCAAGATCGGCGCCCCGCCGGTTTTCGCCGCGATGCCGCCGAGAACGCCGAGGGAAATCAGCGCCGAGCCCACCAGCGCCGGCCGCGTCCAGGCGACCGGTGCCCACAGCGCCACCAGCAGCGGCAGCAGCGCGCCGAGGGAGAAACTCAAGGCCGACGCCAACGCGGCCTGCAGCGGCCGGGCGCGGGTAGCGGAGGAAATGCCCAGCTCGTCGCGCGCGTGCGCCTCCAGCGCATCATGCGCCATCAGCTTTTCCGCCACCTGCCGGGCCAGCGCCGGATCCAGACCGCGATGCACGTAGATTGACGTCAGTTCGCGAAACTCCCCCGGGTAGTCTTCAAGCAGCTCCGCCTGCTCTTCCGCCAGCGCGGCCTTTTCGGTATCCGCTTGCGACGAGACCGACACATACTCGCCGGTGGCCATCGACATTGCGCCGGCCACCCACCCGGCGACGCCGGCGATCATCAGCGCGGAATGCGAGGCGCTGGCCGCCGCGACGCCCAGCAGCAGGCTGGCCGTTGAAACGATGCCGTCGTTGGCGCCGAGCACCGCCGCCCGCAGCCAACCGATGCGTTCGATACTGTGCCGTTCTCGATGCATCCTTTCTCTCCCTCGTTCTCTTTCCGCTAGCCCCGCGCCGCCGCTTCCAACCCGGCGATGTCGATTTTGCCCATCAGCAGCATCGCTTCCGTGACCCGCCGCACACGAGCGGCGTCCGGATCGTTCATCAACTCCGTCAGGCGCCGCGGCACGATCTGCCAGCACAGCCCCCAGCGATCGCGCAGCCAGCCGCACTGCTCCGCCTCGCCGCCCTCGCTCAAGGCATCCCATAGCCGGTCGACTTCCGCCTGATCGTCACATTCCACCATCACGGAGAAGCTGTGGTTAAACGGATCCAGCGGCCCGGCTTCGATCGCCGCGTAGCGCTGGTCGCCCAGCGTGAAGGAAGCCAGCTTCACGCTGCCGGCCGGGCCACTCGGCGTATCCGCCGGCAGGTCGGAAAACCAGTTCACGGACGAACCGGGGATCAGCGCGACATAGCAATTCAGCGCCGCTTCCATGTCTTTTTCAAACCACAGATGTTGCGTAATTCTGGCCATCTGCGCCTCCTTTACGCATCGAGGATCGGCGCGAAACCGCCGAAGATCATGCGTTTGCCGTCGAACGGCATCTCGCCCAGCGCTTTCATGCGCGGATCGTTCATCATTTTCTCATTGGCGGCGTCGCGCACCGCCTTGGAGGGGTACTCTATCCAACTGAACACCACCACTTCGTCTTCCTGGGCTTTCACCGCGCCGCGAAAGTCGGTGAGCTTGCCATCGGGCACGTCATCGCCCCAACACTCCACGATGCGCGTGGCGCCAAACTCTTTGAACAGCGGCGCCGCTGCGGCCGCCAACCGGTGATAGGCCTCCTTGTTGGCGGCCGGCACCGCCACCACAAAACCGTCTACGTATTTCATCCTGGCATCCTCTTGTCTGATTAAGGACAGTCGGTTCAGCGCGGGCGACGTTGCCTGCGCCCCCTACCAGTTTAGACGGCGGGCGCGCAACCCGGATCGGAAGTTCAGCGGTCAGGATCGTTCGGAGGGTAAGATTCCGGCGTGGCGACCCGGTTACGGCCGGCGTTTTTCGCTTTGTATACCGCCAGATCCGCCAGTTTGAGCAGGTCGGCCAGGCTGTGGCCGGAACCGCCCGGGCAGGTCACCATGCCAATGCTGACGGTGATCTGCAGCGGATGGCCGGCCGGCATGGTGATCGATTCCGCCTCAATGCGTTGCCGCAGCCGTTCGGCCAGCTGCAACCCCTGCTGTGGCTGGCCGAGCGTCGAAACGATAGCGAACTCTTCGCCTCCCATGCGGCCGAACAGGTCACCGACGCTCAGATCGGCGGCGATCGCGCGGGTAAAGGCCATCAGCGCCTGATCGCCGCCGGCATGGCCAAAACGGTCATTAATCGATTTGAAATAGTCGATATCGAGCATCATGACGCACACCAGCTCGCCCTTTTGGTCTATCAACCGTTCGCCGCGCTGCATAAACGCATTGCGCGTCAGCACGTGCGTTAACGCATCGTGATTCGCCACGTGCTCCAGCGTGCGCAGCAGCGCATTACGCGCATAGTTCATGCTGGCCACGGCGATGGGCCCCAGCGCCAACAGCGCGATGCCCAAACGCATCGATACCGCGTTTTGCAACACTTTCATGTCGAGCGTCGTGCTAAGCAACCCGAAATCGATCGCCAGATGGCACCACAGCACATAAATCAGCACCGCAATCATGGTGCAGAACAATGAGAAAGACATCGCCAGCCACAGCAGCACCGGCATGGGAAAGATCACCGCCCCGGGGCCGCCGATCAGCACGCTGCACACCGCCGCCAGCAACAGCAGCGCCAATACCGTGAGTTTTCGCCCCGCGCGCGGCCATTGGCTGCGCTGGGTGAACATGGCGCCGGCCGCCGCAAGGCGACGTCGCCAATCGGCGGGAAACGCCAGAATAAACGGCATCAGCGTGACGTAGTTGGTGAATTCGGACGAGAACCACAGCGCCAGCGAGGTCAGATACGGTCTGCCGAACAGCCACTGCGAAGTTGCGGCGCCCACCGCGCCGGTCGCGGCGGCGGCAGCCAGGCAGATGCCGAACAGGTACATGCTGGAAGCGCCACGCTGCAACGTGCGCGCCGGCGGCGACAGCCGCATGAACAACAGATACCCCACCACGACGCCGGTCAGATTGGCGGCGTTCAGCAGCAGCGCCTTTTGCAGCGAACTGCCGGTCAGCAGGTCCGCCGCCAGATAGCCCAGCACCGCCATGCCCCAGCCGGCCCGCGTAGCCCACTGTGGCCGCCGCACCAGAACCGCCAGCAGTACGGCGTTCACCGGCCAGAATATTGCCAGAAAACTGCCGGGACGACTCACGATGCCCAACAGACACAGAGTGAACACCAGCAAAAAAATGATGAGCGCGGGCCAAATTTTCCGGGTATCGGACAACGAGGTGGTTTGCATCTTGGATCCAGAGACTTCCGCTAGCGTAAGGTGACAATCTGTTCGTGTCACAACCGTCGACGATGAGGAGAAGATAAGCGGCCGACTCGCCTATTATTGCCAGTTTTGCCGGCCCGGACATCTGTTTATTCATCTAGGAAAAATATATTTGTGTATCAATATATTGACAGTAATCACCTATCTGGCGAACAAACTGTCGTGACTCTCCCGTCACTACGATCGTTATTACCACCCAGCCGATTTTTTACCGGCAAAATCGCCGTCTTTTACTGTAAAGACAAAATTAAATCGTGCAGTGAAGGGATACAGGCATTGCCCACTATTCAAAATGCATAAATGATAATTATAATGATAATCGTTACTATTTATTATTTTTCACGGAATTATATGCACCAGTCAGTTCTTCGCCCCCCCACTCAAAGAAATAAAAATCACGTTCTTCGCACGCTGCCCCTGTTTGCCGGTTTGTTCCCCGCGCTGGCGATCGCCGCCGCGCCCGGCGCAAAAACGGAGGAATCCATTACGGTGACCGCCGCGGCCCAGCCTTCCGGCAGCTATAGCGCCGACACTGCCTCGACCGCCGGCAAGACCGCCGCGCCGATCGCCGAGGTGCCGCAATCGGTCAGCGTCGTCACCTCTCAGGTCATTGACGACTTCCAGGTCAAAAGCGTCAATGACGCGATGAAGTTCGTCAGCGGCGTCACCCAGGGCAACACGCTCGGCGGCACGGAGGATGGCTTCGTCAAACGCGGGTTCGGGGTTAACTCCGACGGCTCGGTCTTCATCGATGGCGTGCGCAGCAACCAGGGGCTGAGCATGGACGCCACCACCGATCGCGTTGAGGTCCTGAAAGGTTCCGCGTCGCTGCTGTATGGCATCCTCAGCCCCGGCGGCGTCATCAACCTGATTAGCAAAAAACCGCAGTATGACTGGAACACCCGCATCAGCGGCGCCACCAACAGTGTTGGCGGCGGCAGCGGCAGCGTCGATGTGACCGGCCCGCTGGGCGGCGGCTTCGCCTTTCGCCTGATCGCCGAACGCCAGCACGCAGATTACTGGCGCAATTTCGGCAGCGACGAACACACGCTGGTCGCCCCCTCGCTCAGTTGGTTCGGCGACCAGGCTTCCTTTAACATCGCCTACAGCGAATACAAGTACGACATTCCTTACGATCGCGGCACTGCATTTATCGACGGCAAGCCGGTCGATGTGCCCTATAACCGCCGCTTGGATGACTACGCTAACCATGCCTGGGGCAAGAACAAACGTCTGAACGCCCATTATGAGTACGCGCTGGATCCGATCTGGACGACCCGCTTCAACTACGCCTGGCTGCAACGCCGTTACGACAGCAACGAAGTGCGCGCCACCGCGGTCGACACCACGACCGGCATCGTCTCGCGCCGCGCCGACGCCAACCGCGGTTTCAATCATCAAACCCACTATTACTCCTGGGATCTGACCGGCTCGCCGCAGCTGTTCGGCATGCAGCACGACCTGCTGCTGGGCGTGGACTACGAGAAGAATCAGACCTACAAAGCCTATTCCTATCGCGGCAAGGTCTCGAAGACCTTCAACATGTACGATCCGGTGTATGGCGAAACGCCGGTCACCGACAGCACCACTTACAGTGACGCGTCAAGCAACCTGCGCGCCACGCTGTTCAGCCGTTCCCTGTACGCCAAGGACAGCATTCATCTCACCGATCAATGGATCGCGGTGCTGGGCGCGCGCTATCAGTCGTATTATCAGAACAACAGCAACGGTTTCCAGAAACCGAAAAATACGCTCAATGACAAAGACGACCAGTTTTTGCCGCAGGCGGGGTTGGTGTATAAGCTGACGCCGAGTCTGTCGCTGTACGGCAATTACAGCCGTTCGTTCACGCCGTCCACCGCCATCGACGACAATGGCGATGTCGCCACGCCGGAAACCGGCACCACCTATGAGGTAGGCGGAAAATGGCAGATCACCCCGGCGTTTAACGCCACGCTGGCGCTCTATCGCATCGATGAAAGCAACATGTCGATCTTTATCAACGGCGTGACCCGCAGTATCCCCAAAGCGCGTTCCACCGGCGTCGAACTGGAATTGAACGGCGAAGTGGCGCGCAACTGGGATCTCACCGCCAACTACAGCTACGATAAAACCGAAATTGTCGAAGACAACCTCAACCCGGACAACGTCGGCAATCGGCTGGTCAACGCCCCAACCAACATGGGCGGCCTGTACCTCAGCCACCGCATGACATTGCCGGTGGTGCCCGGCGAGGTGCGCATTGGCGGCGGCGCGCGCTACGTCGGCCGCCGCGCCGGCGATCCGGAGAACAGTTTCACCATGCCGGCCTATACCGTGGCGGATGCCTTTGTCGCCTGGGACAGCAAGCTGCTGGGGAAACATACTCAGCTGAAACTGAATGTGAAAAACCTGTTCAACCGCGAATACTATGCCTCCAGCGCCGGTAACTTACGCGTGATTGAGGGTGAACCGCGCAGCCTGAGCCTGCAGGCGACGGTCGATTTCTAACCTGTCACGCCTTGGGCGCCGTTTGGCGCCCGTTTTCTTTGCGCCGACCCTCAAAACGCCTTGCGACACATCACACCGGCGAGAAAATCCAACAGCGCGCGGTTGAACAATGCCGGCCGCTGCAGCGGCGCGAAGTGGCTGACACCCGGCAGCGTCACCAGACGGGCGCCGGGGATGCTGTCGCTCAGGTAGGCGGCATGTTCGGCGCGGATAAACTCATCGTGTTCGCTGTGAACAACCGTCACCGGCACGCGAATGGCCGCTAATTCCTGTGCGCGGTAGTCCGGCTGGCTGCTCATCATCAGGCTCACGGCGGCGACGAACGCATCGAAGTCATCCGGCGTCGGCGACAAGGCGGCATAGTCCTGCGCATGACGCGCAAAACAGCGCTCAACGATGGGGTTGGACGCGGGCGGTTTAACGCCGCTGGCGTCCATATTACAGCCGAAGAAAAAAACGCCGTCCACCCGCTGCGGCGCCCGGTGGGCGGCGATAAGCGCAACACAGGCGCCATCGCTCCAGCCCGCCAGCGCGGCGTGCGGGATCCGCAACGCGTCCATTACCGCCAACAGATCATCGGCCATGCGATCGTAACGGTATGGCCGGGCGTCGCTCGTGCTGCGCCCGTGCCCGCGGCTGTCGATGACCAGTACGCCATACCCGGCGGCCAGCAGCGCCGGCAGTTGATACCCCCAGTTGCCGCTGTGGCCCAGGCCGCCGTGCAGCAGGATCACCGTCGGGTCAGCGCCATAGGCCGCATACCAGATGTGTGCGCCGTCGTGTTCGACAAAACCCTGCCAGGAACCGGGCGGCAACGGCGGCGCGCCCTGCGCGGCAAAGCGGGTCAAATCGTCGTCGGTTTGCATCTTTCTCCCCTCATTCGCCGAGGTTGAGCATCGACACGGCATCAAGGGAGTATAGATCGCAGCGGCGAACGGTGCCGTTCGCTTTCCCTGCATATACTTAAAGGAGGAATCGCAATGGAGGACGGTGAGATGAAGAAGATAATTCTCGTGTTTTTGACGTTGATGCTGAGCGGTTGTATCGGCGGCGGCGGCCCATCGAATGCGCCTTCGGCATCGCCGAATGAACCTTACACCTGCACCAAATCCAGCGCCAATAGCGACTGCTCGCAATCGGTGGAACCATCGATGTACTAGCCGCGCTCGGCGGGCCGTCGCTTAACGGCCCGCCGCCTCAGACCGGCGCTAGGAGGAGTGTTCCTCTTCGTTGGCCTGATATCGCGTCGCCTGCTGCTTCATAAACACCACTTCCTGCGGGCTGGACAGGCTCACTTCCTGCGCGCGCAGCAGCTTGAGGATATTGAACAGCAGTTCGCTCTTGGTGGCGCCAACCATGCGCGGGCTCGGCACGTAGCCGGTCACGCTCAGGATAATGCCGTCCGGCCCCAGTTGGCTGAAGCGCACGTAAGGCGCCGGCGTATCCAGAATGGTTTCGTACTCGTTATAGGCGCTGAGCAAGATATTGCGCACCTGCTCCGGATCGATGGAGGTCGGGAACGTCAACGCGATGGTCACCACGCCTTGCGCGTTGCCCATGGTGGCGTTGCGCACGTTCTGCGAGATCAGCTGCGAGTTCGGTACGATCATGGTGGAACGGTCGCTGAGCTGGATTTCGGTGGCGCGCACGTTGATGCGCCGCACGTCGCCTTCCACGCCGCCGATGCCGATCATATCCCCGACCTTCACCGGGCGCTCGGTCAGCAGGATCAGGCCGGAAATAAAGTTCTTCACGATCTCCTGTAAACCGAAACCGATGCCGACCGACAGAGCGCTGACGATCCACGCCAGGTTGCTCCACTGGATGCCCAGCGCCGCCAGGGTGATCAGAATCACCAGCACATAGCCGATATTGCTGAACAGCGTCACCAGCGAGGCGCGGATGCCGACGTCCGTGATGGTTTTCGGCAACAGCTCAGAGCCCAGCCAGCGCCGTACCGCGCGCAGAATGTAGATGCCGATCGCCAGGCAGATCACGGCGTTGAGCAGGTTGCCTGGCACGATGTTGAAACGCTGCAACCCTTCGCCGGTCAGGATGGAGACGATTTTCTCCATCAGCGAACCCGGCGTGGTGCTGCCAAACGAACCGTTGAACAACGCGACAATCATCAACAGCAACAGCGAACATTTGGCCAGCGCGGTGGTGATGATCGACATCTGTTCCAGGTGGCGGTCCTTGAAGCTGAGCGTTTTCTTCAGCATCTTGCCGCTGACGGTCTGCGGCGAAAACAGCGCGGCGCACAGGTCAGTGGCGAACAGCACCATGAAGTAGAACGCCATCAGCACCAGCACCACCCAGATCAGCTGGTAGGTCAGGAAACGGGCAAAGGCAATGTAGCCGATGAGCAGGGAAAGCAGGATCACCACCGAACAGACCAGGGTGACGATGTGCACCAGCCCGCCGACCAGCGTGCGTTTTTCCAGGTGCGCGCCCTGCTGCTCCAGACGGCGACGAATGCGCTGGCCGCGCAGCGGCGCCGCCAGCAGCACCATGCCGATCAGCCCCGCCACCAGGCCATTGCCGAAGATGGTGGTGGCCAATGAGGCGCTGACGACGTTGTTGATCAGCTCCACGGTGCCGAACGCCAGCGCCAGACCGGCCAGCAGCGGCGAGAAGTAACGCAGCCCGGCGGCCACTTCATTGTCCAGCGAAGCCAGACGCCACGACGGACGATTCAGCGACAGCGCCGCACGCCCCAACCCGGCGATCAGCGCGCAGAAAATCCCCAGACGGTTAAAGCCTTCGGCGAAGTCTTCCAGCATCACCGGCAGCGGCTGCACGCGGATAAAGACGTAATACAGCAGGTTCAGCGCGATCGAGGTAGTGAATACCGTCACTGCCACGGTGATGATCGCCATAAAGCTGCGGCGCAGGCGCCCGTCCGGCAGGAAGCGAATGCTGACCCAGGCAAGAAAACGCTCGGACAAATAGCGCCCCCAGGACCAGACGATCACCGCCAGCGCCAGCAGCGCCAGCGTGCCGTAACGCCATTCATCCTGCCAACTGGCGTCCCAGGCCGCTTTCATCTCGGCATTGAACTGGTCCAGCCGCTGCACATCATCCGCTGACGGCTGCACCACCGGCGTCCAGAATTTGACGCCCAAAATGCTGCCGGTGTTCAGCGCCAGCTGGGTTTTGAACGCCACCCGGCGCAGATCGCTGATCTGCTGGCCCAGGTCGAAGGCGCTGGTCTTGATGGCCTGCGCGCGTTTTACCGCATCGTCCAACTGCTTCTTGCTGTTGTTCAGCGCATTGCGCTGCTGGGCGACGGCCGGGGTTTCCGGCAGCGCGCCCGCCGCCGGGGCCGGCCCCAGCACGTCCAGCTGCGCCTGCAGTTTTTCCTGCAGCGGCTGCAGATCGGTAGCGAGTTTGTCCATGCTGGCGACCAGATCGTCCGTCGCCAACCGCAGCTTGCTGAGCTGGGTGTCGGTCGTCGCTTTGGAAACCAGCTGCTTCATGCTGTCCAACTGCTTTTGCGCGGCTTTCAGCTGCGTAGCGGGATCGGGCGCGCTTTCAGCGGCGGGATCGTCCTGAGTGGCGGCGACGGCGCCGAACGGCGTCAGCTGCAAACCCAACAGCAATAATAACAACAGGAGGAACGGGCGAGGCTTTAACATAAATTCAGTGCTCAGCATCATTATCTGATAGACAGACGAACAGGCGGCGGATGAACCGTCGCTTAACCATAAACGCTAATTATAATAGCTGCTTAATGTCGGCCGAAATACCGTAATTATTCCCATTGTGTGCCACGCGCCCGCGCTCTCCTTAGCTTGCTGATTATTCAGGCGCTTTTACTGGCGGCGCGGCGTAAAGCGCTCTATACTCCTGCCACCGATTAACCTGCAACCAATAAAAGGAGACTTACTATGCTGACGTGTGAATTGGTTTTTCACTCACACTTCTTTGGTAATCGTCGCCGCTCAAGCATTACCGGTATCGTGCTGCGATAACCCAGCTTGAGCGAAGCTTACTAAAATCCAGGATCTTCCCTCCGGCTTACCGGGTTGTCGTCAGCGATGTTTGACGATAGGCATTGCCATGCCTGTAACTCTTGAGTAAGCAATGAGCACATTACTGTCTGCACAATCTGTCGGTTACGACAACGCGTTCGGCGTCCTGCTGAGCGAGATATCCTTCAGCCTGAAAAAAGGCGACCGCATCGGTTTGATCGGCGATAACGGCTGCGGCAAAAGCACCCTGCTGCAAATCCTCAGCGGCGCCCTGCCTGCGCACACCGGAACAGTGACATTGTCACATCAATGTCTGATGGCGCGCATCGAACAGCACCTGCCGCCTGAACTGCACGCCTGCTCCCTGCTGGATGCCGTGCTGGCGCAGTTGCCTGCGGGCCAACACCTCAGCGAGCGCTGGCGCTGCGAAGCCTTACTGGCGGAGCTGGGATTTGAATCAGAGAGCTGGACATTGACCGCCAGCACCCTCAGCGGCGGCCAACATACGCGGCTGTTGTTGGCGCGTGCGCTGATCCGCCAGCCCGACCTGCTGCTGCTCGACGAACCCAGCAACCACCTGGACCTGCCCACACTGCTGTGGCTGGAACAGTTCTTGCGAAGCTGGAACGGCAGTTTCGTGCTGGTGTCACACGACCGCCATCTGCTCGATCAGGTGACCAACTGCACCTGGATCCTGCGCGACAAAACGCTGCAGTTCTTCCGGTTGCCCTGCTCTGCGGCGCGCACCGCGCTGGCGGAACAGGACGCCGCGGACGAACAGCGGCGCCACGCCGAGCAAAAAGAGATCGACCGGGTGGAAAAAAGCGCTAAACGGCTGGCGGTCTGGGGCAAGGTCTACGACAACGAAGATCTGGCGCGCAAGGCCAAGCAAATGGAAAAGCGCGTCGATCGGTTGAAGGAAGAACAGACCACCCTGACCGCCGGCAGCCCGTGGCGGCTGCGGCTGCAGGGAGAAGCGCTGGACGCCGATCGTCTGCTGGCGCTGCCGCACTGGGCGGTGCGCCCGGCGCCGGATGCGCCGGTGCTGTTCAACCTCGAACATCTGCGCGTGAAAAGCGGCGATCGCATCGCCATCGTTGGGCGCAACGGCTGCGGCAAATCGTCGCTGCTGCGTCTGCTGTGGCGCGAGTATCAGCAACAAACGCAGCGTCCGGCGCTGTTCCATCCGCGGGTGCGCATCGGCTATTACGATCAGAGCCTGCAGCAGCTGCGCGATGAAGACACGTTGAGCGAAGCGCTGGCGCAGTTCGCGCCGCTGACCGAGGAACAGCGGAAAATGGCGCTGATCGGCGCCGGGTTCCCTTACCTGCGCCACCATCAGCAGATCCGTTCGTTGAGCGGCGGCGAGCGTTCACGGTTGCTGTTTGTCGGCCTGACGCTGGCCAACCATTCGTTGCTGCTGCTGGACGAGCCCACCAACCACCTGGATATGGCCGGCAAAGAGGAGCTGGCGGAAACGTTGCGTCAGTTCCCCGGCGCCGTCATGCTGGTCACCCACGATCGGATGCTGATCGAACAGAGCTGCAACCGCTTTTGGCTGATCGACCAGCAAAAATTGGAGGAGTGGCACGATCTGGCGCCGGTGTATCAGCGCCTGGCGGGCGAAACGCCGGCTCTGCCGACGGCGGGCAAGGCCGATGCAGATACCCCAACGCCGGACGAGCGATTGAAAGGCGAAGAAGCGCTGTTGACCGCCCTGTTTGCCCTCGAAAGCAAACTGGAGGCCGATCTGGCGCGCAAGCCGAAGCACCAGAAACCGGAGCTTCAGGCGCGCTGGCGCCGCGAGATTGCCGACATCACCGCCCGGTTGAATCTGGGCTAACCTTGACAGGCCGCCATCCGGCGGCCTGTTTTTTGACGGAGTGCGACATGGCATTTTCCCTTGAGCAAGCCTCGCTCGCGCAGCGGCCGCTGCTGGCGGCCATGCTGTCCGATTGCCTTCGCGAGCTGGGCGTCGATGGGGATTACCCCTATTTGCCGCTCTACTGGCGCGAGGCCGGCCGCTACCCCTATTTGATGTTGAGCGATCGGCAAACGGCCGGGTTCGCGTTGGTCAGGCGTCTCGATAGCGCCACCGTCGAAATGGCGGAGTTCTACATCAAGCCCGAATGGCGACGCAACGGGATGGGGCAACGGGCTGCCCGCGCCTTGTTCGCTCGGCATCCCGGCGGTTGGTCGCTGTCAGTCAGCCAGGATAATCCGCGCGGGCTGGCGTTTTGGCGGGCGGCGATACCAGCCGAGGCTCTACATATGCAACAAAGCACCAGGCTCACGTTCTCTTTCGTTATTCGGTAATGGCAGACGGCGAATATTGCCAGGCCAAAAGAAACGCGGTGATAGCCGCTTCGGTCATGTGTTGCAATTGTTCCGGCGTCGGCCACTGGTCGGATAGCAAAACCGCGGGCAACGGATACCCCATAACCGCGCCCAGAAATGCCATCGCCTGCGGCTGCGCATGGACAAATTGGATTTGCCCATGCTGCCGCGCCTGTTCCAATATCCTCACTAACGCCTGAAGCACCCGCCCG
>NZ_JBQEOW010000008.1:0-238526 GCF_052045405.1 Serratia sp. 22278 | reverse complement strand
CCAGCGACTGCCCCACCAGGTTGCCGCGCGGCCGGCGGCGGCCGGCCCACACGTCGTGCGCCAACTCGGCGCTCAAGCCGCCTTCTTCCGCCAGCCACACGGCGCCGACCACTTCCTGTCCGGCCTGCGCCAGCCCGAAATGCATGCCTGGCGCATCCATCAGCCGGCGTAAGTCCAGCGGCGAGGTGCGGTAATGCGCGCTGCTCAGCAGAGCATAGAAACGCGCCAGCCGCTGCGGATCGGCGCACAGTTCACGCTGTTCCGCCTGGCTGTAATCGATCGCCTGGCCGTCCGCCGGCCAGGCGGGCAGCTCGTTGAACAACAGCGCATTGTCCGTTATCCGTTCCAGCGCATCCCCCTGCGCCCAGCGCATCGGCTGTTGCAGGCTCAACGCCTGATAGGACGGCAGCCCGGCGCAAAACTTCAGCAGAAAACCGCGGCCGGTGCCTTCATAGCCCTGCACCGTGGTGGTCAACAGCACGCGAGGAAAATAACCGATCAACTGCTGCAACAGCGGCGCGGGGATCGCCGCCGCCTCATCCACCAGCAGCCAGCCCACCTCACTAACGTCGCCTTCCCGGCACTGCGCCAGCAAGGCATCGGGCGCCCAAAACTGCGCGCGCCCCTGCGCCCATTCCCCGGCCACCTCAGTGGCGGCGCGGCTCGGCCCGGTGATCCAGCAAGTCAGCAGCGACTGCGCCACCAGCATGCCGGCCAGCGTCGATTTGCCGCGGCCACGGGCGGCGGTCAGCACCCACACGCCGGACTCGGCCTGCAGCAGCGCCGTCAAGATCGCCTGTTGTTCCTCGGTCGGGCGGCCATCCGGCGGCTGCCACCCCTCACGCGCTGGCAGCGCGGCCAGCGTCAGGGGCTCATCCTGCCGCCAGATCGTCACTTCGCTGTCATCGGCCAGATGCTGCTGCAGATGATGAATGAAATGCGGCGTGGTGATCGGCTGCGGACAATCGCTCCAGCGCAGACTGTCGCCGTCCGGCAACTGAGGCCATTGCCGCCAGGGCGGCGTCAACAGCAGCAGCCAACTGCCGGCGCGCAATGCGCCGCACAGCGCCGCCAACGCCTCCACGTCCAGCGACTGACCGGCGTCGAACACTGCGTGCAGCCGCTCCTGCCCCAGCAATTGGCGCACCGCGCGGCTCGGCAAAGCCGTCAGGCCGGGCGGCGGGTTTTCCCCCACCCACGGCCAGTCGCCCGGCAGCGTCGCCGCCAGCCGCTGCGCCTGTTCGCGGCACCAGTCAGGTTCACCGCTGAGCACCAGCAGGCGTCGGATGCCCTGCCGCCGCATGAGTTGTTGCGCTGCCTGTAACATAAGGCTGTATCTCAATCCGAAAAAAATGCCGGAGTCAGGCTCCGGCACTTGAGGCGTTAACGGGATGCAAAGGTATTGCAGGTATTGGGATCGCCGCTGTCGAAGCCTTGTTTAAACCAGGTGTAGCGCTGCTGCGAGGTGCCGTGAGTGAAGCTGTCCGGCACAACGCGGCCCTGGCTCTGCTGCTGCAACCGATCGTCGCCAATCGCCTGCGCGGCGTTCAGCGCCGCCTGCAGGTCGCCCTCTTCCAGCATCTGCTGCTTCTCGGCGTATTTACCCCACACGCCGGCGAAGCAGTCCGCCTGCAGCTCCATTTTCACCGACAGGCGGTTCACTTCCGCCTGGCTGGCGCCTTGCTGCATCTGGCGCACCTTCGGCTCGATGCCCAACAGGTTCTGCACGTGGTGGCCGACTTCGTGCGCCACCACATAGGCCTGAGCGAAATCACCGCCGGCGCCCAGTTTGGTCTTCATGTCCTGATAGAAAGACAGATCGATATACACCGTTCTGTCGCCCGGGCAGTAGAACGGCCCCATCGCCGACTGACCGGTGCCGCAGCTGGTGCGCGTCACGCCGCGATACATCACCAGCTTCGGCGGTTGATAGGTTTTGCCCATGCGCTGGAAAATCTCTTTCCAGTTGTCCTCGGTCGAAGCCAGCACCACCGAGGTGAATTTGGCCAGCTCATCGTCTTTCGGACTGATGCTGGCGCTCTGTTGTTGACCCTGCGGCGCGACGTTACCGCCGTTCAACAGCGGCGACAGATCGATGCCGTAATAACCGGCCACCAGCACCACCACCAGAATAACGATGCCGCCCTTGCCGCCCACCGGCACGCGGAAACCGCCGCCGCCCAAACCTGAAGACTGCCCGCGACGATCCTCAACATTGTCACTTTCCCGACGCCCTTGCCAACGCATAAATACACTCCAGATATTTCCCCTGCTCGTTGAAGTTGCGCCGCGATCGTAAGCGCAAAGGCAGCTTCAAGCCTGAGTGGGATAGGTTTTAGTCATCTCGCATCCATCATTATAAATGGTCTGCCGCGGAGGAAATGTAGAAATTTTCTGGAAAAACGCAGAATAGCGGGACGATCCGGCCGGATCGCCCCGAATGGCGGTGCCGACGCTTAGTCGAGTTTCACGCCGATGCGGCGCGCCACTTCTTCGTAGGCTTCGATCAGGCCGCCCAGGCTTTGACGGAAACGGTCTTTGTCCATCTTGTCCAGGGTGTTTTTGTCCCACAGGCGGCTGCCGTCCGGCGAGAACTCATCGCCCAGCACCACTTCACCGTTGAACAGACCGAACTCCAGTTTGAAGTCGACCAGGATCAGGCCGGCGTCGTCGAACAGCTGGGTCAACACGTCGTTGGCGCGGTAGCTCAGCTCGCGCATGCGCGCCAGATGCTCTTTGCTCACCCAGCCAAAGGTTTCGCAGTAGGATTCGTTCACCATCGGATCGTGCATGGCGTCGTTTTTCAGGAACAGATCGAACAGCGGCGGGTTCAGCACCAGGCCTTCTTCGATGCCCAGACGCTTCACCAGCGAACCGGCGGCGCGGTTGCGGATCACGCACTCCACCGGCACCATGTCCAGCTTCTTCACCAGCACTTCGTTGTCGGACAGCAGACGCTCCATCTGGGTCGGGATGCCGGCTTCTTCCAGTTTGCTCATGATGAAATGGTTAAACTTGTTGTTCACCATGCCTTTGCGATCGAACTGCTCAATGCGCTGACCATCCAGTGCTGACGTATCGTTGCGGAACTCCAACACCAACAGATCGGGATTCTCGGTGGTGTAAACGGTTTTTGCCTTTCCGCGATACAGCTCAGCTAGCTTTTGCATCTTACTTACTCCAGTGATGTATCCCCGTTGTCTCCCGAGCGCGGCCCGAAATTAGGGGGTATAGAATTGACCTAATGAATTCTTTGGCGTGCCGGACACTATTGTGCCAAACCTGTGACGCAAACGATACCGTATAGACAAAACAAAAAGGGGCCGAAGCCCCTTTTTGATTAGTTAACGCTGGTTTTGCTGAAGGCTGACTGGAATGCCGCCACCAGTGCGTCGTTTTTCGACTGGGTGAGCGGTTTGCCTTTCGGATCGATGAATTGCAGGCTGGTGCGGTTGTTGAGATCGCCGACCTGCAGTTTGTAATCGCCTTCCGTCAGTTCAGGATCCTTGACGCCCAACGCATCCCAATCGCTGCTGCTCAGGGACTTGTAGGTCACGGCGACGGTGCCCTGCGGACGGCTGCGGTCACCCACTTTCATCCCCAGTTTTTCGAGCGCCGGCGGCAGGCGATCCCACACGACGGTGTACGGGCCGCGCACCACCAGCATCGGCAGGCCGGTGTCATCGGCGCCGCTCTGCACGTCCAGCGCGCCGAAGCGGCTGGCCGTCTGGCTGCTCGCCAGGTTATCCTGCTTGTCCAGGCCTTCGATCAGGGTGTTGATCATCATGCCGTTGTAGCGCTGGATCTCAGACTGATCGGTCACCTGCTCGGTCTTGCCCTGCTGCTGCAGGCCAACGCTTTTCACCACCAGCGCCTGCTGGTAGCCCTGCTGCTGCACGCTGATCTGATAACGGCCTTCGTACTGGTTGTCTTCGTCCAGACGGTTCCACTTCACCCAGTCGGTGGTCAGGGTCTGACCGGCGTCCTGGCGGGAAGCGATCGCGATGTTCTTCGCCTGCAGCAGGCTGACCACGCGCGACCACAGGTTCTGGTTCTGCGGGCTGTTTTCCAGCAGCAGCGTGCCGCTGTCGCCGGCATATTGCGCGCGCGAACCGCTCAGCAGCGCCAACGGCTGCACCGGCGGACGAATGTCCAGCTGCTTGCCGACGTTGCCTTGCACCGTTGTGGCCGGCACGTCATAGTTGCCGCTCTGCACCGGCAGGATCATGCCGGACGGCGCGTTCAGCGCCTTGAGCGGAGCCGCGTCGAGGTAGGCCTCGTCGCCGCTGACCTGGCGCTTGTAGCGCTGATCGCTGCTGCAGGCTGCCAGCATCATCACCAATGAGATGCCCACTACTTTTGCTACCGTCGACTTTTGCAATGAATAAGCCATCAAATTTCCCTTAGAGTTACAGCAAACCGACGCTTTTCAGCGCGCGCTCCACCACCGGGCGGGCGGCTTCGCTCAACGGCGTCATCGGCAGACGCAGCGTATCGGTTGCCATCAATCCCAACGCCTTACAGGCCCACTTCACCGGAATTGGGTTTGCTTCTACAAATAGATCCTGATGCAACGGCATCAAGCGCTGATTTAAGCGGCGCGCTTCGGCAAATTTGCCCTGCGCCGCCAGCGCGCAAAGTTCCGCCATCTCGCGCGCGGCCACGTTGGCCGTCACGGAAATCACCCCTTTGCCGCCCAGTTGCATGAAGTCCAGCCCGCTGGCGTCGTCGCCGCTCAGCAAAATGAAATCTTCATCGTCAACCAGCACTTGGATCTGACTAACGCGACTTAAGTTCCCCGTCGCTTCTTTTACAGCAACAATATTCTTGATTTTCGCCAGCCGAGCGATGGTCGGCGGCAGCATGTCGCAGCCGGTACGCGAAGGCACGTTATACAGGATCTGCGGCAGTTCGGTGCTCTCGGCGATCGCCTTGAAGTGCTGATACAGCCCTTCCTGCGTCGGCTTATTGTAGTACGGCGTCACCGTCAGGCAGCCCACCACGCCGGTGTTGGCGAAGCGGGTGGTGAGCGCGATGGCTTCGGCGGTGGCGTTGGCGCCGGTGCCGGCGATCACCGGAATGCGGCCGTCGGCCAACTCCAGCGTCTGCAGCACCACGTCAACGTGCTCGTCATGGGCAAGCGTTGCGGACTCGCCGGTGGTCCCTACGGAAACGATCGCCGCGGTGCCACTGGCTACATGATAATCGATCAATTTTTTCAGGCTCGCGCGATCGACAGCACCTTTGTCGTCCATCGGCGTAACCAGTGCAACAATACTTCCCGTAAACATTGGCCGTCCCCTCCACAAACAAGTCACTCATGGTACTTTTGCTGCCTATCCAAAAGCAAGCGCACAACCGCGTTGTAAGCGCTTGGCAGGCGGTTTTTTTTATGTTTACCATGGTAACCCCATTGAGCACGACAGGAAGCGCTATTTTGCCTCAGTCAGACGAACACTATCTCGTGATTACCGCGCTCGGCGCCGACCGCCCCGGAATCGTCAATACCATCACCCGCCACGTCAGCAGTTGCGGATGCAATATCGAAGATAGCCGTCTGGCCATGCTGGGAGAGGAGTTCACGTTCATCATGCTGCTGTCCGGCAGCTGGAACGCCATCACCCTGATCGAATCCACCCTGCCGCAAAAAGGCGCGGAGCTGGATCTGCTGATCGTGATGAAGCGCACAAACTCGCACGAAAGGCCGCCGATGCCGGCCACGGTGTGGGTGCAGGTGGAAGTGAAGGACTCGCCGCACATCATCGAACGCTTTACCGATTTGTTCGACTCCAGCCAGATGAATATTGCCGAACTGGTCTCGCGCACGCAGCCGGCGGACGGCGACCTGCCGCCGCAGCTGTATATCCAAATCACCGCCCACAGCTCCGGCGATCGGGACGCCTCAAATATTGAGCAAGCCTTCCATCGCCTATGTACAGAATTGAACGCGCAAGGCAGTATTAGCGTGGTGAACTATCCACAGCATGACGAGAAAGATGGAGAGTAGTGATGAGCCCATTGAAAGCCGGTGACACAGCGCCGAAATTTAGTTTGCCTGACCAGGACGGTGAGGAAATTAATTTGGCCGACTTCCAGGGACAGCGAGTATTGGTCTATTTTTATCCGAAGGCGATGACGCCGGGCTGCACCGTGCAAGCCTGCGGCCTGCGGGACAACATGGACGAATTGAAAAAGGTCGGCGTCGAAGTGCTGGGCATCAGCACCGACAAACCGGAAAAACTGTCGCGCTTCGCCGAAAAGGAGCTGCTCAACTTCACGCTGTTGTCTGATGAAGATCATCAGGTGTCACAACAGTTTGGCGTGTGGGGCGAGAAAACCTTCATGGGCAAGACCTACGACGGCATCCACCGCATCAGTTTCCTGATCGACGCCAACGGCAAGATTGAAAAAGTGTTTGATGATTTCAAAACCACCAATCACCACGACATCGTTCTGAACTACCTGCAGCAGTAATTCTCACGAAGCGCAGCGGCCTGCTGCGCTTCGTTTCTTCCCAGTCAGTCGGCCTTGTCTTCCACCTCGACCCGCAGTTCATCCGGCCAGGCATGGATCACCGCCTTCACCAGCGTCGCCAGCGGTATGGCGAAAAACACGCCCCAAAAGCCCCACATCCCGCCGAACACGATCACCGACAGGATAATCACCAGCGGATGCAGGTTGACCGCTTCGGAGAACAAAATGGGCACCAACAGGTTGCCGTCCAGCCCCTGCACCACCAGATAGGCGACGATCAGCGTCCAGAAATCGGCGCCGACGCCCCACTGGAACAGCGCCACCACCACTACCGGTATGGTGACCAGCACCGCGCCGATGTAGGGGATCAACACCGAGAAACCCACCAGCACCGCCAGCAGCAGCGAGTAGCGCATGTCCAGCACGGCGAACACCAGGTAGGTCGCCACGCCGACAATCACCATCTCCAGCACTTTGCCGCGAATGTAGTTGGTGATCTGCTGATTCATCTCGTTCCAGACCTGCCCCGCCAGGCCGCGATTGCGCGGCAGCACGCGGCGCACCGCGTTCAGCAGTTGCTCTTTGTCCTTCAGCAGGAAGAACATCATCATCGGCACCAGGATCAGATAGATAGCCAACGTCAGCAGGCCGACCAGCGACGCCAGCGAGAATTTCACCACCGATTCGCCCATGCCGGACAACCGGCTGCGCAGATTTTCCGCCATCATGTCGATGATGCCGGCATCCACCAGCGCCGGATAACGCTTCGGCAGCGTCGCGGCGAAGTTATAGAACTGGTTGAGCATGCCCGGCAGATCGCTCATCAGATTGATGCCCTGCTGCCAGGCGGTCGGCGCGACGACGAACACCAGCAGCATGGCGACGCCCGCGAACACCAGCAGCATGACGCTCGCCGCCCAGGTGCGCGAACAGCCGATGCGCTGCAGGCGCGCGGTCGGCCACTCCAGCAGATACGCCAGCACGATGGCGACCAGCAACGGGGTCAGAATGCCATGCAAAAAATAGAGAATAAGGAACCCGGCAACCAGGATCACCAGCAGCGCGATGGCCTGAGGATCGGTGAAGCGGCGGCGGTACCACTGTAATAACATCTCCAGCATCAGAGCGGGCTCCTTGAGATTTGGCGGGCGGGCATGGCGATTCCTGTGATAGGCCTGATTAAAGCATAGATAGAATGGGCGCACGCGGGATGTGCAAAGCACTCAGAGTACTCAAAGTTCGCCATACATCAACAGCGAACTGGCTGATTTTATCGCGCGGGCAGGCGATCGACGCAAAAATCCGCAGACGCGGCGACTGGCGCGATGAGCGGCCCCGAACGGGGCCGCGGAAGATTACAGCGAAGTAACGATAGAAAGGGGCGAACCGACCGCCAATGCGAACAACAACACACAGCCAATCGCGATCGCCGCCGCCAGATCATTTTTCATTGTCCCGTCCCCTGATGCTTAAACTGGTTATCGTCACGAACTCTGTCGGTTCTACGTTCACGGCCTTTTCTGATGCACGTCATTAAAAACCCCCGCCTAAGCGGGGGAGAAAACGTTCTGGTGCATCAAGTGTTACAAGGAGGTCATGAGGGATTGCTAACCCTAAATGACTATTTCAAGCTAGGATTATTCCCAGAACATGGCAAGCGATCGCGTCGAGGTTATCCGCACTTTGGGATAAACCTCATAAAAAAATCCCGCACGGCAGCGGGATGAAGGGATGATAACGTCATGAATTTTTTATGCGGACAATGAGGCGGTATTGTCGTCATTTGGCGACAATACCGCGCCGGCACGGTGGTCACAAGGGAAATTTGGCCACGGTGAGGAAATCAGAATTTCGCCAATGCCCGCGATCGTGCGCCCGTCAGCATCAACGAAAAAATGGGATTTTCGTCAGACAGCCACCGGGAAAAAACCGGTAGCATGGCCGATATAATCCCAAATGCCGTAGGGGGAAAAATGAACAGCAAACCGTGTGAATTTGATGAAGCCATCTGTCTGGCGATCGGGCGTGGCGTTTGCGAAGTCGTAAAGATAGGAGATGAAATCAGCGTCTTCTCCCTGTTGGAAGCCATCGAGAGCTTCATCGAACGGCAGGCGCTCAGCGAAAGCGAAATCGCGGCGGCGGACGACGCGCTGGATTTGATCAGCGGTTTGGTCCGCCGCCAGTGCTGACGCCTGTTACGAGGCGCAGCCGATGAGCCGTTGCTCTACCGTGACGCCGGGCATCATTTGCCGTAAACCGGCAATCAATTCGTCGCCCGCCTCGTGCAGCGCCGCCAACGGCATCGCCGGCAGGCTCTCCAGGATGAACCACATCCGCTCGGCCTCGGCGCTCAACCGGGTTCTGACCCCCTGGCGCCAATTCCAGCGGCGGCAGGTCACGCCGCGATCGTCGCGCCAAACCACCTCCCCCGCCTCCGGCGATTCATGGATCAGCGCCCCCTCTTTGACGGTATCAAACAGTTCGCTGCCATCCGCGACGATCAGCCGCGGCTCGCCGACATAGGCCGCGATATTCTCGCCCCCCACCGGCACTGCATAACGAATGCTGACGGCGTTATAGAGATCGACGACCGGATCGATGCTGGGCATCGTGCCGTCGCGCAGCGCGCGCTTGCGCAGGGCGTCGGCGGAACAGGGCGTACGCTTGGGTTTGGCGCCAAACTGCATGAACACCTCGCGCCAGGCCGTGAGATGCGCCTCTGCCCAGGGTGCGTCTTCCTCGCCGAGGGCGCGACAGGCTTGCGCCAACGCCAATGCCCCCACGTCCGGATGGGTTATGGGAGCCGCAACCGCGGTAATGCTTAACGCCCGGAAACCGGGTGCCAGCGCAGCGACGGCCGGATCGATTGACGGATCGACTAAAATCATTGAATAATCCTATATTGACCATTTTATTTCATAATATTGACCGATGAACGCCAAAGTCAACAGACCGACCGAGTTCGGCGCCGACGTGCAAACCGTCAGCGAAGCGGTGTCGCACCGCATCAAGCAACAAAGAAAAAGCCAAAAGCTATCGCTGGATGAGCTGTCGCGCCGGGCGGGCGTCAGCAAAGGCATGCTGGTGGAGATCGAGAAAGGCGCCGCCAATCCCAGCATCGCCATCCTGTGCAAGCTCGCAGCGGCGCTGGGTCTGTCGGTGGCGGACATCGTCAACGTCACCCGCGCGCCCGCCGCCTACCTGATTGAAAGCCAAGATATTCCCACGCTGTGGCATGGCGATCGCGGCGGCTCGGCCCGTTTGCTCGCGGGCACCCAAGGCCCGAACATGATAGAACTGTGGCGGTGGGAAATGGCGCCGGGGGAAGCCTATGCATCGGGCGGCCACCCGACGGGCACCTTCGAGCTGCTGCACGTTGAGCAAGGCGTCTTGAGCCTGGCCGTCGAACAGACCGAGCTCATGATTGCGCCGGGCTGTTCGGCGGTCGCCAAAACGGACGGCCCGCACCGGTACGCCAACGAAGGCGAAGACACGCTGATTTTCACCATGACGGTCGCCGAATTGCACGCCTGAACGGCAGCCCTGACCTGAACGCTTGCACAGGAGAAGAACCATCATGACAACCCCTGCCCCACGGGAGTGGCGGCGTGCGGACTATCTCGTCAGCACCGATCCCGTTCTGCTGGATCTCGATGCCATCCACGCTTTTCTGACCCGTTCGTCATGGGCGGAGGGAATCGATAAAGAAACCGTCCGCCAGTCGCTCGCCCACAGCCTGTGCTTCGGTTTGTATCACGAGGCCAGGCAGATCGGTTTCGCCCGGCTGGTCACCGATTACGCCACTTTCGGCTATCTGTGCGACGTGTACGTGCTGGAAACGTACCAAAAGAGCGGGCTGGGCCTATGGCTGGCAGAATGCTGCCAGGCCCATCCGCTGATGGCGACGCTGCGGCGAGTCATGCTGGTCACGAGCACCGCCCCCTGGCTCTACGAAAAAGTGGGCTATAGCGCCATCAACCGCCCCGACTTTGTCTGGCAGATCGCCCGGCCGGACATTTACCGACGGTAGCGCTATTTCAGCGCCTGCTCGGCCAGCAGCCCGAGGGCGATGACGATCATCGCCGCGCCGGAAATGCGCCCCACTACCTTCGCGGCCTGCGGGCGCGTGCGCAGCACCGACTGCGAACCAAACCCCACCAGCAGATACACCAGGCCGCAGCTGATCAAATGCACGACGCCCAACGCCAGCATCTGCATCGGCACCGACCATTCGGCTCGGGCGTCGGTAAACTGCGGCAGCAGCGCCAGAAACAGCAGAAACACCTTGGGGTTCAAGCCGCTGACGCACACGCCCTTGCCGGCCCAGCGCAGCCAGGAATCGGAACGCTGATCTTCACCGGCGCCGGGCACTGGCGGGTGCAGCAGCATGTTGAAACCGATCCACAACAGATAAGCCGCCCCCAGCAAGGTGAGCGCCGTCAGCGCCAGCGGGTTGCCGACCAGCAGCGCGCCGACGCCCGCCACCACGATCGCAATCATCAGCAGGTGGCCAAACAGCAAGCCGGCGACGGCGGGCACCACCACCCGGCCGCGAATGCCCGCCGAGATCACATAGGCCCAATCCATACCTGGCGTGATCACCAACAAAATCGACACCGCCCAAAACGCGGCGAAAAGAGCGAGCGTCATGCCAGCGCCCTCTCAAACGCGCCGCGCCACATCGAACAGAGAACCATTGCGCTTTCCTCGTGGAAGAAGAACGGCCTCCGCCTGCCGCGGCGGCCGTAAAACCGTTCAACAGATGGCAAGAATATCCTCATGACGTTAAAATGTGCTTTCAATTACTTGCCTGAAATCGGCGTAAACGGGGAAATTTTTCCAAATGGATAAGATTGATCGCAAGATTCTTGCTGAACTGCAGGCCGACGGCCGTTTGTCGGTGACCGAGCTGGCCGAGCGGATCGGTTTGAGCGTGTCCCCCTGCCACCGCCGGGTGCGGGCATTAGAGGAGTCCGGGGTGATCAGGGGTTACCGCGCCCAGCTCGATCCCGGCAGCCTGGGCTATAACTTTTCCGCCCTGGTGTTCGTCACCATGCGCGAAGGCGATCGCCGCGCCGTTGAAACCTTCGAAAATGCCATGGTGGACATTCCGCAGGTGGTGCAGGCACAGCGGCTGTTTGGCGACCCCGACTATCTGTTGCACGTGATCGCTCGCGATCTGCCCGCCTTTCAGCAGCTTTATGACGAGAAACTCTCCGCCCTGCCGGGCGTGCAACGCCTGAGCTCCACGCTGGTGATGAAAACCGTGGTGCCGGAGCGTTCATTCCTGCCGTTGGGAAAATGACGACGGGAACGTTGCCGCTCCCGTTTTGACGACCTTAAGGCACAATCACGAAATCCGGATTGGCGATGGCGAACAGCGCCTCGCGATCCGCCGCCGGTGGATAAATCCACTGCGTGTTGATCTCCTGCTTAATCTTTTTGCCTGCCTGACGGGTAAAGCGCACCTGGCGCTCCCAGCCTTCGGTATACAGCGCCCCCCAGGGGCCCAGATCCAGACAGGTCACATACTTCGGCTGGCTGTACGGGTGCGTCGGCAACCCCGCCAGCTCCGCCGCCGCATTGTGGCCGGCCACGCGGCCAAGGCTCAGCGCATGCTGGCAGGTCATCAGGTTGTGGTTACCGAGATCGTCGGTCGCCGCCTTCACCGTATCGCCGGTCACGAAAATGCCCGCCGCCGCCGGCGCGCGCAGGAAGGCGTCGCCGATCACCCGGCCGCTGCCGTCGCGCTCGCCGGGGATTTGCTCGGTCAGCGGGTGTGCACGCACGCCCGCCGCCAGGATCACCGTGTTGGCGGCGATGCGCTCACCGTTCGACAGCATCACTCCCTCAGCGTCGATGGCCGAGACGCGCAGACCGGCCCGCGCTTCCACGCCGCACTCCGCCAGCGCCTGGCGAATCACCGCCCCCGGCTCCGCGCCCATTCCGGCGCCCACTTCCGGGGCGCTATCGACGATCACCACGCGCACATTCTCGTCTTTGCCCAGCGCATCACGCAGCCGTTGCGGCATCTCTGCTGCACTCTCCAGGCCGGTCAGCCCCGCCCCCACCACCACGGCGGTGTTGCGCGCCGGCGTCGACGGTTTGGCCGCCAGCGCTTTAATATGGGCATCCAAACGCTGCGCGCTTTCCAGCGTATCGACGTTGAAGCCGTATTCGGCAAAGCCCGGCACCGCAGGCACGGACAGCCGACTGCCGGTGGCCCACACCAAACGATCGTAGGCCAACTCCAGGGGTTCCCCCGCCGCCGGCGCCACCGTGAGCGTTTTAGCAGCGGCATCGATACGCTCTACCGTCCCGGCCAGGTGGCGCACACCGACGACGGCGAGCTGCGCGGAAATGTCCGGGTTCATGTTTTCCAACACGGCTTCATACAGGCGCGGCCGGATGGTAACGGTTGGCGTCGGTGAAACCATGAGCACCTCGATATCGTCATGCTTACCGGCAAGGGTAATGGCGCGCATGGCGGACACGGCGGCCCAAAAACCGGCAAAACCGGAACCGGCAATCACTATTTTCTGCGTCATGGGATGACTCCTTCATACAGGGTTAACCGGGCGACAAGGCTGCCCGCAGTTTTTTCGGATGAACGATGCCGTTCCGCTCCCGTAACAGGGTGCAGAAGGCCCCCCCGCCCCTTCCGAAGAGGCGGGAAAAAGTGTGTTTCGCTTTTTTAAGGAAAGGCGGAGCTTAGGTCTTGGCGCGCGCCGTTTTGCCGCTGCGCGCGGTGCGTTCCGTCATGCGCTCGTCGAGCCAGAGGTTGACCTCACCGAAAAAGCCCTGCGGCGCTTTGCGGCCAAAGCGGGCTGCGACGGCGCCGAGGGTCTGCGCCGCCAGTGCATCGCGCATCGCCTTCTCCGCCTGCAGCATCACCGCATGGATAGCGCATTTGCCGGAGACCGCCCAATCCGGCGGGGAATCATCGAACACCGCACAGCGCCCGCGCACCTCTTGGCAATCGAACAGCGGCTTGTGCCCCTCGATGGCGTCGATAATTTCCAGAAAACTGATCTCGTCCGCCGGACGGGCCAGCCGGTAACCGCCGCGCACCCCTTCGCTGGCGGCGACGATCCCCGCCTTTTCCAGCTTGGGAAAAATCTTGGCGAGAAAGCTGGGGGAGATGCCTTGCAGCTCGGCGAGTTCGCGGCTGCTGAGCGCGCGCTGGTTATCGCCGACCAGCCACAGCAGGCAGTGAATGCCATATTCAACGCTGGTTGTGATGTACGCCATATGTCCGTTTTCGACCGTCAGTGAATCTTCAATAACGCAGACTATATGAGTCTGCGTTTATCTTGTCAATAAAACACAGACTGACTTTGTCTGCGTTTTATTAAAAATGCATGTCGCCAGCGACAAAAAAGCGCCCTTCAAAATGAAAAATAAAACTTTTTTGCTCGATTCGCGCTCGGCTAACGTTTCCTTGTCGCCTGCGGCTGACTATGATGTGATGGGTGCCGCCGCCGCGGTTTGTGAGCCGCCGCACTTTCGCGCGGATTACGCCGCGGGAATAAAGAACTCTTGTCTGCTGCTGACGTCTTAGAAATGATTATTTAAGGGAAACGCCTGACTATGACCAACCGGTTGACCAAAACCGCGTTAGCGGTGCTGCTGCTCAGCACGCTGAACGCCACCGCCCTGGCGCCAGCACAGGCGGAAAGCCAGGACCAGTTGCCGGATATGGGCACCTCCGCCGGCGGCACCCTGAGCATCGGACAAGAACTGGCGATGGGCGATTTCTATGTGCGCCAACTGCGCGCCAGCGCCCCGCTGATCAACGATCCGCTGCTGAGCCAATACATCAATCAGCTGGGCAACCGGCTGGTGGCCAGCGCCTATTCGGTGCGCACGCCGTTCCATTTCTATCTGGTGCGCAACGACGAGATCAACGCCTTCGCCTTCTTCGGCGGCAACGTGGTGCTGCACTCCGCGCTGTTCCGCGTCAGCGACAACGAAAGCCAGCTGGCTTCGGTGCTGGCGCACGAAATCTCGCACGTCACCCAGCGCCACCTGGCGCGCGCAATGGAAGATCAACAGCGCAACGCCCCGCTGACCTGGGTGGGCGCGCTCGGTTCCATTCTGCTGGCGATGGCCAACCCGACCATGGGCATGGCGGCGCTGAGCGGCACCATGGCCGGCACCCAGCAGGGCATGATCAGCTTTACCCAATCGAATGAACAGGAAGCCGACCGCATCGGCATTCAGGTGCTGCAACGCGCCGGTTTCGATCCGGAAGCCATGCCCGACTTCCTGCAGAAACTCTCGGATCAGTCGCGCTACGCCTCCAAGCCGCCGGAAATGCTGCTGACGCACCCGTTGCCGGACAGCCGCCTCTCAGACGCGCGCAACCGCGCCAACCAGATGCCGAAACACATCGTGCAGTCTTCGCAGGATTACCTGATGGCCAAGGTGCGCGCACTGGGCATGT
Organism: Serratia sp. 22278; assembly: GCF_052045405.1. Classification (NCBI taxonomy): domain Bacteria; kingdom Pseudomonadati; phylum Pseudomonadota; class Gammaproteobacteria; order Enterobacterales; family Yersiniaceae; genus Serratia; species Serratia sp. 22278. Next base: position 223,606 of record NZ_JBQEOW010000008.1, on the reverse strand, counting down.
ACAGTTCGGAAGGCTATGGCCTGAACGAAGAGCTGCTCGGCTCGCTCAGCAAGGGCAACGTGCGCGAACAGGCGGCCGCCAAATACGGCCGCGCCATTCTGTTCTATGAAGCGAAAAAATACGACGACGCGCGCAACATCATTCAGCCGATGCTGGCGCAGGATGCGAAAAACGTCTGGCTGATCGACCTGATGACCGACATCGATCTCGGCCAGAAACGCGCGCCGCAGGCGATCGCACGCCTGCAGGCGGCCAATGCCGCCCAGAACAACAACCCGGTGCTGCAGCTCAACCTGGCCAACGCCTATGTCGAAGGCAACCAACCGGCGCAGGCGTCGAAGATCCTGAACCGCTACACCTTTGCCCATCCGGACGATCCGAACGGCTGGGATCTGCTGGCGCAAGCCAGCGCCGCTCAGGGGCTGCGCGATGAAGAGCTGTCGGCCCGCGCCGAAAGCCTGGCGCTGACCGGCCGGCTCGATCAGGCCATCGGCCTGCTCAGCAATGCCAGCTCGCTGCAAAAACTCGGCAGCCTGAAACAGGCGCGTTACGATGCGCGCATCGACCAGCTGCGCCAACTGCAACAGCGCTTCCGCCAATACCAGCGCAGCTGATTCAACAAGGAATGAACGCCATGAAAAACGTCACGATTTACCACAACCCACGCTGCTCCAAGAGCCGTGAAACCCTGGCGCTGCTGGAACAGCACGGCGTCGATCCGAAGGTGGTGCTGTACCTCGATACGCCCCCTACGGTCGATGAGCTGAAAAAGCTGTTGAAGGAACTGGGCTTCACATCGGCGCGCGATCTGATGCGCAAAAAAGAAGATCTGTATAAGGAATTGAAGCTGGCGGACGACAGCCTGAGCGAAGAGCAACTGTTGGCGGCGATGACGGCGAACCCGAAACTGATCGAACGCCCCATCGTGGTGAAAGGCAGCAAGGCGCGCATCGGCCGGCCGCCGGAGCAGGTGCTGGAGATTTTGTAAATTCGAATTCGGGCGCGGACTATTGCGCCCTTTCTTTTACGGTAGCGGCTACAGCCCCAGAATTTCTTTAACGAACGGAATGGTGAGCTTTCGTTGGGCAGTGATCGAGGCGCGATCGAGCTGATCGAGAGTCATAAACAGCGTGCGCATCTCGCGATCCAGCCGTTTCAGCAGGAAGCGGCCCACGTCTTCCGGCAGCTCGAAGCCGCGCAGTTTGCCGCGCAGCTGCAGCGCCAGCAGCTTCTCTTCGTCCGACAGCGGCTGCAGCTTGTAGATCTGCCCCCAGTCCAGACGCGAAGCCAGATCCGGCAAACGCAGGTTCAGCTGACGCGGCGGGCGATCCCCGGTGATGAACAAACGGGTGCGGCCGGTTTCCAGGATGCGGTTGTAAAGGTTGAAGATCGCCATCTCCCACTCTTCGTCGCCGGCGATGCATTCGATATTGTCGATGCAGACCAGCGCCAGCTGTTCCATGCCGTCCAACACTTCAGGCACGAAGTAAGCGCGCTTGTCGAGCGGCACATAGCCCACCGCTTCCCCCTTCTGCGAAAGCTCGGCGCAGGCCGCATGCAGCAAATGGCTGCGCCCGCCGCCTTCACGCGACCAAAAATAGATATAGCTGCCATGTTCCTGACGGACGGCGGATTGGATCGCGGCTAATAGGGATGGGTTCTCGCCCGGATAAAAACTGGCGAAAGTTTCATCATCGGGAAGATAAAGTGGCAGTGAAAGCTGTGCCGGCGTATTCAGAGAAGCACCTCAACCAAAACTGGCAGAAAAACGTGGGCAGTTTAACACAGAAAACGGGCGCTGTTGAACCGGCTGGATCTTATGCCGCAATAGTGAACAATGCCTAAGCGCCGCTTGATTGGCTGCGGCCCCCGCCAAGGCAAGAATTATCCGAGTTAATTCCCTAACCCCATGCCTGCGCAGGTTAAATTTGTCATTTAAGCCAAATCTGGCCTAGTATAGGTAGGCTAAACGCAATCACCATCAACAAGGTTTCTGCAAGGATATAGACGATGAAAGTATGGAATAAAGTGCTGTTGGCCTCCTTTATCGGGTTGTTGGTTGCCGGCTGTGATGACTCGTCCAAGGTTGACGCCAACCTGGATAAAGCCAAAGACAGCGCCGAGCAGATGAAAGACGCCGCCCAGAAAAAAGCGGACGATCTGACGGACAAGGCGAAAGCGACGGCGGATGAAATCAAAAAAGAGGCCGCCACTCAGGCGGATCAGCTGAAAGACAAAGCTTCGGCGATTAAAGAAGACGCCGCCAAGCAGGCGGACGCCATCACCAACGACGCCAAGGCCAAAGCCGCCGCGATCAAAGACGACGCAGGCAAACAGAGCCAGCAGTTGGTGGATCAGGCCAAGGCCATCAAAAACGACGCCATCAACGGCGCCAACGATTTGACCGAGCAGGCCAAGGCGAAGACCGAAGCCATCAAGAACAGCGCCGAAAACAAAGCGCAAGAGTTGAAACAAGAAACCGATGCGGCGGTGAACGGCAATACTCAGCCGGCCACCCAGCAGTAAGCTATTCTCAGCCACAAAAGAAAGGAGCAGTAAATGGGGATTATTTCCTGGATTATCTTCGGCCTGATCGCCGGTATTTTGGCTAAGTGGATCATGCCCGGCAAAGACGGCGGCGGCTTTATTCTGACCGTCGTGCTGGGGATCATCGGCGCCGTGGTCGGCGGCTATATCAGCACCTTCTTCGGCTACGGCAAGGTTGACGGCTTCAACTTCGGCAGCTTCGTGGTGGCGGTTATCGGCGCCATCGTGGTGCTGTTCGTGTACCGCAAAATTCGCAGCTAAGGCGAATGCCATAAGTCAAAAGGGCAGCCCTTGGGCTGCCCTTTTCGTTACTTCTGCTCCGCCGGTTCGTCCGGCGCGTCGAGCACATCTTCTTCCTTGCGGAACAGGCTGATGACCTTGAACAGCAGGCTCAAGCCAATGCCGACGATGGTCGCCAGCGCCATGCCTTTCAGCTCCGCCGCGCCGATGTGCACCTTGGCGCCGCTCACGCCGATAATCAGGATCACCGAGGTTAAAATCAGGTTTTGCGCTTTGTTGTAATCCACTTTGGACTCGATCAACACGCGAATGCCCGAGGCGCCGATCACGCCGTACAGCAGCAGGGAAACGCCGCCCATCACCGGCACCGGCACCGCCTGGATCGCCGCCGCCAGCTTGCCGATGCAGGACAACAGGATCGCCAGCACCGCCGCGCCGCCGATCACCCAGGTGCTGTAGACCTTGGTGATGGCCATCACGCCGATGTTCTCGCCGTAGGTGGTGTTCGGCGTGGAGCCGAAGAAGCCGGAGAATACCGTCGAGATGCCGTTGGCGAACATCGAGCGGTGCAGGCCCGGATCGCGGATCAGGTCTTTTTTCACGATGTTGGCGGTCACCACCAGGTGGCCGACGTGCTCGGCGATCACCACCAGCGCCGCCGGCAGAATGGTGAAGATGGCGAACCACTCAAAGCGCGGGGTGTAGAAGGTCGGCAGCGCGAACCAGTGCGCCTCGCGGATCGGGGTCAAATCCACCACGCCCATGAAGAATGACAACGCATAACCCACCAGCACGCCGATCAGGATCGGGATAATCGCCAGGAAGCCGCGGAACAGCACCGAGCCGAGCACCGTGACCGCCAGCGTCACCAGCGAAATGGTGATGGTGGTCGAGTCGGCGCTGGCGCCTTCCGCCGGCAGCAGCCCCGCCATGTTGGCCGCCACGCCCGCCAGCTCCAGGCCGATGACGGCGACGATCGCCCCCATCGCCGCCGGCGGGAACATCACGTCCAGCCAGCCGGTGCCGGCCTTTTTCACGATCAGCGCCACCAGGCAGAACAGCACGCCGCACATGATGAAACCGCCCAACGCCACTTCGTAACCGAGCGGCAACAGCAGCAGCACCGGCGAGATAAACGCGAAGCTGGAACCGAGGTAGGCCGGGATCTTGCCTTTACAGATGAACAGATACAGCAGCGTGCCGATGCCGTTGAACAGCAGCACGGTCGCTGGGTTGATCTTGAACAGGATAGGCACCAGCACGGTGGCGCCGAACATGGCGAACAGGTGCTGGAAGCTGAGCGGAATGGTCTGGAGCAGCGGCGGGCGCTCGCTGACGCCGATGGCGCGACGGGTCATGTGTGTTTTTCCTCGGTTTATTGGTTTTATAGGTTTTAGTCAAAAAAAAGCCGACTCGTTAAGTCGGCTCAAATGTTTACTTGGTACCAAATATCTTGTCGCCCGCATCGCCCAGGCCAGGCACGATGTAGCCCTTATCGTTCAGACACTGATCGATGGAGGCGGTGTACAGTTCAACGTCCGGGTGCGCTTTCTCCAGCGCGGCGATGCCTTCCGGCGCCGCCACCAGGACCAGCACCTTGATGCTGTGGCAGCCGGCTTTCTTCAGCAGATCGATAGTGGCGATCATCGAACCGCCGGTGGCCAGCATCGGGTCGACGACCAGCGCCATGCGCTCTTCGATGTTGGAAACCAGCTTCTGGAAGTACGGCACCGGCTCCAGGGTTTCTTCATCGCGGTAAACGCCCACCACGCTGATGCGCGCGCTCGGCACGTGCTCCAGCACCCCTTCCATCATGCCCAGACCGGCGCGCAGGATTGGCACTACGGTAATCTTTTTCCCTTTGATCTGGTCCACTTCAACTGGCCCGCACCAGCCTTCGATGGTGACTTTTTCCGTCTCCAGATCGGCGGTCGCTTCATAGGTCAGTAAACTACCCACTTCTGAGGCCAGCTCACGGAAGCGTTTGGTGCTGATGTCATTTTCGCGCATCAGGCCAAGCTTGTGTTTTACCAGCGGGTGTTTCACCTCAACGATCTTCATCATTTTTCTCCTATTAAGGTGGTTGCGGCCAAAAAAATCGCGGGATTATACCTCCTTTTTTTCGCTGCGCCACCCACAATAGCCCGATCGGGATCAACAAAAGTTTGAATATCAGTATAGATGACGAAAAAGCGGAGCCGGTTCACAAGCCGCTCGCAAACGTTTGCCTGCGCTGTTAGAATTGCCGCGCCTTATTCCGGAATCAACATCGGAAGCACAGTTTTCAAACCGCAAACCGTCGTGGGGAATCGCGCAGTGACCGACAAAACCTCTCTCAGCTATAAAGACGCAGGTGTCGATATCGATGCAGGCAACGCATTGGTAGATCGCATCAAAGGTGTAGTTAAACAGACCCGTCGCCCGGAAGTGATGGGCGGTCTGGGCGGGTTTGGCGCCCTGTGTGCGTTGCCGCAGAAATACCGCGAGCCGGTGCTGGTTTCCGGTACCGACGGCGTGGGCACCAAGCTGCGTCTGGCGATGGATCTGAAACGCCACGACACCATCGGCATCGATCTGGTGGCGATGTGCGTCAACGATCTGGTGGTTCAGGGCGCCGAGCCGCTGTTCTTCCTCGACTACTACGCCACCGGCAAGCTGGATGTGGACACCGCGGCCAGCGTGATCACCGGCATCGCCGAAGGCTGTAAGCAGTCCGGCTGTGCGCTGGTGGGCGGCGAAACCGCTGAAATGCCGGGCATGTACCACGGCGAAGATTACGACGTGGCCGGTTTCTGCGTCGGCGTAGTCGAAAAATCCGAGATCATCGACGGTAGCAAAGTGCAGTCCGGCGATGCGCTGATCGCCCTGGGCGCTTCCGGCCCGCACTCCAACGGCTACTCGCTGGTGCGCAAAATCCTGGAAGTGAGCAACACCGACCCGACCGCCACTCAGCTGGAAGGCAAACCGCTGGCCGACCACCTGCTGGCGCCGACCAAAATTTACGTGAAGTCCGTGCTGGAGCTGATCGAGAAGGTTGACGTCCACGCCATCGCTCACCTCACCGGCGGCGGCTTCTGGGAAAATATTCCACGCGTGCTGCCGGAAGGCATGCAGGCGGTGATCGACGAAGCCAGCTGGCAGTGGCCGGCGGTGTTCACCTGGCTGCAGCAGGCCGGTAACGTCAGCCGTCATGAAATGTACCGCACCTTCAACTGCGGCGTAGGCATGGTCATCGCCCTGCCGGAAGCCGAAGTGGAAACGGCCATCGCGCTGCTGACCGCGGCAGGTGAAAAAGCGTGGAAAATCGGTAAACTGACCGCCTCTTCCGACGAACAACAAGTGGTCATCAACTGATGAAAAAGATCGTGGTGTTGGTCTCCGGCCAGGGGAGCAATCTCCAGGCGCTGATTGACGCCTGCCAGCAGGGCCGCATCGCCGCCGAAATCGTGGCGGTGTTCAGCAACAAGGCGCAGGCTTATGGCCTGCAACGCGCCGAAGCGGCGGGCATCGCCGCCCAAGCGCTGGATGCCAAGGCCTACGCCGATCGCACGGCGTTCGACGCCGCGTTGGCGGACGCCATCGACCAGTACCAGCCCGATCTGGTGGTGCTGGCCGGCTACATGCGCATCCTCAGCCCGCAGTTCGTGCAGCGCTATGCCGGCCGCATGCTGAACATCCACCCTTCCCTGCTGCCGAAATACCCGGGGCTGCATACCCACCGTCAGGCCATTGACAACGGCGACAGCGAACACGGCACCTCGGTGCACTTCGTGACCGAACAGCTCGACGGCGGCCCGGTGATCTTGCAGGCCAAGGTGCCGATTTTCGCTGACGACGAAGAGGATGACGTGGTTGAACGGGTGCAAACCCAGGAACACACGATCTATCCGCTGGTGGTGAGCTGGTTCGTCGACGGCCGCCTGGCTATGCGCGACGGCGCCGCCTGGCTGGACGGCGAACGCCTGCCTGAACAGGGTCACGCCGCCGACTGATGCGCGCAGCCTGAACCTTGCCTAAACGGCGCCCGCGCGGCGCCGTTTTTTTTCGCCTTCATCCATTCTGTGAAGTTATACTTTGCACAATTTCACGGCACAGAGGAGCCCACATGTCCAGCACTGCCAGCGTCAGGTTACGCCCATTGGAACGGGACGATCTGTCGTTCGTCCACCAGATGGACAACAACGCCAGCGTCATGCGCTATTGGTTTGAAGAACCCTACGAAGCCTTTGTCGAGCTTTCCGATCTCTACGACAAACACATCCACGATCAGAGCGAGCGCCGCTTTATCATCGAGCACGAAGGCGCCAAGGTCGGCCTGGTAGAGCTGGTGGAGATCGATCACATCCACCGCCGCGCTGAGTTCCAGATCATCATCGATCCCGCCCACCAGGGCAAAGGCTATGCCAGCACCGCCGCCCGTCTGGCGATGGACTACGGTTTCTCGGTGCTGAACCTGTACAAGCTGTACCTGATCGTCGATAAGGAGAACCCGAAGGCGATCCACATCTACAGCAAGCTGGGCTTCAACGTGGAAGGCGAGCTGATCGACGAGTTCTTCGTCAACGGCGAATACCGTACCGTGCTGCGCATGTGCATTTTCCAGCCGCAATATCTGGCGAAGTTCAAAACGCCCAATGATAAGCCGCTGGTGAAGTGACAATTCGCGAGAAAAAAGAAAAAACCCGCCCAGGCGGGTTTTTTATTGGAAAATAAGTGGCTAGTATTAAGGCATGTTATTTTATCGTCAGGAAATAGCCTGATGAATACGAAAATAAATAATATTCTCCAATATAATTAATCGAAAAATAATTAATAGTGATAGTAAGAGTTACCCTCTGCCTCTACAAAGGAAAAATGCCATGACGACCGTCTCAAACCTGCTGCTTTTTATCGGCCTGGCGATGCTCGCCATCGCCGCCGGCCTGAATACCTATAGCGGCTACGCGCCTGCAGATCCCAATAGCACCCCGCTATTTTCCCCGCTCTGGTGGACGCGCTGGTTCCCGCTCTATGCCTCGGGAGCCGCGTTGCTGCTGGTGGGGGGCGTGTTGAAGCTCGCCGATAAAACGCGTTAAGAACCATGTGATGGTATGGCGCTTAGAGGTTAGTTATTTTTCTTGCCCAGCCTACGCATCAGCCATCCACGCAGTGGCTTTTCGGCCGGTGGCAAATCAGCAACGGTCTCCAAAGTGATATCAGGTACGTTTTCCTGTGCCGCAACATTGCACGCATGCTGACAATGCGCCTGATATTCCGCTTCGTTTTGATACAGGTGGGGCTGCCACTTCAGCCAGAAAGCCTTGGCGTGCTGCAGGGATCCCCATTCATTAATCGACCAAGCCACAACGAACAACGCCAAGAACAAATAGGCGAAAAAGAATAATGAAAACAAAAATATATTACTGGCAGTGGCTTCGCTTGCCCCCAACGGAAGCACGCTGGTATAGACACCGTAAGCGATAGCCAACGCACTGACGACAAAGAATATCAGTACAAAAAAGCGCTGCTTAAACAACTGGTTGACATCGAGGGCAAATACTTTGTTGCCTTCATTTTTGCTAGCTGTAAGCGAAGTACGACGCAAGAAACTGTTCAACGCAAGGTCGTTCAATGCCACCGGTCCACGGCCCAAATAGTCCACTAGTTGATGCGCCACCCATACCGGCAGGCGGATCCCAATACTTTCATATAGCGCTTTAATTTGCAGCAACGTCATGCCACTCTGCGGCGCATCCCGCAATTTCTGAATACGCGACAGGACGGACAAGCGTTTTACATCGCTGACGCTATCAAACTGGCAACGTCGTCGGGAATCATATCCCTTCAACCAACGTAAAAACCACCATGCCACTCCAGAGATCAGTAGGGGTAATAACTGGAGAGATAATTCTTTGATATAAACCTCATCAATATTCATACTTATAATTTCCTTTTATAGACAGTTATTAATCCATCGATAAAACGCAGAAACAAATGAAATGATGAATTAAAAAATCACCAAGGGTCCGATTTTTATCGAGAACCCTCTATATAGCATGAATAATGTAGGAAAAATAATTATGAAAGGATTTTTATTGCGATACCGAACCATATCTGCTGGACTTTAAATTCAATGAGCGGCGTAAACCCACAGGTTTGCGCCGCTCATCCCTCACCCATACCGCCCGGTAATATAATCCTCGGTGCGGCGCTGGCGCGGCGAGGTGAAAATGGCGTCGGTGTCGTTGTACTCCACCAGCCGGCCCTGATGAATAAAGGCGGTGTAGTCGGAGACGCGCGCCGCCTGCTGCATGTTGTGCGTCACCAGCACCACGCTATAGCGCTGCTTGAGTGCGGAAATCAGCTCTTCGATGGTCAGCGTGGAGATCGGATCCAGCGCCGAGGTCGGCTCGTCGAGCAGCAATACTTCCGGCTCGATGGCGATGGCGCGCGCGATCACCAGGCGCTGCTGCTGGCCGCTGGACAAGCGGAACGCATTTTCGCGCAGCCGGTCCTTCACCTCATGCCACAGCGCGGCGGCGCGCAGCGAACGCTCCACCGCTTCATCCAGCAAGCGCCGGTCGCGCACTCCCTGCAGCCGCAGGCCGTACACCACGTTTTCATAGATCGATTTCGGGAACGGGTTCGGCCGCTGGAACACCATGCCCACCCGCCGCCGCAGCGCCGCCACGTCGATCTGCGCGCCGGAGATCGCCGCGCCGTTCAGCTGCAGATCGCCCTCGATGCGGCAGTTGTCCACCAGATCGTTCATGCGGTTGAAACAGCGCAGCAGCGTCGATTTGCCGCAGCCCGAGGGACCAATCAAAGCCGTCACCCGGTGCTTCGGGATACGTAACGAGATATCGTGCAACACCTGCTTGTCACCATAAAACAGGTTCAGGCCGTTGACCGCCAGCGCGGTCTGTTCATCGTCGAGATGCTGGACATCCAGCCGGGGCAAACTGCCTGGCGTCATCAAACCCATTACGCACTCCCCAAAAATAGCGTCATTGTTACTGCGACCATGCTCGGTACCGCTCCCTCAACGAATGGCGGATACCCATCGCCGCCAGATTCAAACTCACCACGATCGTCACCAGCAGGAAGGCGGTGGCGAACACCAGCGGCCGCGCCGCCTCTACGCTCGGGCTCTGGAATGCCATATCGTAGATCTGGAAGCTCAAATGCATAAACTTCCGCTCCAGGTGCAGATACGGGAAAATCTCGTCCACCGGCAGCACCGGCACCGATTTCACGACCCCCACCAACATCAGCGGCGCGGTCTCCCCGGCGGCGCGCGCCACCGCCAGGATCAGGCCGGTCATCATCGCCGGCGCCGCCATCGGCAGCACGATGCGCCACAGCGTCTCGGCCCGGCTGGCGCCCAACGCCATCGAGCCCTGCCGCAGCGAGGTGGGAATGCGCGACAGCCCTTCCTCGGTGGCGACGATCACCACCGGCAGCGTCAGCAGCGCCAGCGTCAGCGCCGCCCACAGCACGCCGGGCGTGCCGAAAGTCGGGTTGGGCAAGGATTCAGGATAGAACAGCTGATCGAGCGTGCCGCCGATCATATAAACGAAGAAGCCGAGGCCGAAGACGCCGTAGACGATCGAGGGCACGCCGGCCAGGTTGACCACCGCGATGCGGATCACCCGCGTCAGCAGATTGTTGCCGGCATACTCGTGCAGATATACCGCCGCGATCACGCCAAACGGCATCACCACGATCGACATCAGGATCACCATCAACACCGTGCCGAAAATGGCCGGGAACACCCCGCCTTCGGTATTCGCTTCGCGCGGGCTGTCGGTGAGGAACTTCTTCACCTGCTCGCCCCAGTGCGCCAGCTTCTCGACGGTGTTCATGGCGTTCGGGTACCAGGCATCGCGCACCTGACTGAGCGGAATGGTCAACGTCTGCCCGTGCATGTCGCGCAGCAGCAGCGCGTCGCGCTGGCGATCGCGGTTCAGCCCCGCCAGACGTTCGGACAGCAGCTGATACTGCCGCTGCAGCTCCAGCCGTTCGGCCTTGATGGCGTCCTGCGCGCGGGCGTCCAGCTTATCGTCGCGCTGCAGGCGCTTTTCCCGCAGCCGCAGCGCGTCAAACTGCTGATTGATGCGCGCCATGTCGCGGAATTGAATGTCGTGCGCCTGGCGCGAGAGCGCGGCGATTTGCGGCAGCCGCTGCTGCAGCGCCTGCCCCAGATTGCGGCCGGTCAGCGGTTGCCCATCCTCCAGCAGCCCTGCCAGATAGCCGTAGGCGGTGCCATGGCTATCACGCTCCAGCACCAGCAGGCTGCGCGGCGTGCTTTGGCTGCGGATGTCTCTGGCCAGCAGCGTGCGGAAATCCTGCCCCTCGCGCTCGCGGTTGCCGACCTTAATCAGATAGCGTTCGACGCTCTGCGCCTCGCCCGGCGGCGTGACGCCCGCCTCGGCCAGTTGGCGCCGGGAAATGCTTTGTTGCTGGTACAACTCGCCGATCACCGTCACCGGCCCGGCGCCGTTCTGATTCAGTTCGAACTGATAAACCGGGCTCGGCCAGAAATAGCGCATCCCCTGCCCGGCCAGCAGCAACAGAATGCCGATCAGCGCCAGCAGGCTGACGGCCACCGAACCGGCGGTCAGCCATATCCACGGCGACCCGCTCTTCACCCAGCTCTTCATGGCGCCTCCTGATTCGGCGTGTAACGCTTGCGCAACCGCAGGCGCACCGCCTCCGCCAGCGTGTTGAACACGAAGGTGAAGACAAACAGCACCAGCGCGGTCAGGAACAGCACGCGGTAATGGCTGCTGCCGGAGACCGCCTCCGGCATTTCAATGGCGATGTTGGCCGCCAGCGCGCGCAGCCCCTGGAACAGGCTGCCGTCGATAATAGGCGTGTTGCCGGTGGCCATCAGCACGATCATGGTTTCCCCCACCGCGCGGCCAAAGCCGATCATCAGCGCGGAGAAAATGCCGGCGCTGGCGGATGGCAGCACCACCTTGATCACCGTCTGCCACTGGGTGGCGCCCAGCGCCAAAGAGCCCTGGCTCAGGGTCGCCGGCACGCTGAACAGCGCGTCCTCCGCCAGCGAGAAGATGATCGGCACCAGCGCGAAGCCCATCGCCACGCCCACCACCAGCGCATTGCGCTGATCATAATTATCCCCCAGCCAGAAATGCAGCGGCTCACCGAACAACGCCACCTCCAGCCGCGGCCCCAGGCTGAGCGCCAGCCACACCGTCAACGCCAGCAGCGGTAATAGCAACAGCAGATCGACGCCCGGCCGGCAGCGCGGCATAAAGCGATGGGTCAACGCGCCGCACAGCAACACCGCCGCCGCCAACAGCAGCGGCAACGCCAGCACCGCCAACAGATACTGCTCGATGATCGGCGCCAGCCAAATGCCGGCCACCAGCCCGATCACCACCGTCGGCAGCGCGCCCATCACTTCGATAGCCGGTTTGATCACCCGCCGCAGCCCCGGCGTCATAAAGTAAGCGGTATAGATGGCGCCGGCCAAGGCCAGCGGGATGGCGAACAGCATCGCGTAAGCCGCCGCCTTAAAGGTGCCGAAGATCACCGGCATCAGGCTGAATTTGGGTTGGTAACTGTCTTCGCCGGAGGTGGACTGCCAGACATAGGCCGGCTGCGGGTAGTTCTCATACCACACCTTGCCCCACAACGAACGCCAGGTGACGTCCGGATACGGGTTGTCGAGCGCATAGCGCTGCCAGCCCTGCGCGCTCTCCAGCAGCAGGCCATCGCCGCGCGGCGCGAACGCCATCTGCCGCACCTCGGCGCCCAAACGGGTATTCAGCAGCGGCTGCGGTTGAATGGCGGAGAACAGCGAGAAGCCGCCATCGGGCCGCAGGGTGGCGAACACCCGGCGGTAAGGCTCAGCCACCGTCAGCTCCTGCCCGTCGGCGCCGTGGTCGAAATGCTGCACCGGCGTCAGTCGCCAGCGCTGCTCTTTTTCCACCTCGAACCACTCGCGCAGGTTGCCGTCGGCGCCCTTGATCAGCAGCGCGCTGCCGCCGGGCAGCGCCGTCATCTGATACGGGGCGTGTTCGCCAAGGGTACGCGTTTCACGCAGCTGCAGCTGTGCGCCGTCGATCTGATAACGCGCCAGCCGGTTGCCGGTCAGCAGATAAAGCTGGCGGCCATCCGGCGTCAGCACCAGCTGCTCGGCGTCGTGCTCCAGCGGCCGCTCGCTGAACTGCGGCGGCCGGTCGGGGCTGAAGCGGCCGAACACCAGACGCCGATCGTCGGTCACCCCGGCCAGCAGATACTGCCCGCGATGCGCATCCGCCAGCGACAGCAGTTTCAGCGGCTTGCGCTGTGGATCCAGCGCCAATGGCTGCTGCCCGAGCGGGAACTGCCACTGCGGCCGGCCGTTTTCCGCCGTGGCGAAATCCGCGCGCGCCACCACCAACCGGCCGTCGGCCTGCGCCAGCGCAAACAGATCGCGCTCTCCGGCGGCCTGCGCGAGCAGCGCCGGTTTGGCCAGCAGCGTTTGCTGCGCCAGCGGCGTCTGGGCCTGGCCGCTCGGCGCCGGCATCAGGCGATAAAATTGCCCCGAGCCCTGCGCGTCGATGCGATAACCGACGCGCTGCTGCACGTCCATGCCCAGCGCCAGCGCCGGGGCCGATACCGTGAGCGGCAGCGGCTGCGCCTGGCCGAGCGAGGCCGGTTTGAACAACGGCAGCACCGCAAACAGCAGATAAACGAAGATCAGCATCAACGTCATCAGCACCATCAGCCCGCTGGCGGTCACTGCCGCCTGCACGCCGCGGTCGATGCGCCCGCGCATGCGATCTCGGGGATGTTGATTGGCCGTCGTCTGTATCATGTGTCTCGCTGTCGCTGATGTAATCGGGCTTGCGCCGTAAGATAACCGGGCATCTTATGTCAGTTTTATGACGTTTGCATGACAAAGTTACCCACCATAACCCAGGTTTTTTACACTGCAAAAAGACAATATGGCTTTGATATATTGCTGAAAAATGAACGTAAACACGCTTAATATCACCAAGAATAAGTCTGCTAATCGTCATTTCCTGCTGTTCATTTCGCCACCTGGCGCCCCACCTCTGAGAAAATTTATTGCCGCCGAAAAACGCCGCGCGCCAACGCAATGGATATGTTGGACTTTCCTGTCAATCTCTCGCAATAATGATGAAGGACACTAGAGCGGCATCCGGGCGCTGCGTCCCGGATCCTATTCTAAATTTGAACTGGAGTGGCAATGGGTCAGGAAAAGCTCTACATCGAAAAAGAACTAAGCTGGTTATCCTTTAATGAGCGCGTGTTGCAGGAAGCCGCAGATAAGAGCAATCCCCTGATTGAACGTATGCGTTTTCTGGGCATTTACTCCAACAACCTCGACGAGTTCTATAAAGTCCGCTTCGCCGATCTCAAACGGCGCATCCTGATCAGCGAAGAGCAAGGCTCCGCCGGTTCTTCACGCCATCTGCTGAAAAAGATCCAGGCCAAGGTGCTGAAAACCGATCAGGAGTTCGACGGTCTGTACAACGATCTGCTGCTGGAAATGGCGCGCAACCAGATCTTCCTGATCAACGAACGCCAGGTGTCCGAGAACCAGCAAATCTGGCTGCGGCAATATTTCAAACAGCACCTGCGCCAGCACATCACGCCGATCCTGATCAACCACGACACCAACCTGGTGCAGTTCCTGAAAGACGATTACACCTATCTGGCGGTGGAGATTATCCGCGGCGCGCGCACCGACTATGCGCTGCTGGAGATCCCGTCGGACAAGGTGCCGCGCTTCGTCAATCTGCCGCCGGAAGCGCCGCGCCGCCGCAAGCCGATGATCCTGCTCGACAACATCCTGCGCTACTGCCTGGACGATATCTTCAAGGGCTTCTTCGACTACGACGCGCTCAACGCCTATTCGATGAAGATGACCCGTGACGCCGAGTACGATCTGGTCACCGAAATGGAATCCAGCCTGCTGGAACTGATGTCCTCCAGCCTGAAACAGCGCCTCACCGCCGAGCCGGTGCGCTTCGTTTATCAGCGCGACATGCCGAACGAGATGGTGGAGCTGCTGCGCGGCAAGCTGGGCATCTCCAACTACGATTCGGTGATCGCCGGCGGCCGCTATCACAACTTCAAAGACTTCATCAGCTTCCCGAACGTCGGCAAGGCCAATCTGGTCAACAAGCCGCTGCCGCGCCTGCGCCACATCTGGTTCGACGGTTTCCGCAACGGCTTCGACGCCATTCGCGAAAAGGACGTGCTGCTCTACTACCCGTACCACACCTTTGAACACGTGCTGGAGCTGCTGCGCCAGGCGTCGTTCGATCCGAGCGTGCTGGCGATCAAAATCAACATCTACCGGGTGGCGAAAGACTCGCGCATCATCGAATCGATGATCCACGCCGCGCACAACGGCAAAAAGGTCACGGTGGTGGTCGAGCTGCAGGCGCGCTTCGACGAAGAGGCCAACATTCATTGGGCGAAGCGCCTGACCGAAGCCGGCGTGCACGTGATCTTCTCGGCGCCGGGGCTGAAAATCCACGCCAAACTGTTCCTGATTTCGCGCCGTGAAGGCGATGAAATTGTGCGCTATGCTCATATCGGTACCGGCAACTTTAACGAAAAAACCGCGCGCATCTACACCGACTATTCGCTGTTGACCGCCGATTCGCGCATCACCAACGAGGTACGCCGGGTATTCAACTTTATTGAGAACCCCTACCGGCCGGTCACCTTCGACAACCTGATGGTGTCGCCGCAGAACTCGCGCCTGAAGTTGTATGAGCTGATTGACAACGAAATCGCCAACGCCCAGGCCGGGGAACAGGCCGGCATTATGTTGAAAATAAATAATCTGGTGGATAAAGGGCTGGTAGATCGGTTATATACCGCGTCCGGCGCCGGCGTGAAGATCCGTCTGCTGGTGCGGGGCATGTGTTCCCTGATTCCCAACCTGCCGGGGATCAGCGACAATATTCAGGTGATCAGCATCGTCGATCGCTTTTTGGAACACGATCGGGTTTACGTTTTCGACAACAAAGGTGACAAACGGGTGTATCTGTCCTCCGCCGACTGGATGACCCGCAACATAGATTACCGTATCGAAGTGGCGGTATCGCTGCTGGATCCGGCGCTGAAACAGCGCGTTCTGGACATTCTGGAGATCCTGTTCAGCGATACGGTCAAGGCCCGTTATGTGGATAAAGAACTGAGCAACCAGTACGTGCCGCGCGGCAACCGCCGCAAAGTGCGCGCCCAGGTGGCTATTTACGAGTATTTAAAAGCTCTGGAACAACCAGGACAGTAGGCCAGCAACTATGCCGCTAAAAAACACTGCAACGAACAAACCGCAGGAAATCGCCGCCATCGACCTCGGGTCGAACAGTTTCCACATGGTGATCGCCCGCGTCGTCAACGGCGCCTTACAGGTATTGGGCCGTTTAAAACAGCGGGTGCATCTCGCCGACGGATTGGACAGCAACAACGTACTCAGTGAAGAGGCGATAGAACGCGGCCTGGCCTGCCTGGCGCTGTTTGCCGAACGGCTGCAGGGCTTCCCGGCGGATAACGTCACCATCGTCGGGACCCACACCCTGCGTCAGGCGGTGAACGCTGAAGTGTTCCTCAAGCGCGCCGCCAAAGTGATCCCCTACCCGATCGAAATCATCGCCGGGCAGGAAGAGGCGCGTCTGATCTTCATGGGCGTGGAACACACCCAACCGGAGAAGGGCCGCAAGCTGGTGATCGACATCGGCGGCGGCTCCACCGAGCTGGTGATCGGCGAAGACTTCGAGCCGCTGCTGGCGGAAAGCCGCCGCATGGGCTGCGTCAGCTTCGCCCAGCTGTTCTTCCCGGGCGGCGAGATCAGCAAAAACAACTTCCGCCGCGCGCGGCTGGCGGCGGCGCAGAAGCTGGAAACGCTGGCCTGGCAGTACCGCATTCAGGGCTGGCAGTACGCGCTGGGCGCCTCGGGCACCATCAAGGCCGCCCACGAAGTGCTGGTGGCGATGGGCGAAAAAGACGGTCTGATCACCCTGGAACGCCTGGAAATGCTCGCCGAACAGGTGCTGCAGTTCAAAAGCTTCAGCTCGCTGAGCCTGCCGGGGCTGTCGGAAGATCGCCAATCGGTGTTCGTGCCGGGGCTGGCTATCCTGTGCGGCGTGTTCGACGCGCTGGCGATCCGCGATCTGCGCCTGTCTGACGGCGCGCTGCGTGAAGGCGTGCTGTATGAAATGGAAGGCCGTTTCCGCCACCAGGACATCCGCAGCCGCACCGCCAAAAGCCTGGCCGATCACTACAACATCGACCGCGAACAGGCCAAGCGGGTGCTGGAAACCACCGAGCTGCTCTATTCGCAGTGGATGGCGCAAAACACCAAGCTGGTGCATCCGCAATTGGAAGCCCTGCTGAAATGGGCCGCCATGCTGCACGAAGTGGGGCTGAGCATCAACCACAGCGGCATGCATCGCCATTCGGCCTACATTCTGCAAAACTCCAACCTGCCTGGCTTTAACCAAGAACAGCAGCTGCTGTTGGCGGCGTTGGTGCGTTTCCACCGCAAGGCGATCAAGCTGGAAGAGCTGCCGCGCCTCAACCTGTTCAAAAAGAAACACTACCTGCCGCTGATCCAGCTGCTGCGTCTGAGCACCCTGCTCAACAACCAGCGCCAGTCGACCACCACGCCGGAAACGCTGCGCCTGACCACCGACGACAACCACTGGACGCTGCGCTTCCCGGCCGGCTACCTGGCGCAAAACAACCTGGTGCAGCTGGACTTCGAGCGCGAGCAGGCCTACTGGAACGACGTCGTCGGCTGGAAGCTGCTGATCGACGAAGAAGGTTCGCAAGACGAACAGCGCTCCGCCTGATCCCCCGCCCCCTGCCAGCCAGGGGGTTTTTCTTTCCGCCCCCGCTCCGCCAACCTAAACGAAACCCTAATACGGCGCGCCGCTCGCCGGAAAAAAATGGACAACTTTTGTCATCAGCGCCTAAAATCCGGTTACAAATTCTCGAGCGAATAACACAGGACACCGGCATACCGGGTGATATATGCGCAAGAAAACCACCGGACAGATGACGAAGATAGTGTTGTTTATCAGCTTTATCATTTTAGTCGGCCGACTGCT
The DNA here is from genome assembly GCF_052045405.1 of Serratia sp. 22278. Lineage (NCBI taxonomy): Bacteria > Pseudomonadati > Pseudomonadota > Gammaproteobacteria > Enterobacterales > Yersiniaceae > Serratia > Serratia sp. 22278. Next base: position 205,730 of record NZ_JBQEOW010000008.1, on the reverse strand, counting down.
GTACGCCGCCGTGGTGGCGGTGCCTCATCATCAGGAAAAAAAGCAGGCCGCTGCGCAAAACGCCGCCGAAGTCAGCGCGCCGCAACAGGACGCCTCCTCTGAATAACCGCCGCGCCCCGTCCGTTTCATAAAAATGACTCCGGCACTCGCTATGCTCTATCTTTTAATGAGCCTGCGTCAGGAACGCCGAGCGCCCGTTAAGGAACACCATGTCAGCCGCAACCCATAACGTCAAAAAAGTCGCTGAACACCGCCAGCGCATTCTCACTCTGTTGTTGAACAATAAGGAATTGGTCGACGGCATTCTCGGCCGGCCAGGGGATGAACACGCCCTCAGCCAAAGCGAACTGCTGAACCAAACGGCGGAAATTACCGGCCTGCTTGACGACATGCACGCCGCCGACCTGGCGGACTTGCTGGAGGCGCTGCCGCAGGACGAACGCATGGCGCTGTGGCGGCTGGTGGGCAACAGCAAGCGCGGCCAGACGCTGGTGGAAGTCGCCGAACCGGTCTGGGACAGCCTGATCGAAGAAATGAGCGATAAAGACCTGCTCAAAGCGATCAAAACGCTGGACGTGGACGAACAGGCCTATCTGGCGCAATACCTGCCGCGTAACCTGATGGGCCGGTTGCTGACCTCGCTGGAGCCGGAGCAGCGCGCTCAGGTGCGCGAGATGAGCCAGTACGCCAAAGACAGCGTCGGCTGGATGATGGATTTCGAACTGGTGACGGTGCGGCCGGACGTCACGCTCGGCGCGGTGCACCGTTTTTTGCGCATGCGCAAAACCATTCCCGACGCCACCGATAAACTGTTCGTCACCGATCGCAAAAACACCCTGCTGGGCGAACTGCCGCTCACCGCGGTGCTGCTGAACGACCCGGAAATCCCGGTGCGCGAAGTGATGGACAGCGATCCCGCCACCTTTCAGCCTGAGGACAAGGCCGATGAAGCGGCCGGCGCGTTCGAACGTTATGACCTGATCAGCGCCCCGGTGGTTGACGCCAAAGGTAAACTGATGGGCCGCCTGACCATCGAAGAGATCGTCGACGCCGTCAACGAAGAGAGCGACACCAACCTGCGCCGCATGGGCGGTTTAAGCCCGGAAGAAGACGTGTTCGCCCCGGTCAGCAAAGCGGTCAAAACCCGCTGGGCCTGGCTGGCGATCAACCTCTGCACCGCGTTCGTCGCCTCGCGCGTGATCGGTCTGTTCGAACACACCATTTCCCAGCTGGTGGCGCTGGCGGCGCTGATGCCGATCGTCGCCGGCATCGGCGGCAACACCGGCAACCAGACCATCACCATGATCGTGCGCGCGCTGGCGCTGCACCAGATTGAAGTCGGCAACATCTCGCGCCTGATGCTCAGGGAGCTGGGCGTCGCCATCATCAACGGCGTGGTGTGGGGCGGCATCATGGGCGTGGTCACCTGGCTGCTGTACGGCGACGCGGCGATGGGCGGCGTGATGACGTTGGCGATGCTGCTCAACCTGCTGCTGGCGGCGCTGATGGGCGTGGTGATCCCGATGACCATGCTCAAACTGGGCCGCGATCCGGCGGTCGGCTCGAGCGTGCTCATCACCGCGCTGACCGATACCGGCGGCTTTTTCATCTTCCTCGGCCTCGCCACCCTGTTCCTGCTGTAAGACGCTCAAAGCCGGCCCCGCGCCGGCTTTTTCGTCATTCTGTCGCCGGGTTTGCGCTAACGCAGTAAAGTCGGCCCTCCCGATAGGTTTTCCTCCCGCGCTGTACTACCCTTTTTCAATAAATCATCTTGATTCATCCACGTCATGAATCCAATCACAGGCAGAGGTCATCGGTAAGGATGTCTATGGATATCAGCGCGCCGAACGCGTTCGGCACACACAAAGGCGTTATGCTGACACATTCTCTGTTCGTGGCGCTGGCGACATTTTTGCTCGCCTTGCTGAGCCTGTCGTTATCCAGTGAGGCTCATCACTTCACGCCGCTGTGGTTCCCGACCGCTGCCGCGATCGCCGTGCTGTATCGTCATCCTCCGCGTCATTGGGGTTTGCCGCTGCTGGCCAGCGGCACAGGCATCGTGCTCGCCAGCTTCCTGCTGTTCGGCTTCAGCGCCATTCCGGTCAAGCTGGCCGCCATCAACCTGCTGGAAGCGGCAGTGTGCGCTCTGCTGCTGCGCCGCACGCTGCCGGCGATCGATCCGCTGAGCGATCTGGGCTGTTGGCTGCGCTTCGTGGTCTGCGCGGTGATCTTTACCCCGTTGTTCAGCGCGCTGCTGGCCGCCGGACTGACCCCCACGCCGGACCTGACGTTTTGGCAATCGTTCGGCACCTGGTTCATCTCTGAAGCGATAGGGGTGCTGTCGCTGGCGCCGCTCGGGCTCACCTATCACCGCCGTCTGTTGGCCGGGCTGAATCCGTATCCGCTGCTGTTGACCCTGATGGGCTCGCTGGCCTTCAGCTATCTGGCGCTGACGCATCTGCCCTTCCCCTTTACCTTCGTCATCCTGCCGCTGCTGTGGGCGGCTATCGCCCTGTCGCGCTTCGAAACCTTCACCGTCTGTTTCTGCACTCTCCTGCTGATCACCGTCCTGCTGTCGCTGGGCCTGCTGCGCCTTCAGTCTTCCCAGCACACTTTCCTGGGCGAACTCGGCCTCTATCTGCCGATGTTGCTGATCCTGATCCCGGCGCACGCCATGGCGATGGTGATGCACACCTTCCGGGTGGAAAAGCAACATATCGTCGAGAGCGAAAGCCGCTTTCGCAGCGCGCTGGAGTATTCCGCCATCGGCATGGCACTGGTGTCGCCGGAGGGCAAATGGCTGCAGGTTAACCAGGCGCTGTGCAAGCTGCTCGGCTATCCGCCCGAAAGACTTTATCGCCTGACCTTTCAAGAGATCACCCACCCGGACGATCTGAACGCCGACCTGACCCAACTGCACGAACTGCTCGACGGCCATATCAGCAGCTACACCATGGAGAAGCGTTATATCCGCAGCGACGGGCAGACGGTCTGGGCGCTGCTGGCGGTCTCGCTGGTGCGCGACGGCGAAGGCCGGCCGTTGTACTTCATCTCTCAGGTGGAGGACATCAGCGACCTTAAGCGCAGCGAGGCGGAGAACAACCGGTTGGTGGAGCGCATCACGCTGGCCAACCAGGTGGGCGGCGTCGGCATCTGGGAATGGGTGATGAGCCAGGAAAACTTCACCTGGGATCAGCGCATGTTCGAACTCTACGATCTCCCCCCCGACCAAACGCCGACGCTGGCGTTGTGGCGCACCCTGCTGGTGCCGGAAGATCGCGAGCGTACCGATCGCGAGCTGGCCGAGATCCTGGCGCAGCCGCGACCGTTCGTCATGGAATTTCGCATCACTACGCGCAGCGGCAAAGTGCGCCATATCCGCGGCCAGGGCAACGTGATCCTCGACGATCAGGGCCGGCCGCTGCGCCTGATCGGCACCAATATCGACATGACCGAGCTCAAGAGCCTCGCCGAGGCGCTGCACGAAGAGAAAGAGCGCCTGCACATCACCCTCGACGCCATCGGCGAAGGGGTGATCTCCACCGACAGCCACCTGCGCATCACCTTTATGAATCCGGTGGCGGAACAGATGTGCGGCTGGCCGCTCGACCTGGCGATCGGTATGCCCGTCGCCGGCGTGGTGCGCCTGACCAACGGCAAAGACGGCCCGGAAATCGAAAACCTCACGCAATACCCACGGCAATGGCCGGCGGATTATGCGCTGGTGCTGCACAGCCGCGACGGGCGTTATTTCGACGTACAGCAGTCGGTCTCACCGCTGAAAACCCTCGACGGGGAAACCATGGGTGCGGTGATGGTGCTGCAGGACGTCACCGCCTCGCGCGAACTGATGAAAAAACTCAGCTACAGCGCCTCGCACGATGCGCTGACCGGATTGCCGAACCGCACCCGCTTCGAGAAACAGCTGAAAGCGGCGATCGTCGCCGGCGGGGAACCGTCGTCGCCACATTCGCTGGTGTTCCTCGATCTGGATCGGTTCAAGGCGGTGAACGACACCGCCGGCCATGCGGCGGGCGATGCCCTGCTGCGGGACATCGCCCAGCTGATGCGGCATCAGCTGCGCCATAGCGATTGCCTGGCCCGGCTGGGCGGCGACGAGTTCGGTCTGATCCTGTACGACTGCCGGCTGGAACAGGCCAAATCGCTGGTGCAGCAAGTGGTTAATCAAATCAGCCAGCACCCGTTCTACTGGGAAGGGAAGATTTACCGCGTCGGCGCCAGCGCCGGCATCACGCGCATCAGCGCCGACGCCAAAAGCAGCGAACTGCTGGCGCAGGCCGATATCGCCTGCTACACCGCCAAGCACCAGGGGCGCGGCCAGGTTTATCTGTACGAAACGCGGCAGAAACAGCTGCTGGAGCGGCAGCACGAGGTGCTGAGCCTGCAGGAAGTGCAGACGATCATCAGCGAGGGGCAACTGCGGCTGCTGACTCACGCGGTCGCGCCGCCGGCGACGCCGCTGTCGGCCGCGTTTCACCAGGTAACACTGCAGGTGATGGCGCCGGACGACCGCCCGCTGTCGCACGAGGCGTTCATCGCCGCCGCGCAGCTGTACGGCCTGATGCCGGACATCGACCGCTGGACGGCGGCGCAACTGCTGGTGAAATATGCCGACGACATCAAACGCAAAGGGCTGTCGCTCGCGCTGCCGCTGGCCATCGACAGCCTGCTGAGCGCCGACTTCCAGCGCTACCTGACAGAAACGGTGCTCGCTTCCTCGCTGCCGCCGCAGGCGCTGCTGTTCAGCGTCGATGAGGCCGCGATACTGGAGCACGCCGCGCAGTGTCGGGCATTTCTTCGCGAACTGCAGCAGCAGGGCTGCCGGCTGATCGTCAACGGCTTCGGACATAACATCAATGCGTTCGATGAGCTCAGCGATCAGAAGATCGACATCATTCGCATCGATGAGCGCTTTATCACCAACGTGCACTGCAACCAGATGGACGAGCTGATGGTCTCGATGCTCAACGGCGCGGCGCATCGCATTAAAGCGCAGACCTTCGCCGGGCCGGCTCACCAGCCGGTGACGCTGCAGGCGCTGCGCGATATCGGCGTCGATCTGGCGGACGGCGACCAGGTGGCGCTGGAGCAGCCGCTGGCGGTGTTGCTCAGCGACGGCTATTTCGGCATCCGTTAACCTTCTCCCCCCTCTCAGGCGCCGTCTCCCGGGCGGCGCCTCGCATATCGTTCGTTACATGATATTAACCAAGACAAGATTAGTGATATAAATAACACCTGAAGCTTAAACGATTAAGTAAGATGAAGCGCCCATGCGACTATCAGCGTTTCCGTTGATTTTCCTCGGCAGGTGATGGCTCAGGGATAAGGGACTATGGAAAAGAAATGGTTTTCCGCCAGGGAACTGATGGGTAAGGCGGGGTTGCCTTCAACTCCGCAAGGGGTCAATTTGATGGCCCGGCGTGAAGGCTGGGTCAGCCGCCGCCGCAGCGGCGTACAGGGCAAAGCGCTGGAATACCATATCGACAGTCTGCCGTTCGGCGCGCGCAGCCTGTCGGCGTTGCGCGAAACCGACCATCCGGATTACGACGTCAAACGCCAGGATCCGATACGGGTCTGGATCGAGTATTACTACCACCTGACGCCGGCCGAGCGAGAAAAGCTGCTGGCGTTCCTGATGCGCGAGGGCATGAGCCGCCTGCTGCAGCTGATCGACACCCCTCGCTAGCTCTGCGTTCAACTCTCCCCTTTCGGCGCCCAGCCGTCGTTGTGCCACAGATGCAGCGTGGCGTAAGAGCGCCACGGGCGCCAACGTTCAGCGTAGCGTTCTATCTGGCGCGGCGTCATGCCGGGAAAACGCTGTTTGATCAGGTAATCGCCGGCCAGGAACACGTCCGGCCACGACCAGGCGCGCATCGCGATATAGCTGGCGGTCCAGCTGCCGATGCCCGGCAGCGCGGTCAGCGCCTCGATGCCCTGTTCGATATCCAGCACGTTATCGAGCTGCAGCCGCCCTTCGCCCAGCGCGCGGGCGATCTCGATCAGCGCCGCCGCGCGCTTCAGCTGCACCCCGAGCGGGCGCAGTTCTTCGGGCTGCAGCTGCGCCACCCGTTCTGCGGTGGGGAAGACATGGGTGATGCCCTCATGCGGCGTCGCCAGGGCTTCCCCCCAGCGTTCAGCCATCCGCCCGGCGAAGGTCGCCGCCATTTTCACGCTGACCAACTGCCCCAGCACCGCCCGCGCCGCCTGCTCGAAACTGTTCACGCAGCCCGGCAGGCGCAGCCCCGGCGCATCGGCCGCCAGCGAGCCCAGCGCCTCATTGATGCGATCCGGCGCGGCATCCAGATCAAACAGCAGGCGCACCCGGCGCAACACCTCCGTCGTCACCAGACTGAGCGCAGGCGCGATCTCGACCCGAACCCGATTGCGCGTTTCTTCCGGCTGCACGCTGACCCAGCCGCGGTGTTCCGTGCCGCCCTGGCTGACGGCGATCGAGCGCAGGTAGCGGCGTCCGTCGACCCGCTCCACGCCCTGCACGGCGCGCGCCTGCAAGAAATTCAGCATGCGCTCCCAGTCATAGGGCGGCCGATAGCCCAGGTGAAACACCAGCCCACTGGCGGCGGCCCGTTCACCGCGCGCGCCGCCGCTGCGCAGCGCTGACGGTATCAGGCGATAGCGCGCCTTGAACAGCTCGTTGAAACGCCGCAGGCTGCCGAAACCGGCGGCGAACGCCACTTCGCTGAGCGGCAGATCGGTGTCCGCCAGCAGGCGCTTGGCCTGCAGCAACCGGTGCGACTGCGCGTAATCGATCGGCGAGGCGCCAAACTGTTCGGCGAAGATGCGCCGCAGATGGCGATCGGAAATGCCCAGCCGCGCCGCCAGCGCTTCGCAACTGTGTTCGGACAGATAGCCCTGCTCGATGAGCTGCACCGCCACCTGCGCATAGCGGTTGCCCAGGTCGATCAGCGCCAGGCCGGGCGCCAGCTCCGGCCGGCATTTGAGGCAGGGGCGAAACCCCGCCAGTTCAGCCGCCGCCGCGCTCGGATAAAAGGTGCAATTTTCCCGCTTCGGCGTGCGGGCGCTGCACACCGGACGGCAATAGATACCGGTTGAAGAGACGCCGACGAAAAAGCGTCCGTCGAATTTGCGGTCACGCGCGCGCAGCGCGTCGTACAACGCTTGCTGTTGGGTATTCATGGCAACGCTCGGGTTCGGTTTTTTCTGCATTATGGGGCTCGGCTGGCGTGCTGACGTGCGGAATTCGGACATTAAGTTAAGCACGCCGCCGCCGCGCCCGCTAAATTTTTCGACACTCGCGCATTGGCGCATTGCCCGCCGGCCCCGTCTCGGGTAAAGTCGCCCCCCTTCATTGGCATGGGGACAAAAAAGAGATGTTTATTGGATTCGACTACGGGACAGCCAACTGTTCCGTTGCAGTGATGCGCGACCACGGCCCCGAGCTGTTGACGCTGGAAAACAACGCGCCCTATCTGCCTTCGATGCTGTGCGCGCCGACCCGCGAAGCGGTGAGCGAATGCCTGCACCGCCATTGGCAGATCCCAACCGGCAGCGAAGAAAACCAGCAGTTGCTGCGCCGCGCCATCAGTTACAACCGCGAAGAAGACATTCCGGTCAACGGCGACAGCGTGCTGTTCGGCCTGCAGGCGCTGGCGCACTACATGGAAGATCCGGAAGAGGTGTACTTCGTGCGCTCGCCGAAATCCTTCCTCGGCGCCAACGGCCTGAAGCCGCAGCAGATCGCGCTGTTCGAAGACCTGGTGTGCGCCATGATGTTCCACATCAAACGCCAGGCGGAAAATGTGCTGCAGACCGGCATCGATCAGGCGGTGATCGGCCGGCCGATCAACTTCCAGGGCATCGGCGGCGACGAAGCCAACCGGCAGGCGCAGGGCATTTTGCAGCGCGCCGCCGAACGCGCCGGTTTCAAGGACATTGAATTCCAGTTCGAGCCGGTGGCGGCGGGGCTGGACTTCGAGGCGACGCTGAGCGAAGAGCAAACCGTGCTGGTGGTGGACATCGGCGGCGGCACCACCGACTGCTCGGTGCTGCTGATGGGGCCGCAGTGGCGCGACCGCGCCGATCGCCAGCAGAGCCTGCTGGGCCACAGCGGCTGCCGGGTCGGCGGTAACGATCTGGACATCATGCTGGCCTTCAAACAGCTGATGCCGCTGTTCGGCCTGGGCGGCGAAACCGCGAAGGGCATCGCCCTGCCGGCGCTGCCTTACTGGAATGCGGTGGCGACCAACGACGTGCCGGCGCAAAACGATTTCTACAGCGCCGCCAACGGCCGCGTGCTGCGCGATCTGATCCTCGACGCGGCGGAGCCGGAAAAGGTCAAGCGCCTGCTGAAAGTGTACCAGCAGCGCCTGAGCTACCGACTGGTGCGGGCGGCAGAAGAGAGTAAGATCGCCCTGTCCGGCCAAACGGCCATCAGCGCGCCGCTCAATTTCGTGCAGGCCGATCTGGCGGAGAACATCAGCCAGGCTCAGCTCGCCGACGCCATCTCGCAGCCGTTGATGCGCATCCAGGAGCAGGTCAGCGCCGCATTGGCCAGCAGCCAGACCGCGCCGCAGGTGATCTACCTGACCGGCGGCAGCGCGCGTTCGCCGCTGCTGCGCGCCGCGCTGCAACAGCAGCTGCCGGGCATTCCGATCGTCGGCGGTAACGACTTCGGCTCGGTCACCGCCGGGCTGGCGCGCTGGGCGCAAACGCTGTTCCGTTGACTGCCCACGGGCGCGGCTCGCCGCGCCCTTGTTCATTGGAGGCTATGCATCATGTCGACCATCCTTACCCTCGACAGCGCCAGGCTGCGGCTGCGCCCCTGGCGTGATGACGATCTGCCGGCCTTCGCCGCGCTCAACGCCGATCCGCAGGTGATGCGCTATTTCCCGGCGCCGATGACGGCCGAGGGAAGCCGCGCGCAGGCCGAACGCATCCGCGCCTTCATGCAACAACACGGCTGGGGGCTGTGGGCGGTGGAAGTGAAAAGCGGCGCGCCCTTTATCGGTTTTGTCGGGCTGGCGCGGCCGGGCGACGACCTGCCTTGCGCCCCCTGCGTGGAGATTGGCTGGCGGTTGGCGGCGGCCCACTGGGGCAACGGCTACGCCGCTGAGGCGGCGCGCGCCGCGCTGGCGTGCGCCTTCGACACGCTGCACTTGCCGGAAGTGGTGTCCTTCACCGCCGAAGATAACCAGCCGTCGCGCCGGGTGATGACGCGCATCGGCATGCGCTTCGACGGCGAAACCTTCCTGCACCCGCGTCTGCCGGCGGGCCATCCGCTGCAACAGCACGTCTTGTACCGGCTGAACCGGCAAACGTGGCGCGAACGCCACGGCGATTAATACAGCGTATCCTTCAGTCGCTGCGGCAGCGCGCTGTCGTACTCCTCACCGTCGAAGCGCGTTTGGCTCACCGCGGCCAAAATATGGCCGGGGCTGGGCAGCGCCGAACGTTCGAGGCGGCTGCCCTCTTCCCACAATCCCGAACGCAAGATCGCCCGGCTGCACTGGAAGAACACCGCCTCCACCCGAATGCGCAGCACCGAACGCGGCAACTGGTTGCGGTGAGCGAAGCGCTGCAGCACCGCCGGCGCCACCACGATCTCCGCCCGCCCGTTAATCCGCAGCGTTTCGCCGATGCCGGGGATCAGCAACAGCAGCGCCACCCGGTTATCGTGCAGGATATTGCGCAGGCTATCGATGCGATTATTGCCGCGCCGGTCCGGCAGCAGCAGGGTTTTCTCGTCTTCGATCTGGATAAAACCGGCCGGATCGCCGCGCGGGGAGACATCCATGCCGTCCGGCCCGACGGTCGAGAGGGCGGCAAACGGCGCCGCCTCGATAAACGGACGGTACGCCGGGTGGATATAGCTGACTTCTTTAAAAACCGAGGGCGCGGCGGGTTTGCCGTAAAGCTGTTCCAGCGCCGCGAGGTCGTTGATGATATCGCCAGACATTGCAGTTTCCTGAATAAGTCATATTGACCCCTTCAGCATAGAGCAAAATCGCCGGCGGCTTTTACTCAGCGCTGGCGTGGTTCAGCGTCTGAATGTCGTCCGCATCCAGCGTCAGGCGGGTGGCGCTGACCAACTCATCCAACTGCGGCAACGAGGTGGCGCTGACGATCGGCGCGGTGATGCTCGGGCGCGCAATCAGCCAGGCCAGCGAGACCTGCGCCGGGGAGCTGCCGTGTTTGCCCGCCACCTGATCCAGCGCCGCCAGAATGCGGAAACCGCGCGGGTTCAGGTAGCGTTCGACGATGCGATCGCCGCGCTGGCTTTTGCCCTCGTCCGCTTTGCTGCGGTATTTGCCGGTCAGAAAACCACTGGCCAGCGCGAAGAAATTGATCACCCCGAGCCCGTGGCGCTGCACCACGCCTTCCAGCTCGGCTTCATACCCTTTGCGCGCATACAGATTGTACTCCGGCTGCAGGGTTTCGTAGCGCGCCAATCCGTTGTTCTCGCTCACCCGCAGCGCTTCTTCCAGGCGATCCGCCTGATAGTTGGAGGCGCCGATCGCCCGCACCTTGCCGGCTTTGATCAGCGCATCGAACGCCGCCAGCGTCTCTTCCAGCGGCGTATCGCGGTCATCGTCGTGCGACTGGTAGAGATCGATATAATCGGTTTGCAGACGGCGCAGCGAATCTTCCACCGCCTGCTGAATATAGCGCGGCGACAGCCCCTGTTTGCCTTCGCCCATCGGTTTGCCCACCTTGGTGGCGATGATCACCTGGTCGCGCTTGCCGCTCTTCTTCAGCCATTCGCCGATGACGGTTTCCGATTCGCCGCCCCGGTTGCCCGGCGCCCAGCTGGAATAGACATCGGCGGTATCGATAAAGTTGAGCTGATTGTCCACCAGCGCATCCAGCAGACTGAACGAGGTCGCTTGATCCGCCGTCCAGCCGAACACGTTGCCGCCAAAGGTCAACGCCGGCACCTGAATGCCCGAACGGCCCAGTTGTTTCTTGCTCATCACAAAGGCTCCATGGGTTAAATGATTTGCCTGTTAATTATTAGCGCCAAATACAGGAAATCGTTAAAACGTATTGGCTATAAGCCGGAATAAATCACTTATAAACATAGCACGCGCAAATCACCCACTTATTAAGACAATGCTGACGGTTCCTCCATATTTCCTTCATTTTTATGCCGTCTTCGCTGGCTAAACTAGTATCCTGTAAGGAGTGTCATTTTTGTGGCAATGAGTGCCCGCGCCCCTGCCTTTTGGAGAGAATTTTCACCACCATGAATGCAAAACCCCAACGTCGTTCCCTGCTGCTGCGCCTGCTGGCTGCGGCGATTGCGATCATCGTCGCCGTTCTGGCCTGGCGCCATTTCAGCGCCGTTCAACCGACCGCCGGGACGACGCCGGGCGCGCACCAGGCCGCCGGTAAAACGGGAGCGGGCCGCGCGGCGGGCGGCAGACGCGGCGCGCCGATGTCGCCGGTGCAGGCGGCGACAGCCACGCAACAAACCGTGCCGCGCTATCTTTCCGGCTTGGGCACCGCCACCGCCGCCAATACCGTGACCGTCACCAGCCGGGTCGATGGCCAACTGATGGCGATCCACTTTACCGAAGGCCAGCAGGTCAAAGCCGGCGATCTGCTGGCGGAGATCGATCCCCGGCCGTTCCAGGTGCAGCTGACCCAGGCTCAGGGGCAGTTGGCAAAAGATCAGGCCACGCTGGCCAACGCCCGGCGCGATCTGGCGCGCTATCAGCAGTTGGTGAAAACCAATCTGGTTTCCCGTCAGGAGCTGGATACGCAGGCCTCGCTGGTGCAGCAGACCGAAGGCGCGATCAAGGCCGATCAGGGCGCGGTCGACAGCGCCAAACTGCAGATCACCTACAGCCGCATCACTGCGCCAATCGACGGCCGCGTCGGGTTGAAACTGGTCGACGTAGGCAACTACGTCACCAGCGGCAGCACCACCGGTTTGGTGGTGATCACGCAGACGCACCCGATCGACGTGGTGTTCACGCTGCCCGAAGGCAACATCGCCGATCTGCTCAAGGCGCAAAAAGCCGGGCCGGTGAGCGTCGAAGCCTGGGATCGCACCAACCAGAACAAGCTGACGACCGGTTCGCTGCTGAGCCTGGACAACCAAATTGATACCGCCACCGGCACCATCAAGCTGAAAGCGCGTTTCGCCAACGAAGATGACGCGCTGTTCCCCAACCAATTTGTCAACGCGCGGCTGCAGGTGGATACCCTGCACGATGCGGTGGTGATCCCGACCGCCGCGCTGCAGATGGGCAACGAAGGCAACTTCGTCTGGACGCTCAGCGAAGACAACAAGGTCAGCAAACATCGGGTCACCGCCGGCGTGCAGGACAGCCGGCAGGTGGTGATCAGCGCCGGCCTCAACGCCGGCGATCGGGTGGTGACCGACGGCATCGATCGCCTGACCGAAGGCATGCAGGTGGAAGTGCTCGCGCCGAACGACGCGCCTGCGACGTCAAAAGCCAAGCGCGAACCTGACGTTCAGAGGAAGTCCTGATGCAGGTGATGCCTCCCAACGCCGGCGGCGGTCCGTCCCGCCTGTTTATTCTGCGTCCGGTCGCCACCACGCTGCTGATGGTGGCGATATTGCTGGCGGGGATTATCGGCTATCGCGCGCTGCCGGTATCCGCCCTGCCGGAAGTGGACTACCCCACCATCCAGGTGGTGACGCTATACCCCGGCGCCAGCCCGGACGTAGTCACCTCCGCCATTACCGCGCCGCTGGAACGCCAGTTCGGCCAGATGTCCGGCCTGAAGCAAATGGCGTCGCAAAGCGCCGGCGGCGCCTCGGTGGTGACGCTGCAGTTCCAGCTGGCGCTGCCGCTCGACGTCGCGGAGCAGGAAGTGCAGGCGGCGATCAACGCCGCCACCAACCTGCTGCCGAACGATCTGCCCTATCCGCCGATTTACAGCAAGGTTAACCCCGCCGATCCGCCGATCCTGACGCTGGCCGTCACCTCCACCGCCATGCCGATGACGCAGGTGGAAGACATGGTGGAGACGCGCGTGGCGCAGAAAATCTCTCAGGTGACCGGCGTCGGCCTGGTGACCCTGGCCGGCGGCCAACGCCCGGCGGTGCGTGTAAAATTGAACGCCGCGGCGGTCGCCGCCTATGGCCTGGACAGTGAAACCATCCGCGCCGCCATCAGCAACGCCAACGTCAACTCGGCGAAAGGCAGCCTTGACGGCCCGACCCGATCGGTCACCTTGTCCGCCAACGACCAAATGAAATCTGCCGACGACTATCGCCAGCTGATCGTCGCCTATCAGAACGGCGCGGCGATCCGCCTGCAGGATATCGCCACCATCGAACAAGGGGCGGAAAACACCCGGCTGGCGGCCTGGGCCAACAAGCAGCAGGCGATCGTGCTGAACATCCAACGCCAGCCCGGCGTCAACGTCATCACCACCGCCGACAGCATCCGCGAAATGCTGCCGACGCTGATTAAAAGCCTGCCCAAGTCGGTCGACGTCAAGGTGCTGACCGATCGCACCACCACCATCCGCGCCTCGGTCAGCGACGTGCAGTTCGAGCTGCTGCTGGCAGTCGCGCTGGTGGTGATGGTGATCTACGTGTTCCTGCGCAACGTGCCGGCGACCATTATCCCCAGCGTGGCGGTGCCGCTGTCGCTGGTGGGCACCTTCGCCGCCATGTACTTCCTCGGCTTCTCCATCAACAACCTGACGCTGATGGCGCTGACCATCGCCACCGGCTTCGTGGTGGACGACGCCATCGTGGTGATCGAGAACATCTCGCGCTACATCGAGAAAGGGGAAAAACCGCTCGACGCCGCGCTGAAAGGGGCCGGCGAGATCGGCTTCACCATCATCTCGCTGACCTTCTCGCTGGTGGCGGTGCTGATCCCGCTGCTGTTCATGGGCGACATCGTCGGCCGCCTGTTCCGCGAGTTCGCCGTCACGCTGGCGGTGGCGATTTTGATTTCCGCCGTGGTGTCGCTGACGCTGACGCCGATGATGTGCGCGCGCATGCTCAGCCACGAATCGCTGCGCAAGCAGAACCGTTTTTCCGCCGCCTCCGAACGCTTTTTCGAGCGGGTGATCGCGCGATACGGCCAGTGGCTGAAAACGGTGCTTAACCATCCCTGGCTGACGCTCGGCGTGGCCGTGGGCACCCTGGCGCTGACGGTATTGCTGTATCTGCTGATCCCGAAAGGTTTCTTCCCGGTGCAGGACAACGGCATCATTCAGGGCACGCTGGAAGCGCCGCAGAGCGTCTCGTTCAGCAACATGGCCGAGCGCCAGCAGCAGGTCGCAGCGCAGATCCTCAAGGATCCGGCGGTGGAAAGCCTGACCTCGTTCGTTGGCGTCGACGGCAGCAACGCCACGCTCAACAGCGGCCGGTTGCAGATCAACCTGAAGCCGCTGAGCGAACGCAGCGACCGCATTCCGGCGATCATCAGCCGCCTGCAGCAGCAAACGGCGCAGTTTCCCGGCGTGAAGCTGTACCTGCAGCCGGTGCAGGATCTGACCATCGATACCCAAGTCAGCCGCACCCAGTACCAGTTCACCCTGCAGGCGATGTCGCTGGACGATCTCAGCCTGTGGGTGCCGCAGCTGATGGATGAGCTGAAACAAACCCCGCAGTTGGCGGACGTCACCAGCGACTGGCAGGATCAGGGGTTGGTGGCCTACGTCAACGTCGATCGCGATTCGGCCTCCCGCCTCGGCGTCACCATGAGCGACGTGGACAATGCGCTGTACAACGCGTTCGGCCAGCGCCTGATCTCCACCATCTACACCCAGGCCAACCAATACCGCGTGGTGCTGGAGCACGACGTCAGCGCGACACCGGGGTTGGCGGCGCTCAATGAGATCCGTCTGAGCGGCAACGATGGCGCCGTGGTGCCGCTGAGCGCCATCGCCAAAATCGAAGAGCGCTTCGGCCCGCTGTCGGTCAACCATCTCGATCAGTTCCCGTCGGCCACCGTTTCGTTCAACGTCGCCGACGGCTACTCGCTCGGCGAGGCGGTGGACGCGGTCACCCAGGCGGAAAAAAATCTCAACATGCCAAGGGACATCACTACCCAATTCCAGGGGGCGACCCTGGCCTTCCAGGCGGCGCTCGGCAGCACGCTGTGGCTGATTTTGGCGGCGGTGGTGGCGATGTACATCGTGCTGGGCGTGCTGTATGAAAGCTTCATTCATCCGGTCACCATCCTCTCCACCCTGCCGACCGCCGGGGTCGGCGCGCTGCTCGCGCTGATGATGGCCGGCAGCGAGCTGGACGTGATCGCCATCATCGGCATCATCCTGCTGATCGGCATCGTGAAGAAGAACGCCATCATGATGATCGACTTCGCGCTGGCGGCGGAACGCGAGCAGGGCTTATCGCCGCGCGACGCCATCTATCAGGCCTGCCTGCTGCGTTTCCGGCCGATCCTGATGACCACGCTGGCAGCCCTGCTCGGCGCGCTGCCGCTGATGCTGAGCACCGGCGTCGGCGCGGAGCTGCGGCATCCGCTCGGCGTCTGTATGGTCGGCGGTTTGATCATGAGCCAGATCCTGACGCTGTTCACCACGCCGGTGATCTACCTGCTGTTTGACAAACTGGCGCGCAACACGCATCGCCAGCCGGATACGCAGGAGTTGCCGTGAGATTCTTCGCCCTGTTCATTCACCGGCCGGTGGCCACCACCCTGCTGACGCTGGCCATCGCCATCAGCGGCGCGATCGGCTTTCGCCTGCTGCCGGTGTCGCCGCTGCCGCAGGTGGATTTTCCGGTGATTTCGATCAGCGCGTCGCTGCCGGGCGCCTCGCCGGAAACCATGGCGTCCTCGGTGGCGACGCCGCTGGAGCGCGCGCTGGGCCGCATCGCCGGGGTCAATGAAATGACGTCGATGAGCTCGCTCGGCAGTACCCGGGTCATTTTGCAGTTCGATCTCGATCGCGACATCAACGGCGCCGCGCGCGACGTGCAGGCGGCGATTAACGCCGCGCAAAGCCTGCTGCCGACCGGCATGCCGAGCCGCCCCAGCTACCGCAAGGTCAACCCATCAGACGCGCCGATCATGATCCTGACGCTGACCTCGGACACCTACAGTCAGGGGCAGCTTTACGATTTCGCCTCCACCCAGCTGGCGCAGAAGATCAGCCAGACCGAGGGCGTCGGCGACGTTTCCGTCGGCGGCAGCTCGCTGCCGGCGGTGCGGGTGGAGCTGAACCCTTCGGCGCTGTTCAATCAGGGCGTGTCGCTGGACACCGTACGGCAGGCCATCGCCAACGCCAACGTGCGCCGCCCGCAGGGCGCCGTGGAAAACCCGCAGCAGCGCTGGCAGATCCAGGCCAACGACGCGCTGAAAACCGCCGATGCTTATCGTCCGCTGATCATTCATTACAACAACGGCTCGGCGGTGCGTTTAGCCGACGTGGCCGAGGTCAAAGACTCGGTGCAAGACGTGCGCAACGCCGGGATGACCGACGCCAAACCGGCGATCATTCTGGCCATCAGCCGCGCGCCGGACGCCAACATCATCGAAACCGTCGATCGCATTCGCGCCGAGCTGCCCGCC
Organism: Serratia sp. 22278; assembly: GCF_052045405.1. Taxonomy (NCBI): domain Bacteria; kingdom Pseudomonadati; phylum Pseudomonadota; class Gammaproteobacteria; order Enterobacterales; family Yersiniaceae; genus Serratia; species Serratia sp. 22278. Next base: position 189,201 of record NZ_JBQEOW010000008.1, on the reverse strand, counting down.
CTGCAGGAGAATATCCCGGCCTCGATTCAACTCAACGTCGCACAGGATCGTTCGCCGACCATCCGCGCGTCGCTGGCCGAGGTGGAACAGTCGCTGGCGATCGCCATCGGGCTGGTGATCCTGGTGGTGTTCATCTTCCTGCGCTCCGGGCGCGCCACGCTGATCCCGGCGGTCGCCGTACCGGTATCGCTGATCGGCTCGTTCGCCGCCATGTATCTGTGCGGGTTCAGCCTCAACAACCTGTCGCTGATGGCGCTGACCATCGCCACCGGCTTTGTGGTGGACGACGCCATCGTAGTGCTGGAAAACATTTCCCGCCACGTCGAGGCCGGCATGAAACCGATCAACGCCGCGCTGCTGGGCGCACGGGAGGTCGGTTTCACCGTGCTGTCGATGAGCGTTTCGCTGGTGGCGGTGTTTATCCCGCTGCTGCTGATGGAAGGCCTGCCCGGCCGGCTATTCCGCGAGTTCGCCGTCACCCTGTCGGTGTCGATCGGGCTGTCGCTGATCGTCTCGCTGACGCTCACGCCGATGATGTGCGCCTACCTGTTGCGCCACCAGCCGCCGCGTTCGCAGCGGCGGGCGCGCGGCTTCGGCAAAATGCTGCTGGCGCTGCAGCAGGGCTACGGGCGCTCGCTGAACTGGGTGCTCGGCCACTCTCGCTGGGTGCTGGCGGTGTTCCTCGCCACCGTTGCGCTCAACGTCTGGCTGTATATCAGCATCCCGAAAACCTTCTTCCCGGAACAGGATACCGGGCGTCTGATGGGCTTTATTCAGGCCGACCAAAGCATTTCGTTCCAGGCAATGCGCGGCAAACTGGAAGACTTCATGAAAATCGTGCGCGAAGATCCGGACGTGGAAAACGTCACCGGTTTTACCGGCGGTTCGCGCACCAACAGCGGTTCGATGTTCATCTCACTGAAACCCCTGTCGGTACGCAGCGACGACGCGCAGAAAGTGATCGCCCGCCTGCGCGCCCGCCTGGCCAAAGAACCGGGCGCCAGCCTGTTTTTGATGGCGGTGCAGGATATCCGCGTCGGCGGCCGGCAGGCCAACGCCAGCTACCAATATACGTTGCTGGCGGACGATCTCGCCGCGCTGCGCGAATGGGAGCCGAAGATCCGCACCGCGCTGGCCGCATTGCCCGAGCTGGCGGACGTCAACTCGGATCAGCAGGATAAAGGCTCGGAGATGGATCTGGTCTACGATCGCGAAACCATGGCGCGCCTCGGCATTTCGGTGTCCGACGCCAACAACCTGTTGAACAACGCCTTCGGCCAGCGACAGATTTCGACCATCTACCAACCGCTCAACCAATATAAAGTCGTGATGGAAGTGGCGCCGCCCTACACCCAGGACGTGAGCTCGCTGGACAAAATGTTCATCATCAACAACGAAGGCAAAGCGATACCGCTCTCCTACTTCGCCAGTTGGCGGCCGGCCAACGCGCCGCTGTCGGTCAACCATCAGGGGCTGTCCGCCGCCTCGACCGTCTCCTTTAACCTGCCGGACGGCGGCAGCCTGTCGGACGCCACCGCGGCGATAGAGCGCACCATGACTCAGCTCGGCGTGCCGTCCACGGTGCGCGGCGCGTTCGCCGGCACCGCCCAGGTGTTCCAGGACACCCTGAAGTCGCAGCTGATCCTGATCCTGGCGGCGATCGCCACGGTGTATATCGTGCTCGGCGTGCTGTATGAGAGCTATATCCATCCGCTGACCATCCTTTCCACGCTGCCTTCCGCCGGCGTGGGGGCGCTGCTGGCGCTTGAGCTGTTCGGCGCGCCGTTCAGCCTGATCGCGCTGATCGGCATCATGCTGTTGATCGGCATCGTGAAGAAAAATGCCATCATGATGGTCGACTTCGCGCTCGAAGCGCAGCGCAACGGCGGCATCAGCGCCCGCGAGGCGATTTTCCAGGCCAGCCTGCTGCGTTTCCGGCCGATCATGATGACCACGCTGGCGGCGTTGTTCGGCGCGCTGCCGTTGGTGCTGACCAGCGGCGACGGCGCGGAGCTGCGCCAGCCGCTCGGCATCACCATCGCCGGCGGCCTGGTGATGAGCCAGCTGCTGACGCTGTACACCACCCCGGTGGTCTACCTTTACTTCGACCGGCTGCAGGCGAAGTTCCGCCGCAACAAGCAACTGGCTCCGCTGCCCCATTAATGGCCGACTGATGCTGATGAAACACGCCGCCACGGTACGCTGGCAACTCTGGATAGTGGCATTCGGCTTCTTTATGCAGACGCTGGATACCACTATCGTCAACACCGCCCTGCCCTCAATGGCCGCCAGCCTGGGGGAGAACCCGCTGCGCATGCAGTCGGTGATCGTCTCCTATGTGCTGACGGTGGCGGTGACGCTGCCGGCCAGCGGCTGGCTGGCGGACAAAGTCGGCGTACAGCGGGTGTTTTTCAGCGCCATCGTGCTGTTCACCCTCGGCTCCCTCCTCTGCGCCCGTTCGGAAACCCTGAACGAGCTGATCGCCTCGCGCGTGCTTCAGGGCGTCGGCGGCGCGATGATGGTGCCGGTCGGGCGCCTGACGGTGATGAAGATCGTGCCGCGCGAGCAGTACATGGCGGCGATGACCTTCGTGACGCTGCCGGGCCAGATCGGCCCGCTGATGGGGCCGGCGCTGGGCGGTTTCCTGGTGCAATACGCCAGCTGGCACTGGATTTTCCTGATCAATATTCCGGTGGGCATCGTGGGCGCCATCGCCACGCTGCTGCTGATGCCCAACTACCAAATGCAGACCCGCCGCTTCGATCTCAGCGGCTTTATCCTGCTGGCGATCGGCATGGCGTCGCTGACGCTGGCGCTCGACGGCCATAAAGGCATGGGGCTGTCCGGCAGCGCCATCGCCGGCCTGGTGGCGCTGGGCGCAGCGGCGCTGTTGGGGTATGTTTGGCATGCCTACGGCAATAGCCGCGCCCTGTTCTCGCTGCGGCTGCTTCGCACCCCGACCTACAAAATCGGGCTGCTGGCCAGCCTGCTGGGGCGCATCGGCAGCGGCATGCTGCCATTCATGACGCCGCTGTTCCTGCAGGTGGGCATGGGTTTCACGCCGTTCCACGCCGGGCTGATGATGATCCCGATGATCATCGGCAGCATGGGCATGAAGCGCATCGTGGTGCAGGTAGTCAACCGCTTTGGCTACCGCAACGTGCTGGTGGCCGCCACGCTGCTGCTGGCGCTGGTCAGCCTGAGCTTCCTGCTGGCGGCGATGCTCGGCTGGCTGTGGCTGCTGCCGGTGGTGCTGTTCTTCCAGGGGATGATCAACTCACTGCGCTTCTCGGCGATGAACACTCTGACGCTGAAAGATCTGCCGGACCGGCTGGCCAGCAGCGGCAACAGCCTGCTGTCGATGGTCATGCAGCTGTCGATGAGCCTCGGCGTCAGCGTCGCCGGCATCTTGATCGGCAGCTTCGCCCATCACCAGGTGGTGGCCGATAGCCCGGCCATCCACAGCGCATTCATTTACAGCTACTGCTGTATGGCGTTGATTATCGCTCTGCCCGCGCTCGCCTTCGCGCGCGTGCCGGCCGATAGCGCGCCCAACCGCACGCTGACCAAAGAGCCGGGTACCGGCTCAACGAGGTTGCAATGAGGATAGGCATTACCGGAAAACTGTTCCTGGCCATTTTCGCTACCTGCATGCTGGTGTTGATCACCATGCATTGGGGGGTCCGTGTCAGCTTTGAGCGCGGCTTTATCGATTACATCAAGAGCAGCAACGAGCAGCGCATCAACATGCTTAGCGAAGCGCTGGAGGAACAGTACAGCCATCATGGCAACTGGATATTCCTGCGCAACAACGATCAGGTGGTCTACCAGATCATGCGTTCGTTCGAGCAGAATAGCGACAGCAGCCACAATCTGCCGCCCAAGGGGTGGCGCACCCAGTTTTGGGTGGTGGACAGCCAGTTCAACCGCTTGGTCGGGCATTCGGGCCCCTTGCCGAAGGAGGGGCCGCGCCACCCGATCCGCTACAACAACGAGATCGTCGGCTGGGTGCTCACCACCCCGGTCGAGCGCCTGACGCGCAATACCGACATCAACTTCGATCGCCAGCAGCGGCGCACCAGCTGGATTATCGTCGCGCTCTCCACCCTGTTGGCGGCGGCGGTGACCTGGCTGCTGTCGCGCGGCATGCTGGCCCCGGTCAAGCGCCTGGTGGCGGGCACCCACCGCCTGGCGGCGGGCGATTTCACCACCCGCGTGGCGGTCAGCAGCCAGGATGAACTGGGCAGGCTGGCGCACGACTTCAACCAGTTGGCCACCTCGCTGGAAAAAAACGAGCAGATGCGCCGCGCCTTTATGGCCGATGTATCACATGAGCTGCGCACGCCACTGGCAGTGCTGCGCGGCGAGCTGGAGGCGCTGCAGGACGGCGTGCGCCAGCCAACGCCGGCGTCGCTCAGTTCGCTGCAGGCCGAGGTATCCACCCTGACCAAACTGGTCGACGACCTGCACCAGCTGTCGCTCTCCGATCTCGGCGCGCTGGCCTATCGCAAGGCGTCGGTGGACTGCGTGCACCTGGTGCAGATCGCCGTCGCCGCCTTCCGCGAACGCTTCCGCGCCAAAGGGCTGGAGATCGTCACCCATCTGCCGGCGCAAGCGCCGCTGTTCGGCGATCCCGATCGCCTGAACCAACTGTTCAATAACCTGCTGGAAAACAGCCTGCGTTACACCGACGCCGGCGGCCGGTTGGAGATCGGCGTCGAGCAGCAGCCGGGGCGGCTGCTCCTTTACTGGCAGGACAGCGCGCCGGGCATCAGCGATCAGCAACTGACGCGCATTTTCGAACGTTTCTACCGGGCGGAAGGTTCACGCAACCGCGCCAGCGGCGGTTCCGGGCTGGGGTTGGCGATCTGCCACAACATCGTGGAAGCGCACGACGGGAAAATCCGCGCCGAGCATTCGCCTTTAGGCGGCGTGCGCATTACAGTAGAATTTGCTACCCCGATAAAAAATAAGGCGCCCTGATGGACATTCAGAATCAACCCGTGCAGATCATGATTGTTGAAGATGAGCCCAAGCTGGGCCAGCTGCTGGTGGATTATCTCCAGGCGGCGGGCTACGCCACCCGCTGGCTGACCAACGGCAATGAGGTGGTGCCGACCGTGCACCAGCATCCGCCGGCGCTGATCTTGCTCGACCTGATGTTGCCGGGGGCCGACGGCCTGACGGTGTGCCGCGAGCTGCGCCGCTTCAGCGACGTGCCCATCGTGATGGTGACGGCGAAAATTGAAGAGATTGACCGCCTGTTGGGGCTGGAGATCGGCGCCGACGATTACATCTGCAAACCCTACAGCCCGCGCGAAGTGGTGGCGCGGGTGAAAACCATCCTGCGCCGCAGCTATCGGCCGCAGGAGAACGCGCGGGAAGATGACCTGCTGCACATCGATGAACCGCGCTTCCAGGCCAGCTATCAGGGGCAGTTATTGGATCTGACGCCGGCGGAGTTCCGCCTGCTGAAAACGCTGGCCAGCCAGCCGGGCAACGTGTTTTCACGCGAGCAGCTGCTGAACAACCTGTACGACGACTACCGGGTGGTCACCGACCGCACCATCGACAGCCACATCAAAAACCTGCGCCGCAAGCTGGAACTGATCGATGGGGAAAAATCCTTTATCCGCTCGGTATACGGCGTGGGCTACCGCTGGGAAGCCGAGCCCTGCCGGCTGATGAATGGGGTTTAGGGGGAAATCAGCGCGTCCAGTCTTCAACCGCTAACCCGGGCACCATGGCGAATGCGCGATCGTTGGTCACCAGCGTCGCGCCACGGCTCTGCGCGTGAGCGGCGATCAGTTGATCCATCGCGCCCATGATTTTGCCCTTTCTCTCCATGGTTGCCCGCATTTCACCGTAGCAGCGGGCGGCCTCGCTATCCCATGCATAGACCGTCACTGCAGCAAGAAAGGCCTCGACCATGCTTTGCAACGCCTTGTTCCGCCGTTTAGCCACACCGTAAAGCAGTTCCGCCTCCGTGACGCTGGAAATACATACGGCAGAAGGCGGGAGCTTTTCCATGACGTTAAGCACCTGCGGATGCTGCCGAAACAAGTGGCTGACGGTGTTGGTATCAAACATGTACATCGCCTACTCTTCCTCTGAGAACGGATCGCGGTCGGCAACCCCTTGCTGACGATCTTCCGCGCCAAGAAACTCTTGCGGCACCGGCGTTTGGGCGATAATGCTCAGCAGCGGTGCCCAGCTGTCCGGCTTTGCCGGATATTTGGATAAAATCACGTTGCCCTCCCGATCGCGACGGATATAGACACGATCCGTATCAAATTCAAATTCCACCGGTAACCTCACCGCCTGATTTCTGCCGTTTTTAAACAGCTTTGCGATCCTTTCCATCTCGACACCTCCACAGCAGGCATAGGCCAAAGCATATGCCTGTAGCGTGTCGATGCCAAGATGTATCGCTCATTTTTCATCCACATTGACGAAACGGCCAAACAGTAACGCACAATCTCACGGGGTGACACCCTGTTCCCCTCGTTATGCGGCGCACTGCGCAATCACGCCTTCTCCCTTAGCTTCCCGTGCGGCGCTGTGCCTCTCGGGCGAAAACTCCGCGCCGGCGCAAAAAAACTGCGCATTTTTTCAACTAAGCTGCTGTGAGGTTTAGCCGCCGATTTTCAAGCGATTGGCTACACTTACATCACGAATCGGAACCTACAGGAGAAGAACCATGGCAATCGGTCATTACGAGCTGAAAAAAGCAAAGAACGGACAGTACCACTTCAACCTGAAAGCCAGTAACGGCGAGATCATTCTGGCCAGCGAGATGTATGCCAGCAAAGCCTCGGCGGAGAACGGCATCGCCTCGGTGCAGACCAATTCACCGCACGAAGCGCAGTACGAACTGAAGCACAGCGCCAGCAATCAGCCCTACTTTGTGCTGAAGGCCAAGAACCATCAGGTGATCGGCGTCAGCGAAATGTACAGCTCCGAAAGCGCGGCCAAAAACGGTATCCAGTCGGTGATAAAAAACGGCCCGACCACCGATATCCGCGATTTGAGCGCCTGATCCCCCGTTTCACCCGCGCGGTGGCGGCCACCGCGCGTTTTCCGTTTGACCGGGATCAATCTCCCTTGAATAAATCCGGTTAACTGCTGATTTCTTGCCGCGCTGCGGCTACAATCCCCCGCTTTTACTGCGCCATCAGGTGGCGTGGTGCTGACCTGAAATCAGACCGAGACACACTATGTTTACACCAGAACTTCTCTCCCCGGCCGGCACGCTGAAAAATATGCGTTACGCCTTCGCCTACGGCGCCGATGCGGTTTACGCCGGCCAGCCGCGCTACAGCCTGCGGGTGCGCAACAACGAGTTCAACCACGAGAATCTGGCGCAGGGCATCAACGAAGCACATGCGCTGGGCAAAAAGTTCTACGTGGTGGTGAACATCGCCCCGCACAACGCCAAGTTGAAAACCTTCCTGCGCGATCTGAAGCCGGTTATCGATATGGGCCCGGATGCGCTGATCATGTCCGATCCCGGCCTTATCATGATGGTGCGCGAAGCCTTCCCGCAGATGGACATCCACCTGTCGGTGCAGGCCAACGCCGTTAACTGGGCGACGGTGAAGTTCTGGAAGCAAATGGGCCTGACCCGCGTGATCCTGTCGCGCGAACTGTCGCTGGAAGAGATCGCCGAGATCCGCGCCGAAGTGCCGGACATGGAGCTGGAGATCTTCGTCCACGGCGCGCTGTGCATGGCCTACTCCGGCCGCTGCCTGCTGTCCGGCTACATCAACAAGCGCGATCCCAATCAGGGCACCTGCACCAATGCCTGCCGCTGGCAGTACAAAGCGGAAGAAGGCAAAGAGGACGACACCGGCAATATCGTGCACCTGCACGAACCGATCCCGGTGCAAACCGTCGAGCCGACGCTGGGCATCGGCGCGCCCACCGACAAGGTGTTCATGCTGTCTGAAGCGCAAAAGCCAGGCGAATATATGAGCGCCTTCGAGGACGAACACGGCACCTATATCATGAACTCCAAGGATCTGCGCGCCATCCAGCACGTGGAGCGTCTGACGCAGCTCGGCGTGCATTCGCTGAAGATCGAAGGGCGCACCAAGTCCTTCTACTACTGCGCCCGCACCGCTCAGGTCTATCGCCGCGCCATCGACGACGCGGCCGCCGGCAAACCGTTCGATCCGACCCTGCTCACCACGCTGGAAGGCTTGGCGCACCGCGGCTATACCGAAGGCTTCCTGCGCCGCCACGTGCACGAAGCGCAGCAGAATTACGACTACGGCTCCTCGCTCTCCGAGCGCCAGCAGTTCGTCGGCGAATTCACCGGCGTGCGCCGTGATGGCTGGGCGGAAGTCGACGTGAAGAATAAGTTCGCGCTCGGCGACAGCGTCGAAATGATGACACCGGGCGGCAACGTGGTGTTCACCCTCGAGAGCATGAAAAATAAGAAAGGCGAATCGATTGAGGTGGCGCCGGGCAACGGCCATATCGTTTATTTGCCGATCCCGCAGGATATCGATCTCAATTATGCGTTGCTGATCCGCAATTTGGCGGAAGAAAATAGCGCCGGGGTATAAAAATGAATCGCCGTCATTCGGCGGCGATTTTTAGCAAATATTAGAATTGGATCACATCAATGTGCGCGCAGCTTGGTTACTATCACGCTGCTTAAAACGAACAACGAAAATATTTGCATAGCAATACTAGGAACCACCTCCTTAGCCGGCCCAATCTCCCTTGGGCTGGCTTTTTCTTTATGGGTGCGCCTATTTTTTTCCACCACGCCTATTTCCATAACTTATTCCCATTATCCGTTTTAATAATAATAATCACGCCGCTTCGATATATAAATAACGCTACAGCGATTAATCCTCGCTTCTTTAACACTTTGCTTATTTCCGCGTAAAATTCAGATAAAGTCGCATTGCTTCATATTCACTGAGCGCCGGGAAATAACCGGAATTAGCTGAATATTCTGATGGCCTGGTGGCGGCAGCTGGTTTATCTTGAGGCATTCTTGGTTTTCCGCCGGAGGATATCGGCAATGCCTCAACACTCACATGCGTCCGCCCTGCTTATCATCAACGGCAAAGGTGCCGGTAACGAAGAGCTGCGTCAGGCGGTCAACCGGCTGCGCAAAGAACAGATAACGTTGCACGTGCGCGTCACCTGGGAGCACGGCGATGCCGCGCGCTATGTCGCGGAAGCCGCGCAGCTCGGCGTCGGCACCGTCGTCGCCGGCGGCGGTGACGGCACCATCAACGAAGTGGCCGCCGCGCTGGTGCAGCTGCCGGCGCACAACCGGCCGGCGCTGGGCATCCTGCCGCTCGGCACCGCCAACGACTTCGCCATGGCGTGCAATATCCCTCCGTCCCCCGAACTGGCGCTGCAGCTGGCGATCAAGGGCCGCTCGGTGCCTATCGATCTGGCGAAGGTCAACGGCGAGCGCTATTTCATCAACATGGCCACCGGCGGCTTCGGCACCCGCATCACCACCGAAACGCCGGAGAAGCTGAAGGCGGCGCTGGGCGGCGTGTCCTACTTTGTGCACGGCCTGCTGCGCATGGATACGCTGCAGGCCGACCGCTGTGAAATCCGCGGGCCGGACTTCCGCTGGGCCGGCGAGGCGCTGGTGATCGGCATCGGCAACGGCAAACAGGCCGGCGGCGGCCAGGAACTGTGCCCCAGCGCGCTGATCAACGACGGCCTGCTGCAGCTGCGCCTGCTGATCGCCGATGAACTGCTGCCGGCGCTGGTCGCCGCCCTGTTCAACGACGAAGAGAGCAACAGCATCCTCAGCGCGGCGCTGCCGTGGCTCGAGATCGACGCGCCGCATGAGATGACTTTCAACCTCGACGGCGAACCGCTCAAAGGCCGCCATTTTCGCATCGAAGTGTTGCCACAGGCCATCGAATGCCGCCTGCCGCCTAACTGCGCCCTGCTGGGCTGACCTTGTCGGGCGCAGCCGCTGCGCCCCGCTTCTTCCCCTCCGCTCATCCGCTTCCACTCGCGATCAAATGTGATCCTCTCCGGCAAATTCATTAATTCATACTTGTATGGTAGTTAGTTCATGGCGTATTTTCGCGCTATCTCTCCGCAGCTACAGGATGTGAAGGTTATGAAAATCGTCAACGCCGAGGTGTTCGTCACCTGCCCGGGGCGCAACTTTGTCACGCTGAAAATCACCACCGATGACGGCATCATCGGCCTCGGTGACGCCACGCTGAACGGGCGCGAATTGCCGGTGGCCTCTTACCTGAAAGATCACCTCTGCCCGCAGTTGATCGGCCGCGACGCGCAGCGGATCGAAGACCTCTGGCAATTCTTCTACAAAGGCGCTTACTGGCGGCGCGGCCCGGTGACCATGTCAGCCATTTCCGCCGTCGACATGGCGCTATGGGACATCAAGGCCAAGGCCGCCAATATGCCGCTGTATCAGCTGTTGGGCGGCGCCTCGCGCTCGGGAGTGATGGTGTATTGCCACACCACCGGCCACTCGATCGACGAGGTGCTCGACGACTACGCCAAACATAAAGAGCAAGGCTTCAAGGCGATCCGCGTTCAATGCGGCGTGCCGGGCATGAAAACCACTTACGGCATGGCCAAGGGCAAAGGCCAGGCTTATGAGCCGGCCACCAAGGGCGACTGGCCGGAAGAGCAGCTGTGGTCGACGGAAAAATACCTCGATTTCACCCCCAAACTGTTCGACGCGGTGCGCACCAAGTTCGGTTTCAACGAGCACCTGCTGCACGACATGCACCACCGCCTGACGCCGATCGAAGCGGCGCGCTTCGGTAAAAGCGCCGAGCCGTATCGCCTGTTCTGGATGGAAGATCCGACGCCGGCGGAAAATCAGGCCTGCTTCCGCCTCATCCGCCAGCATACCGTCACGCCGATCGCCGTCGGCGAGGTGTTCAACAGCATCTGGGACTGCAAACAGCTGATCGAAGAACAGCTGATCGACTACATCCGCACCACCCTGACGCACGCGGGCGGCATTACCGGCATGCGGCGCATCGCCGACTTCGCCTCACTGTATCAGGTGCGTACCGGTTCACATGGCCCTTCCGATCTGTCGCCGATCTGCATGGCGGCGGCGCTGCACTTCGATCTGTGGGTGCCAAACTTCGGCGTGCAGGAATACATGGGCTATTCCGAGCAAATGCTCGAAGTGTTCCCGCACAGCTGGACGTTCGACGACGGCTATATGCATCCGGGCGACAAGCCGGGCATCGGCATCGAGTTCGATGAGAAGCTGGCGGCCCGTTACCCGTATGAACCGGCCTACCTGCCGGTCGCGCGTCTGGAGGATGGCACCTTATGGAACTGGTAAACACCATGCGCAGCGTCGTGATCGAACAGCCCGGGCGCCTGGCGATCCAGACGCGCGCGCTGCCGCTACCGGCGGCCGGCGAAGTGCGGGTCAAGGTGAAATTCGCCGGCATCTGCGGCTCCGACGTCCATATCTATCACGGCCATAACCCGTTCGCCCGCTACCCGCGGGTGATCGGCCACGAGTTCTTCGGCCTGATCGATGCGCTGGGCGAAGGCGTCGATCCGGCGCGCCTAGGCGAACGCGTCTCGGTAGACCCGGTGGTGAGCTGCGGCCACTGCTATCCCTGTTCGGTCGGCCGCCCCAACGTCTGCACCTCGCTGCAGGTGATCGGCGTGCACTGCGACGGCGGCTTCAGCGACTACGCCTGCGTACCGGCGCGCAATGCCTACCCGGTTCCGTCGGCCATCAGCGATCGCCACGCCGCGATGATCGAACCCTTCAGCATCGCCGCCAACATTACCGCCCATCTGCAACCGCGCCCCGACGACATCGCGCTGATCTACGGCGCCGGGCCGATGGGGCTCACGGTGATCCAGACGCTGAAAGGGGTGTATGGCGTCAAGCAGGTATGGGTCGTCGATCGCATCGCCGAGCGGCTGGACATGGCGCGCGCCAACGGCGCCGACGAAACATTCAACAACGCCGAGGCCGCATTGCCGCAGGCGCTGCAGCAGCGCGGCGTTCAGCCGACGCTGATCGTCGATGCCGCTTGCCACCCCGCCATTTTACCGGAGGCGATCGCGCTGGCTTCGCCGGCGGCGCGCATCGGCATCATGGGCTTTTCCGGCGACGCCTGCACCCTGACCCAGCAGAGCATCACCAGCAAGGAGCTGTCGATCTTCTCTTCGCGCCTGAACAGCGCACGCTTCCCGCAGGTGATCGCCTGGATGGCGGACGGCAAGCTGGACCCGCAGCGGCTGCTCACCCACTGCGTGCCCGCCGACGACGTCGAACGGGCGATGCAGATGTTCGAGCGGGATCAGCGCACCTGCTGCAAGGTGCTGCTGCAGTTCGAGTAACGCCAAGGCGGCATCGGGGCATGGGGCGGCGCCCGCCGCCCGTGCAAACAACGAAGCATCACGATTAAAACGACACCCAGTGGAGTGCTTTATGTTTAAAAACCTGCGTTGGACCATCGTGTTCCTGCTGTTCATGGTCTACATGATCAACTACCTCGATCGCGTGGCGCTGTCGATCACCGTGCCGATGATCGAACAGGATCTGATGCTGAACGCCGAACAGTTCGGTCTGATCTTCGGCAGCTTCTTCTTCGGCTACGCCATTTTCAACTTCGTCGGCGGGCTGGCGGTCGACCGCTTCGGCCCGACGCTGGTGCTGGGCGTGGCGGTCGGCCTGTGGTCCATCTTCTGCGGCATGACGGCGATCGCCACCGGTTTTTACTCAATGCTGATCCTGCGCGTCCTGTTCGGCATGGCCGAAGGGCCGATCTGCGCCTCGGCCAACAAGATGATTAACGGCTGGTTCCCGAAGAAACAGGCGGCGACCGCCGTGGGCCTGCTCAGCGCCGGTTCGCCCTTGGGCGGCGCGGTGGCCGGGCCGATCGTCGGCTATCTGGCGCTGGCGTTCGGCTGGCGGCCGGCGTTTATGATCATCTGCGCCATCGGCATCGTCTGGATGCTGGTGTGGTTCTTCGTGGTGGCGGATAACCCGGCGAAAAGCCAACGCGTCAGCAACGAAGAACGGGCGCTGATCGCACGGTTGAAACAGGAAAATCTCGGCGAGGAAAGCGCCTTGAGCGACGCTCCGCACGGGCTGGGTTACTACCTGAAGCAGCCGATCATTCTGGTCACCGCCTTCGCCTTCTTCTGCTACAACTACATCCTGTTCTTCTTCCTGAGCTGGTTCCCCTCGTATCTGGTGCAGGCGCACAACCTGAACATCAAAGAGATGAGCCTGACCACGATGATCCCGTGGATCGTCGGCTTCGTCGGGCTGGCGCTCGGCGGCTATATTTCCGACAAGATCTTCAACATCACCGGCAAATTGCTGCTGTCACGCAAGATCGTGCTGGTCACCAGCCTGCTGGCGGCGGCGGTGTGCGTGGCGTTGGCGGGCACCGTCAGCAGCGTGGTGCCGGCGGTGATGCTGATGTCGGTGTCGATCTTCTTCCTCTACATTACCGGCGCTCTCTACTGGGCGATCATCCAGGACGTGGTGCATAAATCCCGGGTCGGCGGCGCCAGCGGGTTCATTCATTTGATCGGCAGCGTCTCCGGCATCATCGGGCCGATCGCCACCGGCTACATCGTGCAGAACACCGGCAAATTCGACAGCGCCTTTATGCTGGCGGGCGGCGTCGCCGCGCTGGGTGCGCTGCTGGTGCTGCTGGTGATCAAGGCGCCGCGCGCAACGGCGGGCGTGCAAATCTTAAAACCCTAACGCCAGACGGGGCGGCTTCGCCCCTTTGCTTACCTCTCCAGGGACATTGAACATGAGACTTTCCGACCACAGCGCGCTGCCGGCCGCCGTTATCCGGCCCGGCTACGCACGTGAGCGCGTGAAACCGCGCATGGCGCATATCGGCTTCGGCGCGTTTCACCGCGCGCACCAGGCGATGTACGCCGACAGGCTGGCCAGCGAGCACGGCAGTGACTGGGGCTACTGCGAAATCAGCATGCAGCACGGCCGGCAAAAGATCGCCGATCTACGGCAACAGGACCTGCTGTTCTCGGTGGCGGAGATGGACGACGACGGCTGGCGGGGCCGGGTCATCGGCGTGGTGCGCCAGGCGCTGCACCTGCAAACCGACGGGCTGGCGGCGGTGCTGGCGGCCCTGACGCAGCCCGAGATCGCCATCGTCTCGCTGACCATCAGCGAAAAGGGCTATTGCCACCACCCCGCCAGCGGCCGGCTGATGGCGGAACACCCGGCGATCGCGCATGATATCGCCCACCCGGCACAGCCGCAGTCGGCGCCGGGGCTGCTGCTGGCGGCGCTGCGCCTGCGCCGTGAACGCGGGCTGCCGCCGTTCGCCGTGATGTCCTGCGATAACATGCCGGCCAACGGCCAGGTCACGCGCCAGGTGCTGGTCGAACTGGCGCAGCGGCAGGATCCGGCGTTGGCCGACTGGGTGCGTCAAGAGGTCGCCTTCCCTTCCACCATGGTGGATCGCATTGTGCCGGCGGTAACACCGGAGGCCCGCGAACAACTGTTTGTCTGGCTGGGCGGCGTCGAGGATGAGGTCGGCGTGGCCTGCGAGCCGTTCAGCCAGTGGGTCATTGAGGACCGATTTCCCCAGGGGCGCCCGGCCTGGGAAAAGGTCGGCGCCGAACTGGTGAGCGACGTGCTGCCGTACGAGGAGATGAAGCTGCGCATGCTGAACGGCAGCCATTCGTTCCTCGCCTATCTCGGCTATCTGGCCGGTTATCAGCACGTCGGCGATTGCATGCAGGATGCGGATTTTGTCCGCGCCGCCCGTCACCTGATGCTGTCGGAACAGGCGCCGACCCTGCAGGTGCCGAACGTCGATTTGGCGCAGTATGCCGACTCGCTGCTGCAGCGTTACCGCAACCGCGCGTTGAAGCACCGCACCGCGCAGATCGCCATGGACGGCACGCAGAAGTTGCCGCAACGGCTGCTGGACGCGATCCGCTGGCATCTGGCGCGCGGCAGCCGCTTCGACTGCCTGGCGCTGGGCGTCGCCGGCTGGATGCGCTACGTCGGCGGCCGCGATGAACAAGGCGAGCCGATCGCCATCAGCGATCCGCTGCGCGAACGCCTCGCCGCGTTGGTCGCCGGCAGCGAGGAAGGGCGGCCCCGCGTCCTGGCGCTGCTGCAACTCGACAGCGTCTTCGGCCGCGATCTGCCCGATTCGCCTGACTTCGTCCACGCCGTCAGCCACGCTTATCACCAACTGCTGAGCCTGGGGGCCAAAGCCGCCGTCGCCGCTCTGCCGCTTACCGACCGGGAGGTTTCCGATGACCGTCACCACGCATAATGCCGTCAATACCGGCAATCAACCGCTGCTGCGGCGCGTCGCCAGCGCTTCGGCCATCGGCACCGCCGCCGAATACTATGATTTCTTCGCCTACGGCACCGCCGCGGTGCTGTTCTTCGGCCAGCTGTTTTTCCCCAGCGCCGATCCGCTGATCAGCACGCTGGCGGCCTTCGCCACCTACGCGGTCGGTTTCCTGGCGCGCCCGCTGGGCGGCATCGTGTTCGGCCATATCGGCGACAAAGTCGGCCGCAAGAAGGCGCTGGTGATCACCATCCTGATCGTCGGCCTCGGCACCTTTTGCATCGGCCTGCTGCCCACCTATGAGCAGATCGGCATCTGGGCGCCGATCGCGTTGATCTTTATCCGCGTGCTGCAGGGCTTCGGCGTCGGCGGCGAACAGGCCGGCGCGGTGCTGATGACCGCCGAATATGCGCCGCCGCCGCGGCGCGGCTTCTACGCCAGCTGGGTGCAGATCGGCGCGCCGGCCGGCTTCCTGCTGCCGTCCGGGCTGTTCGCGCTGCTGACCGCCGTGCTGTCACCGGCGCAAATGCTGGACTGGGGCTGGCGCATTCCGTTCCTGCTCAGCCTGCTGCTGGTGCTGGTCGGGCTGTTTATTCGCCTGAAGATCGACGAATCGCCGGTGTTTACCCAGATCCGCGCCACCAAAGCGGTGGAGAGCCGGCCGGTGGTGGAAGTGGCCCGCCGCTATCCCGGCCTTATCGCCAAAGGGGTGTGCGCCAAGCTGATCGAAGCCTGCGCCTTCGCCATGTTCACGGTGATCGTGCTGGCCTACGGTAAGGCCAACCACCTCAACGAAAGCATTCTGCTGGAGGCGATGATCGTGGCGGTGCTGCTGGAGATTTTCGCCATTCCGCTGATGGGCCGCCTCTCCGATCGGCTGGGGCGCAAACCGGTTTACATCGCCGGCGCGCTGCTGCAGGTGGTGTGCATCGTGCCGTTCTTTATGGCGATCAACCTCGATAATTTCTGGGTGACGCAGATCGCCATGATTGTAGTGCTGACCTTCGGCCACAGCATGTGCTACGCGCCGCAGGCTTCCTACTTCCCGGAACTGTTCCCCACCCGCGTGCGCTGCAGCGGCATCGCGCTGATCTGGCAGATCGGCTCGCTGATCGGCAGCGGCATTCTCGGGCTGCTGGCGGTGAAGATCCTGCAGGTGACCGGCGGCCATTACTACGGGCTGGCCGGCTACATGATGGTGCTGGGCGTGGTGTCGGCCCTCGGCCTGAGCCTGATGCCGGAAACCGCGCCAGAGCGGCGCAAGCAGGAGTATCAGGATTGGCATCACTGAGTTACCCTGCCCGGCGGGTGGATTTATCCCCCCGCCCTCAACCAATAATCTGCTAGTATGGTGGCATTCGAATTCCAGCCAGATGCCTGATTGTCGCCATGTCTGAAACGTACAGTCTCACCAACAACGTCCCGGTCAACCAGCAGATCTATCGCTTCCTGCGCAAAGATATCGTCGACTGCACCATCCCCCCCGGCACCCTGCTGTCCGAGAAAGAGATCTCCACCCGCTTTTGCGTTTCGCGCCAGCCGGTGCGCGAAGCCTTCATCAAGCTGGCGGAGGCCGGTCTGGTGCAGATCCTGCCGCAGCGCGGCACCTTCGTGATGAAGATTTCCGCCAAGCGCGTGGCCGACGGGCGCTTTATCCGTCAAGCGGTGGAATGCGCCATCGTGCGCCGCGCGGCTGAGCGCGCCACTCCGGCGCAGCTGATGACGCTGGAGCATAACCTGCACCGTCAAGAGCTGGCGGCGCAGAACGGGCAAACGCGCGAATTTTTGGCGCTGGACGACGAGTTCCACCAGCTGCTGACCCAGTTTGCCGACTGCCCGCTGGCGTGGGAGACCATCGAAACCATCAAGGCCACCATGGATCGGGTGCGTTTCCTCAGCCTGAGCGAAGTCTCGCCGCCGGAGAGCCTGATCAAGCAGCACTACCGCATCTACGAAGCGCTGAAAGCGCGCGATGCCGAGGCGGCGGAGCGCGCCATCCACGATCATCTGCAGGAGATGATCTACTCCATCACCCCGATCGCCCTGCAGAACACCGAGTGGTTCGAGATCGAATAATCAACCGCTTAGCAAGCCGGGGGCGATCGCCCCCGCGTATTTGGCCACACCAATGGCATTTCCTCTCAATCGCATCTATTGTTTGTCCTTGCCGGATCAAGTTCGGTAGCATCGCTTTACAGCTTCAATCACCGCTTTTTTACTACGCCGGTGGTCAAAAACCCTTGCATTGCCGGTGTATGAAGAAGCTTAATCGGGAGTGAATCATGACTGATATTGTGCAGTTGCTAGGAAAGGAAGCGGAAGATCTGCTGCAACACCGCTGTACCACTATCCCCGCCGAGAATCTCTACCTGCCGGGCGCCGACTTCGTCGACCGCGTAATGATCGATAACAACCGCCCCAACAGCGTGCTGCGTTCGATGCAAACCCTGTTCAACCACGGCCGCCTGGGCGGCACCGGTTATCTGTCTATCCTGCCGGTCGATCAGGGCATCGAGCACTCCGCCGCCGCCTCGTTCGCCGCCAACCCGCTGTATTTCGATCCGAAGAACATCGTCGAGCTGGCGATTGAAGCCGGCTGTAACTGCGTCGCCTCCACCTACGGCGTGCTGGCGTCGGTATCGCGCCGCTACGCGCATAAAATTCCGTTCCTGGTCAAACTCAACCACAACGAAACGCTGAGCTACCCGACCCAGTACGACCAGACCCTGTACGCCAGCGTCGAGCAGGCGTTCAACATGGGCGCAGTGGCGGTTGGCGCCACCATTTACTTCGGCTCCGAACAGTCGCGCCGCCAGATCGAAGAGATCTCGATCGCCTTCGAGCGCGCGCATGAGCTGGGCATGGTCACGGTGCTGTGGGCCTATCTGCGTAACCCGGCGTTCAACAAGGACGGCGTGGACTACCACTCCAGCGCCGATCTGACCGGCCAGGCCAACCACATCGCCGCCACCATCGGCGCCGACATCGTCAAACAGAAAATGGCGGAAAACAACGGCGGCTACCGCGCGGTGAAATTCGGCTACACCGACGACCGCGTCTACACCAAGCTGACCACCGATCACCCGATCGATCTGGTGCGTTACCAGTTAGCCAACTGCTACATGGGCCGCGCCGGGCTGATCAACTCCGGCGGTGCCGCCGGTGAGAACGATCTGCAGGAATCGGTGCGCACCGCGGTGATCAACAAACGCGCCGGCGGCATGGGCCTGATCCTGGGGCGTAAAGCCTTCAAGAAATCGATGAAAGACGGCGTGGCGCTGATCAACGCCGTGCAAGACGCCTATCTGGACAAGAAGGTCACCATCGCCTGATGTGACGGACCGCCTGTCCCAAAGCCCGGTTCGCCGGGCTTTTTTGTGCCCGTTATCCCGCCTCACGCACCGTTAACCTTCTCTTTCTTTCACTTTAAACTTTCAAAATAAAATATTTATCTTTCAAATTGTGATCTATTTAAAACAAATAGCCCAACAAAGTGACTACTGTAAGGCCCATGGCGACAGAGCCGCCGTTCGCTCCAGGCCATATCAGTCCATTACAGGAGAACATAATGATTGAGCTAATCACCCACGGCGCCGAGTGGTTTATCGGCCTGTTTCAGAAAGGCGGTGAAGTGTTTGTCGGCATGGTGACCGGCATTTTGCCCTTGTTGATCAGCCTGTTGGTTATCATGAACGCGCTGATCAAATTTGTTGGCCAGGAACGTATCGAACGATTGGCGCAGCGCTGCGCGGGCAACCCCGTCTCGCGTTATCTGCTGCTGCCGCTGATCGGCACCTTTGTCTTCTGCAACCCGATGACCCTCAGCCTGGGGCGCTTCATGCCGGAGAAATACAAGCCGAGTTACTACGCGGCGGCCTCCTACAGCTGCCACTCGATGAACGGCCTGTTTCCGCACATCAACCCCGGCGAACTGTTCGTTTACCTCGGCATCGCCAGCGGCCTGACCACCCTCGGCCTGCCGCTCGGCCCGCTGGCGGTGAGCTATTTCCTGGTGGGGCTGTTCACCAACTTCTTCCGCGGCTGGGTCACCGATCTCACCACCAGTCTGTTTGAACGCAAGATGGGCATCCGTCTGGATCGCCAGGTGCAACTTTAATTCGTGGAGTGCAGCATGAGTGCTTATATCCGTATTGAAAAAGGCGCCAGCGGCTGGGGCGGCCCCCTGGAGCTGCCGATAGAGCCCGGCAAAAAAGTGGTGTACATCACCGCCGGCACCCGGCCTTCCATCGTCGATCGCCTCAGCGAATTGACCGGCTGGCCCGCCGTCGACGGTTTCAAAGAGGGCGAACCGCCGGCGGAAGAGATCGGCGTGGCGGTGATCGACTGCGGCGGCACCCTGCGCTGCGGCCTGTACCCGAAACGCCGCATTCCGACGGTCAACATCCATGCCACCGGCCAGTCCGGCCCGCTGGCGCAGTTTATCCTCGAAGACATCTATGTCTCCGGCGTGCGTGACCACAACATCAGCCGAATCGACGCGACGGAGAACCCACCCGCCGCCGCGGTTGCAGCGCCGCCCAAGGCGCGCGACTACGACACCAGCAAGAAGATCACCGAACAAAGCGACGGGCTGCTGGCGAAGGTCGGCATGGGCATGGGATCGGTGGTGGCGGTGTTCTTCCAGGCCGGACGCGACACCATCGACACCGTGCTGAAGACCATTCTGCCGTTTATGGCGTTCGTCTCGGCCTTGATCGGCATCATCATGGCCTCCGGCCTCGGAGACTTTATCGCTCACGGCCTGACGCCGCTCGCCAACAGCCCGATCGGCCTGGTGACGCTGGCGCTGATCTGCTCATTCCCGCTGCTGTCGCCGTTCCTCGGCCCCGGCGCGGTCATCGCCCAAGTGATCGGCGTGCTGGTCGGGGTACAGATCGGCCTCGGCCATATTCCGCCGCAGCTGGCGCTGCCCGCGCTGTTCGCCATCAACGCGCAGGCCGCCTGCGACTTCATTCCGGTCGGCCTGTCGCTGGCGGAAGCCAAACAGGACACCGTGCGGGTCGGCGTGCCTTCAGTGCTGGTCGGCCGCTTCCTGACCGGCGCGCCGACGGTGTTAATCGCCTGGGCCGCCTCGGCCTTCATTTATCAATAATGTGATCCCCAGGGAGACGTTTATGCACACCATTTTTCACACCACCATCACGCAGATCGGCGGCTGCGCCCGCGACGCGTTGCTGGACAACATGCTGATCACCTTCCGTGAAGGCGCCCCGGCGGATATCGAAGAGTTCTGCTTCATCCACCGCCACGGCGCAACCGCCGGCGAGCTGCAGGTCGGCGGCGTGATGGAACTGGCGCAGCAGCGCTACGCAATCACCGCCGTCGGCAGCGTCGCCACGCAGAATCTGCGCGAGCTGGGCCACGTCACCGTGCGCTTCGACGGCGAAGCCGAAGCCGAATTCCCCGGCTCGATCCACGTATCCGGCCCGACGCCGACTGATATCCCGTTGGGCAGCACGCTGTCATTTATCGCATAAGGAGTAGACCATGTCTGAAGTAGCTGTAGTGATTGGCGGCGGCCAAACGTTAGGCGCCTTTTTGTCCCACGGGCTGGCGCAGGCCGGTTATCGGGTGGCGGTGGCCGATCTGAACGCCGACAACGCCAATCGGGTGGCACAGCAGATCAACGAAGAGTACGGCACAGGCAGCGCCTGCGGTTTTCAAGCCGACGCCACCGACGAGCAGAGCGTGATCGCGCTGGCGACGGCGGTTGACCGGGCGTTCGGCCAGGCCAACCTGCTGGTGTACAGCGCCGGCATCGCCAAGGCGGCGCCAATCACCGATTTCCCGCTGGGCGACTTCGACCGCTCGCTGCAGGTGAACCTGGTGGGCTATTTCCTCTGCGCCCGCGAGTTCTCGCGCCTGATGATCCGCGACGGCATCGCCGGGCGCATCATCCAGATCAACTCCAAGTCCGGCAAGGTCGGCAGCAAGCACAACTCCGGCTACAGCGCCGCCAAGTTCGGCGGCGTGGGGCTGACGCAGTCGCTGGCGCTCGATCTGGCGGAATACGGCATTACCGTGCATTCGCTGATGCTCGGCAACCTGCTGAAATCGCCGATGTTCCAGTCGCTGCTGCCGCAGTACGCGCAAAAACTGGGCATCGCACCGGACCAGGTGGAGCAGTACTACATCGACAAGGTGCCGCTGAAGCGCGGTTGCGACTATCAGGACGTACTGAACACCCTGCTGTTCTACGCCAGCGATAAGGCCTCTTACTGCACCGGCCAATCGATCAACATCACCGGCGGCCAGGTGATGTTCTGACGCCACCGACGCCCCCTTCCGCGGAAGGGGGCCTAAGGAGAACCCCATGACACAAGCTTTGATCGCCTTCGCGCTGCTGGCCTGGCTGCTGCAAATCGCCTTCGGCTGGTGGCAACTGCAACGTTTCAACCGCGCCTTCGACGGTTTATGCCGGCTGGGCGCCGTGGGCGTCGGCCGTTCCGGCGGCCGTTTTCGCCCACGGGTGGTGCTGGCGCTGGCCTTCGACGACGATCGGCGGGTATGCGGCAGCCTGTTGCTGCGCGGCCTGACCGTCTTCGCCCGGCCCCGCCCGCTGCCTCATTTACACGGATTGCATCAGCAGGATTTGCGCCCGGATGTGATCTTCCCCGAGGATCGCGCATGCCAGTCTGCACTATCGTTAGCGATTGACCCCAAATCGTGATATTTTCACATTAAAAGACATTACCTTTCATAGTGAATTATTCAGCGAGGGGAAATGCCCAACTCTTGTGAACGGGAATCGCGATGAAACCAAAGCAGCGGCAGGCCGCTATCCTTGAATATCTGCAGCGGCATGGCAAAACGGCGGTGGACGCCCTGGCCGAGCATTTCTCCACCACCGGCACCACCATCCGCAAGGATCTCACCCTGCTGGAAGAAGAAGGCGAGGTGATCCGCACCTACGGCGGCGTGGTGCTCAGCCGCGACGACGGCGATCAGCCAATCGACCGTAAAACCCATATCAACACCGAGAAAAAGCGCCGCATCGCCAGCGCCGCCGTGGCGCTGATCGCCGACGGCGACTCGCTGATCTTCGACGCCGGCAGCACGGTGCTGCAGATGGTGCCGCACCTGGCGCAGTTCAATAACATCACGGTGATGACCAACAGCCTGACCATCGTCAACGCGCTGGTGGAACTGGACAACGATCAGACCATCCTGATGCCCGGCGGCACCTACCGCAAAAAATCGGCCTCGTTCCACGGCAGCCTGGCGGAATCGGCGTTCCAGCAATTCAGCTTCGACAAGCTGTTTATCGGCGCGGACGGCGTCGATCTCAACGCCGGCGTCACCACCTTCAACGAAGTGCACAACGTCAGCAAAGCGATGTGCGAAGCCGCCGGCCGCATTATTCTGTTGGTGGACTCCTCGAAATTCGGCCGCAAGAGCCCGAACGTGGTGTGCGAACTCAGCGCCGTCGACACGCTGATCACCGACCGAGACATCAACCCTGATTACCTCGCCGCCCTGCAGGCGAAAGGCATCAATATCATTCTGGTAGGAGACCCCGATGAGTAACGCCAACGCCCTGCTCGCCTTCGCCCGCGAAACGCTGGAGATCGAGTTGACCGAAGCGCAGCGCCTGCTGGCGCGCCTGGATGACAACTTCGTCTGCGCCTGCGAGCTGCTGCTGAACTGCCGCGGCAAAGCGGTGATTTCCGGCATCGGCAAGTCCGGCCATATCGGCAAAAAAATCGCCGCGTCGCTGGCCAGCACCGGCACGCCGTCATTCTTCGTGCATCCGGCGGAGGCGCTGCACGGCGATCTCGGCATGATCGGCGCCGACGACGTGGTGGTGTTCATCTCCTACTCCGGCCGCGCCAAAGAGCTGGATCTGATCCTGCCGCTGCTGGCGGAGAACGGCATTCCGGTGATCGCCGTTACCGGCGGCAAAGAGTCGCCGCTGGCGCAGGCCGCGGCCTGCGTGCTGGATATCGGCGTCGAGCGCGAAGCCTGCCCGATGGGGCTGGCGCCCACCTCCAGCGCGGTCAACACCCTGATGATGGGCGACGCCCTGGCGATGGCGCTGATGCGCCAGCGCGGCTTCAACGCGGAAGACTTCGCCCGATCGCACCCGGGCGGCAGCCTGGGCGCGCGTCTGCTGAACCGCGTGCATCACCTGATGCGCACCGGCGATCGCCTGCCGCGCGTGAGCGAAAGCGCCAACGTGATGGAGGCGATGCTGGAACTGAGCCGCACCGGGCTGGGGTTGGTGGCGGTCTGCGACGCGCAGCAGCGGGTGGTGGGCGTATTTACCGACGGCGACCTGCGCCGCTGGCTGGTGAAGGGCAACAGCCTGCAGGATCCGCTCAGCCCGGCGATCACCCGCCCCGGCTATCGGCTGCCAGAGCAGTGGCGCGCCGGGGAGGCGCTGGAAGCGCTGCACGAACAACACATCAGCGCGGCTCCGGTGGTCGATATGGACGGCGTGCTGGTGGGGGCGCTCAACCTGCACGATCTGCATCAGGCCGGCATCGGCTGATCAACGCCGGGGGCGCCGGCACCGGCGCCCCCGGACAGATCATTTCCAATCGGGATTGTTCTCGAACTGCTGCTTCAGCAGCGCTTTCATGTCGTCATTCGGCTTGCCGAGCCACTGGTACTTGGCATACTTCTTCGGATGATCGACGGCTTCCGGCCGATCTTCCACTTCCACCCGCACGCCCCAGGCCTGGGATTTGTCCGCGCTGAACGCCACGATCAAAAAGTTATTGCCGCAGTCGTGGGGCTTGCACAGGTTGCCGACCAGATACTCTTTGCCCTTCCAGTTCAGATTCTGCGCCGGCGTAGAGGTGCCGACGCCCTTGCGCGCCCAGCCCGGCATCCGCGCCTGGCCTTTCACCATGTTTTGCCAGCTGGCCTGATACCCCGGCTGCTGAATCAAATCCGATGTGGTGACGATTTGTTGGGCAAAGCTGCCCGCGCTGAAGCTGAGCAGTGCGCCAAAGAGGGCGCAACGCAGCGCCTGGTGTCCCGTCATAGTCCTTCTCCCTAGGTTAAATCAGGTTTCGCCCATAAAACCGGGCCTGAACTAGTCAGACCACGGTTGCGGCAAAAAGTTGACTCACCACCAGGCGTGAAAATGATGCACCGGCCCGATGCCGTGCCCCACTTCCAGCGTATCCGCCTGTTGCAGCGCTTGTTGCAGGTAGCCCTTGGCGGCGGCCACCGTGGCCGCCCAGTCGGCATGGCGCGGACGCAGCGCCGCCAGCGCGGCCGAGAGCGTGCAGCCGGTACCGTGGGTGTGGCGGGTAGCGACGCGCGGCGCGGTAAAGCGCTGCTCGCCTTCGGCGGTAAACAGCCAGTCCGGGCTCTCGCTTTCGCTCAGGTGGCCGCCCTTCATCAGCACCGCCCGGCAGCCCATTGCCAGCAGCGCCCGCCCCTGCTCGCGCATCTGCGCTTCATCTTCCGCCGGCGCGCACGCCAGCAGCGCCGCCGCTTCCGGCAGGTTCGGCGTAATGATCGACACCAGCGGCAACAGCTCGCGCCGGATAGACGCCACCGCCTCCGGCGCCAGCAACGGATCGCCGCTTTTCGCCAGCATCACGGTATCCAGCACCACGAACTCCGGCCGATAATGGCGCAGGCGTTCAGCCACCGCCTGCACGATGTCGGCGTTGGCCAGCATGCCGATCTTGACGCTGTCGATGCGCACGTCGCTGAACACCGAGTCCAGCTGCGCGGCGACGAACGCCGGATCGATGTAATACACCGACTGCACGCCGCGGGTATTCTGCGCCACCAGCGCAGTGATCACCGAGGTGCCGTAGGCGCCGAGCGCCGAGAAGGCCTTCAAATCGGCCTGAATACCTGCGCCGCCGCTGGGATCGGTGCCGGCGATGGTCAGCGCGTTGATGCGTTTCATCACAGATCCTCCCCGCGCAGTTGATACAGAGCATCGAGGAACGCCGGCGTAAAGCTGCCCGGCCCGCCAGCCTGCCTGGCCGCCAGGCCGCCGCAGTGGGACATCACCCGGCAGGCGGTCGCCACATTGTCCAGGCGATCGCCCGGCAGGGCGCAAAACGCCGCCGCCACCGCCGACAGCGCGCAGCCGGTGCCCACCACCCGCGTCATCAGCGGGGAGCCGCCTTCGATCGCCCAATCGCGTTGGCCGTCGGTGACGTAATCCACCGCGCCGGTGACCGCGACTACCGCGCCGCTGCGCTGCGCCAGCTCACGCGCGGCGGGCAATGCCGCCAAGGAATCGTCGCCGCTGTCCACGCCGCGGCCGCTGGCCAGCAACCCGCTGAGCGCCATGATTTCCGAGGCGTTGCCGCGTATCGCCGCCGGTTTCTCGTCCAGCAGCTGTTTGGCGAAGGCGGTGCGGTAGGAGAGCGCGCCGACCGCCACCGGATCCAGCGTCCAAGGCTTGCCGGCCCGATTGGCGGCGGCCACCGCCGCGCGCATCGATTCGGCGCGCAGCGCGTTGAGGGTGCCGACGTTGATCAGCAGGCCGTCGGCCAGCGCGCTGAACTGCGCCGCCTCTTGCGGCTCCACCACCATCGCCGGGGAGGCGCCGAGCGCCAGCAGCACGTTGGCGGTCAGCGATTGCACCACTTCGTTGGTCAGGCAGTGGATCAGCGGAGGCCGCTGTTGGAATTGAGTCAGGCAGGCCGCGGCGCGAGCGCCGGGTAGTGCATCAGGTCGAGCGATCATATTCCTCCCAACCGGCGTTCAAGAAGGCGGCGCCGGTTGGGCGGCCGTGACTTCCCTACGCTGGCATTATCCAGATCAGGTAATACGGGTATTTCTCAGCCTTCACGCAGAAGGGCACCCCGAGTCATGAAAATCAATAGGTTGTGATCAACGTTGCGTTAATCCCTGAGTGGGATCATGCCAGCGGCGGCGCGGACAAACAAGCGAATAAATTCGCTCGCGCCTAAGCGATGTTGCCCTCTTTTCCCGCCAGATACAGGCTCAGCACGCCGGGCAGCTCCGCCAACGTAAACGCCACGCTCTGCGGCGCCGTTTTGAAGATGTGATGCAAGGTGCCGGCCACCAGGCTTTGCAACAGCCGGGTTTGCTGCAGGATCTCCGCTTCGGCGGTCTCGGGGCGGCGCAGCTGCAGCACTCGGGCGATCAGCGCCAGGAAGCTGGACTTTTCGTCCGGCAGGTTCATTTCCCGCATCACCGGCAGGTAGTCGGCGTGCTCGCGCAGGTACTGCGCATAGGGTGAAAACAGCCGCTGGATCACCGCTTCAGCGGAGAGGCGCCGCCACTCGTCGTCGCTGGCCAACGCCATGTCGCGCACCAGCGCCTCGATCGATTCAGTGTGCCGATCCGCCAGCGCCTTGATCACCGCGTGGCGATCGGGGAAAAAGTGATACATCGAGCCGATGGAGGTTTTGGCGTGTTTGGCCAGCCGCTGCATGCTGAGCGCCGCCAGGCCATCCTGCGCCACGATCGCCGCCGCTGAATCCAGAATGGTTTGTACGCGTTGCCGCCCTCTTTCCTGCTGCGGCTCTCGCCCGGTGATGTGTTCGTCGATTTGCATATTCGTTTCTGCCCGCTGTCATCAACGCATTATACCCATTTGCCGCCGCGAAGGCAGGGTGACACAAAAAACTAGATTAACTCCTCTAGTTTAGAGTAGAGTATTTATTCTAGTTTACCCTTGCGCAAGCATGAGGGTGACAAACAGTGACCTCACTCACTGAAAAAGAGTCATTTCATTCGGCCCGTCGACCAAGCCAATCGCCAGAGAACGCCCTATGCCCGACAAAAAACTGCTTATCACCTGCCTGACCGCGCTGTTGCTCACCGGGTGCTCGCCGGCACCGTCCATGGTGGTGTTCGGCGCTTCGTTCCCCGACTGGCTGTTTTGCCTGTGCGGCGGCGTGGCGGGCATGGTGGCGATCCACCTGCTGCTGCGCACCCCGGAAAAACGCGCCTGGCTGGCGCCGCAGCTGCTGACGTATCCGGCGCTGACCGCGCTGATCGCCATGCTGACCTGGTTACTGGTTTTCCCCCACTGAGACTGACGCCATGACCCAACCACAAACCTCCAACAAGCGCAGACTGCTGGTGCTTACCATCCTGGCGTTGACGCTCATCGTGGCCGCCGCCGTCGTCTGGCGGGTGGAAAACGCCCCCACTACCGACGATGCCTACGCCTATGCCGACACCATCGACGTAGTGCCGGAGGTGAACGGCCGCATCATCGAGATGCCGATCCGCGACAACCAGGAAGTGCGGCAAGGCGATCTGCTGTTCCGCATCGATCCGCGCCCTTACCAGGACGCGCTGGCGGCCAGCGAAGCGCGCCTGATCATGCTGAATGAACAGATCAAGCTGACGCAGCGTTCGGTCAACGCGCAGCAGTACAACGCCGAATCGATGAACGCCATCGTCAAACGCTCGCAGGCGCTGGTGGCACAGGCGACCGACACCCTCAACCGCCGGCAGAAGCTGCTCGGCAAGAACTACGTTTCGGCGGAAGAAGTGGAAACCGCCCGCACCTCCCAGCGCTCGGCGCAGGCGGAACTGCAGGCCGCATTGCTGCAGGCGAAACAGGCGGAAGCCGCCGTCAGCGGCGTCGAAGCCCTGGTCGCGCAGCGTGCCGAAGTGCAGGCCGACATCGCCATCGCCAAACTGAACCTGGAGTTCACCGAGGTGAGAGCGCCGTTCGACGGCCGCATCGCCTCCCTGAAAACCACCGTCGGCCAATATGCCTCCAGCGCCAAACCGGTGTTCACGCTGATCGACACCCGCCACTGGTACGTGGTCGCCAACTTCCGCGAAACCGACCTGAAAGGCGTGCATCCCGGCGTGCCGGCCACGCTGTATTTAATGAGCGACGCCGGCCAGACCTTCAGCGGCAAGGTGGAATCGATCAGCTACGGCGTGCAGCCTGACGACGGCGGCACAGTGCTGGGCGGGCTGCCCAACGTGTCGCGCAACATCAACTGGGTGCACGTTTCGCAGCGCTTCCCGGTCAAGATCGCGGTAGAGGCCCCCAACCCGGCGCTGTTCCGCGTGGGCGCTTCGGCGGTGGCCAAGCTGAACCTGCGCCATGAAGAATAAAACGATGTCTCACGGCTGGCTGTCCCAGTTGATCGACGAGCTGCGCCCTTCGGACAGCCGCATCAACCTGGTGATCCGCGCCCTGCTCTCCAGCGCGATCGCCATCGTGATCTCGCAGACGCTGCAGGTGCCGTGGCTGGCGCTGTCACTGATCGCTGTCTTCTTTATCACACAGTCCAATATCGTGATCACCCGCGCGATCGGCATCCTGTTTTTCGTCAGCTCCACGCTGGCGATCGGCGCCGCTATCCTGGTGCTGAAATTCACCTACGACTACCCGATGCTGCGCATCCTGCTCTCCAGCGCGCTGTTTTTCCTCAGCGTGTTCCTGATGCGGGTGACCAAGGTTGGGGTGCTGTTCTTCCTGATGGCGCTGGTGGTGATCTACACGCAAAGCTTTGTCGATCTCACTCCGCAGGCGGAAGTGGTGATACGGCTGGTGCTGTGGGTATGGGTGGCGATCAACTACGCCATCCTGCTCACCCTGATCGTCAATACCCTGCTGCTGCCGGCTGAACCGCTGAAACAGCTAAAGGGCCGGATGAACGCGGTGTTGGACGAAACCCGCGCTATGTTGGCCAACGGCGGCGAGACGCGCGATCTGAGCGCCATCTCGCAGCACGCCACCGAGCTGCACAAGCTGCTGCGCTTTTCGGTGATGCGCAGCGATCGCTGCCGCGCCAACGAGCCCGGTTATCTGGCGCTGATCACCTTGGTGTTGCAGCTCAATATTCTGGCCTACCAGCTGCCGCCGGCTTTCGGCGCGGCCGCGCGTCAATTGGCGCAAGAGATAGACGCCGCCTGCCGCGCGCTGCAAACCGCGATCAGCCACGACAGCGCGCTGCGATTTTCCGTCGCGATCGCCGGCAGCGACGATCCGCAGGTGCCGGCGCCGCTCAATGAAATGGCCGGCCTCCTGCAGGTCTACGCCAACCGCAGCGACTACGCCGACGCCCTGCAGGCCGCGCCGCCGCCGAAAGTGCCTTTCTTTACCCCCGACGCCCTGACCAACCCGGTTTACATCCAGTTTTCGTTGAAAACGCTGCTGACCGTGCTGGTCGCCTACGTGTTTTATACCGCCGTCGATTGGTCCGGCATTCATACCATCATGCTGAGCTGCCTGATCGTGGCGCAGCCCAGCCTCGGCGCCACACAGCGGCGGGCGCGGCTGCGTCTCGGCGGCGCGGCGATCGGCAGCCTGCTGGCGCTGATCTCGGTGGTGTGGATCATGCCTCACCTCGACAGCCTCGTCGGCTTGCTGCTGCTGACGCTGCCGGTGATCGCCCTCTCCGCCTGGATCGCCGCCGGCTCCGAGAAAATAAGCTATGCCGGGGTACAGATCCTGTTCACCTTTTCCCTGGCGCTGCTGGAAAGCTTCGGCCCGGTCACCGAGCTGACCGAGATCCGCGATCGCCTGATCGGCATCGTGCTGGGGGTAGGGTTCGCCACCTTCATTCACGCCACGCTGTGGCCGGAATACGAAGGGGAGTCACTGCGGCAGCAGGTTGCCAACGTGCTGCGGGAACTGTCGCGCTTCCTCGGCGGCGAGAACACAAACGCCATCGGCATCTGGCAAAAGATCGAGGGCTGCGAAGCGGTAGTGGCCCGGGTGACGCTGGAGCCCACCTGGCAGCTGGCGGACGATAACCATGAAAGCTTCACCCGGCATATCCAACTGATCTTTAACCAGACGCGCAGCCTGTTGCTGACCAGCGAAAAGCTCAACACCTATCTGGCAGGCGGCGGCGCGGCGCTGTCCGCGCAGGAACGCCAGGCGCTGATCGAGGTGCAACGTCAGGGCGGGCGCATTCTCGCCGAGTATGCGGCGCAGCTTTCCCGTGCGCCGCAAGCGTTGCGGGCGCCCGACTTTCATCCACCGTTGGCCGCCCTGCACGCCGACACCGTACGCCACCTGGTTCAGGAGCTGAGCGACGGAGTCAATCGCCTGCCCGCCTGGGGCGACGCCTAGCATTTTCCGTTTGTGGCCATGCACGCCCGGCGCAATGCGCTATAGTGAGCACAAACCACCGGGAGATGCCATGCAAATAAGACCTTACCAAGAGGCCGATCGCCCCTTCCTGCGCACGCTGTACCTGGCGTCACGCAAGGCGGCGTTCGGTTGGCGCGATACCTCGAACTATCTGTTGGAAGATTTCGACCGCGCGACGCTGGGCGAAGCGATTTGGGTGGCGGAAGACGGCGGCGTGCTGCTGGGATTCGTCTCCGTCTACCGCGAAGACAACTTCATTCATAACCTGTATGTCGATCCCCATCAGCCGCCGCGCGGCGTCGGCAGTGCGCTGCTGCAAGCGGCGCAAGCCACCTTCACCGCCACCGGCTCGCTGAAATGCCTGGTGAAGAATGAAAAGGCGCTGACGTTCTACCGCAAACACGGCTGGCGCATCATCTCCACCGGCAACGACGGCGAAGAAGATTATTACCTGATGCATTCACCAGCACGCTAGCTCTTACCCGCCGCATCCGGCATGCCGCGCAGCGTCAGCCGCCAAAACAGCAGTGCGCTCAGGCTGACGCCCGCCCCCAGCCAGCAGACGCCGCTCCAGCCCGCCCAGGCGTACATATGGGTGCCGGCAAAGGCGCCCAGCCCGCTGCCGACGGCGTAAAACAGCATGTAGCAGCCCACCAGCCGGCTATGCGACTGCGGGTGAGCGCTGAAGATCATGCTCTGGTTCAGCACGTGGATCGCCTGGCCCGCCAGATCCAGCAGCACAATGCCCGCCACCAGCCAAACCAGGCCGCTGCCAAGCAAACCGAGCGGCAGCCAGGCCAGCGTCAACAGCAGCAGACACGCGCCGCTGGCCACCTGCCCCAGCCCGCGATCCGCCAGATGCCCGGCGCGCACCGCCGCCAGCGCGCCCACCGCGCCGACCAGGCCGAACGCTCCCACCGCGGCATGGGTGAAGTTGAACGGCGGCCGGCTCAGCGGCAACACCAGCGAACTCCAAAAGAGGCTGAAAGCGCCGAACATCAGCAGCGCCAGCATGCCGCGAATTTGCAGCGTGCGGTCACGCAGCAACAGGCTCAGCATTGAACGCAGCAGCGCGGGATAACTCAGCGTGCTGGGCGCGGTGCGCGGCGCAGGCAGCAGGCGCGACAGGATCGGCAGCAATACCAGCGTCACTCCGGCTGAGAAGAAGTACACCGTGCGCCAGCCGCCGACGTCCGCCAGCGCGCCGGAGAGAGTGCGCGCCAGCAACAGCCCCAGCACCACCCCGCCCTGCGCCGCGCCGACCACCCGCCCGCGCTCCTGCGGCGCCGCCAGGGCGGCGGCAAATGCGATCAGCCCCTGCGTCATGGCGGTGCCCAGTAGCCCCACCAGCAACATCCCCGCCAGCAGCCAGGGCGCGCTGTGCGCCCAGCCCACCAGCAGCAGCGCACCGATCAGCCCCAGCTGTTGCCCCGCCAGCAATCGATGCCGGTTCAACCGATCCCCCAGCGGCACCACCAACAGCAACGCCAGCGCGCAGCCCAACTGAGTCACAGTGATCACCATGCCGACCGCCGCCAGGCTGATGGAAAAATCACGGGCAATGGCGTCCAGCAGCGGCTGCGCATAGTAAACGTTGGCCACGCTAAAGGCGCTGGCACCGGCCAACAGCAGCACCAGGGCGGCCGGCAGACGCCCCAGCGCCGCACAGGGGGGATCCAGCAGTTTGTCGCTCATCGCACACCTCAACCTAGTTTCATAATTAAACCCAATGAACTTTAGATGCGAAGGTTTTATAATGCAACCAGAATATGTCGCTGGAGATAAACGCCGTGAAACGTAAAAGCCTGGAAGACGCGCCGTGCCCGGTAGCGCGCACGCTGGATGTGATTGGCGACTGGTGGTCGCTGCTGATCGTGCGCGACGCCTTCGACGGCGTCACCCGCTTTAGCGAATTTCAAAAAGGGCTGGGGATGGCGAAGAACATTCTTGCCACCCGGCTGCGCGCCCTGGTGACGCACGGCGTGCTGGATATCGTGCCCGCCGCGGACGGCAGCGCCTATCAGGAGTATGTGCTGACCGAGAAAGGCCGCGCGCTGTTTCCGGTGATCGTTGGCCTGCGCCAGTGGGGGGAAGATCATCTGTTCGCCGAGGGAGAGGCGCACTCAACGCTGGTGGAAAGTGACAACGGCCGCCCCGTGCCGCGCCTGACACCGATCGGCAGCGCCGGGCAGACGCTCACCCCGCTGAATACCCGAGTGATGAAGGTGGGGGAACGGTGATGAGAGTTAGTGGCGGAGCCCGCAGCTCACCCGCTGAAAAACCTGGCGGATAAAGAGCCATTCCAGACACCCGGCCAGCAGATAAACCGCGCCAAAAACGAGCGCACCAAACCATTCCGTATCGTTAAAATGGAAAAAACCACTGGCGTCAATCAGCCAAGCGGTTTGATTCTGGTTTAGCCTGGGTACAGGAAAAAGCTTTATTGTCAGCACAGCCAGCCCAACAACAGCCAATACGTTAGCGAGCAACAGGGCAAATTTTTTCATAGCCTTTCACCTCGATAGTCCCATATGCCTGTAATGTCGTTCCCGGAACTCTGGCTGTTTTCGATTTCAGCAATGCAGCTCGCAGACGATTGAATTCGTTTTGGGAATAAAAGGTTACACATCCTTCGGATAATCCAAGTGGACCGATTGGATGCAACCTGAATTGTCCACGCATAATGCCGTTAATCCATGTTCTATCGTTAACTGTTCCATCATCTCTGTATAAAGCAAACCAACTATTGTGATCTACATTGGTCACAATATCTTTTATGAAAGTAATAGTCTGCGACTTTAAACCACCGGATGGCCGATCCACAATCCAGTAAGTACCGGCTGGTATAGCCCCGTGATTGGGAACATCTGTGCATCCTGGTTGATTTGTATACTGTTTATTACCAGAAAACACAGAGAACATCCCAACCCCTTGACACAACAGAGTGTTTATTTTGTTTCCATTATGAACTAAAAAGCAGCGAAGCATTTTATTTCCCCCATCCTTTGGCTGAGCACCGATAATATCCAGCAAATAAAATTTTATCTATCTTATTGATTTTGTGAATATTGTTAACTCATGATGATAGAATCAGCAATGAGTAAGGCCCAATCAGCATTGATGGCGCATGCATCACCTTCCGCTATTGCATCTATTCTCGAACAGCTTCCGCAACCCCCAGCGGGTAATGTATAGTCCGCGTTTTACGGAGATCCCATGCTGACCAACTCATCCATTCGTTTGAACAAATACATTAGCGAGAGCGGCATCTGCTCACGCCGCGACGCCGATCGATACATCGAACAGGGCAACGTTTTCATCAACGGTAAACGCGCCACCGTTGGCGCCCAGGTATTTGCCGGCGATGTCGTGAAGGTTAACGGTCAGCTGATCGAACCGCGCAATGAAGAAGATCTGGTGCTGATCGCGCTGAACAAACCGGTCGGCATCGTCACCACTACCGAAGACGGCGAGCGCGACAACATCGCCGACTTCGTCAACCACAGCAAGCGCATCTTCCCGATCGGCCGCCTGGACAAAGATTCGCAGGGGCTGATCTTTCTGACCAACCACGGTGACCTGGTCAACAAGATCCTGCGCGCCGGCAACAATCACGAGAAAGAGTATCTGGTGACGGTCAACAAGCCGGTGACCGACGAGTTTATTCGCGGCATGGGCGCCGGCGTGCCGATGCTGGGCACTGTGACCAAAAAGTGCAAGGTGAAGAAAGAAGCGCCGTTCGTGTTCCGCATCACGCTGGTGCAGGGGCTGAACCGTCAGATCCGCCGCATGTGCGAACACTTCGGCTATGAGGTCACCAAGCTGGAACGCACGCGCATCATGAACGTCAGCCTGAAAGGCTTGCCGCTAGGCGAATGGCGCGATCTGACCGATGACGAGCTGATTGAGCTGTTCAAGCTGATTGAAGGCTCTTCGTCAGAGGCCAAGCCGACGAAGAAAGCCCCGGCCAAATCTGCCCCGGCGAAAAAGCCGAGCGCCGGCGGGCCGAAAAGCGCCGATAAAACCGCTGCGCCGGCCGGCCGCAAGCGCTTTACCCAGCCGGGGCGCAAGAAAAAAGGGCGTTAAACGCCTTCCCCCGCTCAGCCCGCCGTTGCGCGGGCTTTTTTATCATAAAAGTCAGTCGCAGGCCGCCACTGAGTTCTCACCATAAAAAAGGCCCGCATCAAGCGGGCCAGTCGGTACCAGAGAAGTCTAGAGGGAAAATCAGAACGACCAGCGCAGGTTGGCGTTGACCGAATTAACGCGGGTATCGGCGCCGAATTGCCCCTGATAGCCGACATCCAGCGTCGCGGCGCGCGACAGTTTCACGCTCACGCCGATATCGCCCACCATCACGTTGTCATCCACGGCCTGGCCCTGCGTGACGAACGCGTCGCTGCCGGCAAACGCCATGCGCGATGAGGTGTTCTTATCGCCGTAAGCATGTTGCCATCCGAGCGAGCCGTAGAGGCTGACGTTCTTCGGCAGTTCGGTCACGCCGCGCACCCCGAGCGTGGAGTAGAAGGTATTCATCGTTTCATTGCGCACGCTCAACGCCGCCGCGCCGCCCGACTCCTGGAAGCTGTCGGTATGCAGGCGGATATAGCTCAGGTTGATGAACGGTTCGACGTTCATCTCCGGCTGGCCGAAACGGTAACCCGCTTCGGTGAACGCCAGCAGCGAGTTCGCGTCGTAATCTGACTTCAGCCGATCCGAGAAGCCGCTGAAATCGACGTTGCGCTTGCCTTCAATCTTGTGCCAGGTGTAACCCAGCGCGCCGCGCAGTGAGAACGCATCCTGCTGCCCGGCCGCATACAGACCGAGGTGGTAGTTGTCGGTATCGGCCTTGGAGCGGCGGCTGTCAACGTCGTAGTCGCCGCGGCTGTAACCGAAGTAACCGCCGATGCGCACGTTATGGTCCGCCAGTTTGCGATCAGCCCCCAACAGGAAGCCGGTGGTATTGCCATCCAGCTTGCCCACGTTGCCGTTGCCGCTGTTTCTGCCCCAGGAACTGAAGGTCTGCCCCCAGACGCCGCTGTTTTGCGCCTGCGCCGGTTGCACCAACGACATCGCCAACGGCGGTACCGGCAGGCTGTCGTTGTCGAACAGGCGCAGCATGCGCTGGTTCAGCACGTTGAACAGCTGGGTGCTGCCGGCGATCAGGTTAGACTGCATCGACGGATAGACTTCGCCGGACAGCTGATTGAACGCCTCGCGCGCTTCCGGCGCGCTCAGCAGCAGCAGCGAGTTGTACAGCGCCAGCGAAGGGCCGCTCTGCGTCAGCGTCGAGAGCGCGCCGGCGGTATTCCACTGGTTGCCGCTTTCGGCCACCGTTTGGAAAATGCCCGGCTTGCCGCTGCCTGGGTTCTCGCCCCCCGGGTTCTCGCCTCCAGGATTCTCACCGCCCGGGTTTTCTCCGCCCGGATTTTCACCGCCCGGGTTTTCCCCGCCCGGATTCTCACCGCCCGGGTTTTCCCCGCCCGGATTCTCACCGCCTGGGTTTTCCCCGCCCGGATTCTCGCCGCCAGGGTTTTCCCCCCCCGTGTCTTTCTGTGCGATGGTCAGATCCACGGCGTTGGCGCTGTGCTTCAACGCCACATCGAGGAAGGCAGACTTGGAGACCGCCGCCGCGAACTGGCCTTCAATGCCGCCGTCCGAGGTCAGAATGCGGTAGCTTTGGCCAGTTTTATAGCTGGTTTGCGGATCCAGCGCCGTCACCTGCACTTTGGCCTGATCGCTGATGGTGGTTTTGCCCGCCACCAGCAGTTGATCGCTGCGTCCGTCGCCGGCGATATCGACGTCATAGAAGGATTCGCCGATAAAGTTCAGGTAGCGTTTCAGCGTCAGCGTGCCGATATTGCCGTCGCCGGGCGAGATATGGCCGCCGGACAGGCTCTCGGTCTGGCCCAGCGTGCCGTTGCCGCCCAGCGTGCCGCCGGCCTTGATCGACGCTGCGCTGCTGTAGCCCTGCCCATTATTGACATCGGCGCCCGCCGTCGCGTTGAGGATCAGCGTGCCGCCGTTCTCGGCGCTGAGGGTTTGGATCTCAAAGATGTCGTCTTCTTTCTGGGTGTTGATGTCGCTGGCGATGATGAGCTTGCCGCCGCGCGCGGTGACGTTCGCCTGCAGGCCAGTGAGATCGCCGTTCAGCGTCGTATGCCCGGCGGTGTTGATCACCTCACCTTCGCCGCTCATCTTGTTGCTGAAGACGTAATTGCCGTCGGTATGGTTGAAGTACACATAGCTGCGGAACAATCCGCCCCGCAGGGCGATCG
Source organism: Serratia sp. 22278 (assembly GCF_052045405.1). NCBI lineage: Bacteria > Pseudomonadati > Pseudomonadota > Gammaproteobacteria > Enterobacterales > Yersiniaceae > Serratia > Serratia sp. 22278. The sequence goes on along the minus strand of NZ_JBQEOW010000008.1, from coordinate 152,575 downwards.
CCGTCTGGGCATCGATAGTGCCTGCAGCGCCCGCCGCGCCGAGCGTCGGCTCGGTCAACCCGGTGCCGGTATCCATGTTGCCGCGGCTGCCGATAATCAGCGCGCCGCGGTTAGAACCGGAACCGGCCTTGCCCAGCACCACTTCGTTGCCGCCGGCGGAGAATGTCCCGCCGTCCATGACCGCCAACACGCCATTGCCGTAATCGCCGACGTTGACGCTGCTGCCGCTGGTAAACCGTGAGCCGTTGCCGGCGATCGTCAGCTCGGCGGTTTTACGCGCGCCCGAGACGCCCGCCACCTGAATATTACCGACGTTGACCGCGCCGCCGTTCAGCACGTCCAGATCGCCGTAAAGCGTGAGCGCGCGGCCGACGTTCCATTGGGAATTGGCCCCCGTGACCGTGGCTTTCGGGCTCAGCGTATCGGTCTCGCCCGGCCCGCTGCCATTGCCGATGCGCGCGTCAAAGGCGGTGTTCAGCACCGCGCCGTCTTCAATCGCCAGCGTGGATCGCGCCCCTAAGTCGGTGCCGACGCTGAGAAAATTGCTGGTGACGCGAGAACCGGCGCCGGTGGCGATAAGGTGGCTGTCGTAGCCGCGGGTGGTGCCGACCACGATCTCTTTCGCGCTGGCCAGCGCGCCGTCTTCAACCCGCAAAGTGCCCCGCCCCAGATTCAGGCCGCCGCGCAGCACGAACTGATCGTTCACCGCGTTCAGCTCGGCGTTCGGCCCGCGGACCGTGACCAGGCTGTCATGAATTTGGCCGTTGAACATCCGGCCGATATTGATGTTATAGGCGCTGATCTTGCCATTCTCGATCAGCAGGTTGCCGCTTTGATTACGGCCGACGTAAACGTCCCCGGTGTAGGCCAATGATTCGGTAATTTTTGAGTCGCCGTCAAAAATGGCATCGTCTGCGCGAGCGATATCGGCAGACGCCAGCATCAACAACGGCGCAGAAAATAGAGCGAGGTAAAGTTTGGAAAGCGGTGTTCTAACCGCTAAAGGGTGCGATGTCTTGTCATTCACGGGCTATCTCCGTACTCGTTAGCGTGATGTCGCGAAATTTATTGTTATAGGGAACTCAATACACTAGAGGAGGTGTGAGGCGTTATTTCGCGCACGCCGGTTTAGTGATCGTCGAAGCAAAAGCTTATTGCCCCCCGGCGCTGACGCTCCGACGATGAAAAACCAGGAAGCGGTAATACCGCCCCCCAAAACGAATTATTTATGCGTGACCACCGGCGTACAGGTCGGCGCGCTCAGCGACGGCGATGAACCTAAAATTCCCGGCATCATCAGCGACGAGCAATCGAAAATGCGGCCTTTTTCCGTGGTGGCGCGATAAGAAAGTTTTTGGCCGCCCAGCGCATCCGGCTGCGCGCCATTGACGTTGGTCACGGTAATTTCGTCCGACGATCCCAGCCCCAGCATTTTGGCGGTTTCCGCCTGCAGCAATGGAATGGCCTGATCGGTTTTCAGGGTGGAACAACCGGCTAGCATCATCGTAACGGTTAAAGCGATAAGTGGTTTCTTCATAAATTATCCTTTATAACCAATCAGTTAAAATTACCGATTGGCTTTATGTTTTCTCTTATCCAAATCCTCGAATAATATATTTCCCTTTCCTAAACGAAAAAACCCTCCTAAAGTAGGGAGGGTTGATAATAATTCATCAGACCTATCTGATATTTGAAGGCGAAAGGAGAATCCTTTGGGGCAGGATTATGCGTTGGTCGTTGATGACCATCCATTGGTAGCAAGCGGCATCGCCAATTTTCTCAGCACGCATTGCCGATTCAAACAGGCGCATGTGGTGACCAATGAAGAGAGTTGCTACCGCCATATTAGGGAAAATGGCCCACCGCGTTTACTGGTGATCGATTTTTGGCTATCTTCCGGTACCGCGTTGAAATTACTCAAAGAAGTAAAACAACGTTATCCGCAGGTGCGGATTTTGGTGGTCAGCGGCGACGAGAATAACGATATCTGGCAGAAAGTTAACAATGCCGGCGGGCATGGATTCGTGTTAAAAAACGAACCGCCGGAATTATTCGCCAGGGCGGTTTTTGCGCTGAATAATAATCAGGAATGGTTCCCTGACGGTAATGAAGCCACCGTTAAAAGCCACCATGAACACTTAAATAAATTCAATTTAACGCCGAGGCAAATCGACGTATTAACTATGATGCTGCGCGGCCTGCCAAATAAAAGAATTGCGACGCAGCTGTCTATTTCCGAACCCACCGTCAAAGAACATATCAGCAATATATTGAAAAAGATAGGCGTCAACAGCCGGGTGGAAGCCATCACGCTGTTGCACGGCAAACGGGATCCGTCGTCATGAGGTTTTTCCAGCATTTACAAAATGATGGCATCTCCCCGAGCGCGCAGATCCGCCTGCTGGACAACACCTTCATGCGGCTGGTGTTCAGCTTCACCGCCGTGCCTTTTGTCGGCATCCCTTTCGCCATCTGGATTTATTTGCTGGGCGACAAGCTCGGCCCAACCATTGCCTGGATCATCGTTTACCTGCTATGCGCCGTGGCGATCCGAATAGGGCATCGGCGCTACCAGCGCGAAGCCAAAGAAAATGATGAAGACGCCGTGCTGCGCCGCTGGCTGCCGCGTATTAATAAGGTGGCCTTTATTCACGGGTTGGGGATCTCATCACTCTATTTAATTACGCCGCAGACCCATAACTTTGACTTTTTCCTGCTGCTCAATATCAGCATCGCCGCGATCGTCGCCGCCAACGCAACGCACCTGACGCCCGTCATCAGCACCTTTACCCGCTTTTTCTTCGCCTCCTGGGGGCTGCTGAACCTCGGCATCATCTGGCGGCTGGAAGACGTGATGTTCATCGTGCTGATGCTGAACTTGTTGTACGGCTTCGCCATTTACCGCCACGCATTAACCTCGCATGCGTTCTTTATTCAGCAGGCGCTGCTCGAAGAGCAAAGCTCGCGCCTGGCGGAGCAGTTCCGCCAGGCTAAAGAACAGGCGGAACAGGCGCTGTTGGACAAGAACCAGTTCCTGACCACCGCCAGCCACGATCTGCGCCAGCCGGTGCACGCCATGGGCTTTCTGATCGAGGCCATCATCCACAAAAACCGCGACGACAGCCTGACGCCGCAGCTGCTGGATCTGCAGCAGAGCGTGCGTTCGGTGCATTTGATGTTCAATTCGCTGCTCGATCTCAGCAAAATCGAATCCGGCAACGTGCGCACCGCCGCCACCCATGTGGATATCGGCGCCCTGCTCGACTCGGTGGTCACCCTGTTCCGCGAAGAGGCCAACAGCCGCGCCCTGACGCTGCGCACCTGGCGCCCCAGACGGCGTATCAGCGTGATGGGCGATCCGCTGCTGGTGCGGCAATCGCTGATCAACCTGATCCAGAACGCCCTGCGCTACACGCAACGGGGCGGCGTGCTTATCGCCATCCGCCCGCGCGGCGCCGAGTGCCTGGTGGAAGTGTGGGACACCGGCGTGGGCATCGCCGACGAAGAGAAAAGCAAAATCTTCTCCCCTTACTACCGCCCCGAGCTGGCGTGGAAAATCGACAGCGCCGGCCACGGGCTGGGGCTGGCGGTGGTGGCGCGCTGCGCCAAGCTGATGAAGGTGAAGTACGGCATGCACTCCGTCGAAGGCAAAGGATCGCGTTTCTGGATGCGCTTCACGCAATACATCGGCGAAGACAAAGCGCCGGAAACCGCGGCCGCCTACGACAACACCGCCACGCCTACCCGCTATGCGCCACTGCGCGGCGCCTGCCTGGTGGTGGACGATGATCCCTTGGTGACCTCCGCCTGGGAGAGCCTGATGAGCACCTGGGGCATCACCGTGCGCTGCGCAGCCTCCGCCGAGGAGGCCTTCGCCATTGTCGACGGCGGCTTCACGCCGTTCGCCGTGCTGTGCGACCAGCGGCTGCGCTCCGGCGAGAGCGGCTTCGACATCCTGCAGGCATTGTTCGAACGCCTGCCGGACGTAAGCGGCGCGATGGTCAGCGGCGAGTTCAATTCGCAAATATTGCAAGAGGCCGAGCAGGAAGGCTATCTGGTGCTGCGCAAGCCGCTGGAACCGGCCAGGCTGCATGCGCTGCTGACCCAGTGGGGGGCGGGCTAGCGCGATGTGGCCTCTTAGCAGGCAAGATGCCGCAGCAGGCCTTCAAGGTTGCGCTCCCCCTCCGGGGTTTGCGCACCGGCCTTCAGCCCGCCGCGAATCAACTGCTCCGCGGCCGGGCGTGCGAACAATCCCGCCCAGGCGTCGTGCTCGCGATAAAAACCGGCCTGCAGATCCGGTGCAGGCATCGCCTGCTTGGCCGCCGCAATCACCCCCGCAGGCAATGCCGCGATATTGCGCGCTAACCGATCGACGAAATCATCAAGCTCGGCAGCAGGCAAGGCGCGGTTAATCCAGCCATAACGCTCTGCGGTAGCGGCATCGATGAGATCGGCGCCCAGGATCACTTCCAGAGCGCGGCCGCGCGTCATTCGGCTCGTCAGATACTGCGTCGCGCCGCCGCCGGGCGTAATGCCCATCAAAGCCTCGCACTGGGCCAGCCCCGCCGCTTCCCGTGCAGCGAAAGCCATATCGGCCGCCGCCACAAACTCGGCGCCACCGCCGCGCGCCAGCCCGGCCAGCTTAACGAGAGTGACCTGCGGCTGGCTGCGCAGCAGTTCGCCAAACGCCTGGAACGGATTAAGCCCCTCCGGCGCGTTGCTCGCCAGTTCGTCGAAAGCGTGCGGCTCATCGATCAAGGTCATGTCGACATGAGCAATAAAGAATTCTGGGTTTGCGCTCTGGAACACCAACACCCGCGTATCCGGATCGTCACGCACCGCGAGCAATAAACGGCTGATTTCCGACATCAGCGCCACATCAAGTACGTTTACCGGTGGGTTATCGATAGCGATCGTCATCACGCCGTACGCATGAGACAGCCTGAGTTTGCTGAAATCTGTATCTGTCATCTCGATATCCTTTTATCTGGGGTACAAGTGCGGGTTATTCGCGCCGTGTTTCGAATGGTATACTTTGCATACCTGGCGTCAATTACGCACCTTAAGCATCCCAGGGATGCAGGAGGATACCGATGGATAAGACCGATGTTGTTTACCGCGCCGACTGCCCAAGCCGCATCGTGCTCGATCAGATTGCCGATAAATGGTCCATGATGGTGCTGGAAGTGCTGCGCGAGCCGCAGCGTTTCAACGCCATCAAGCGCCGTCTGGATGGCGTTACGCAACGCGTGCTGACCCAGACCCTGCGCAAACTGGAACGCAACGGCATGGTGCATCGCAAAGTGTTGGACGGGCGGGTGCTTGGCGTCGAGTATTCGCTGACGCCGCTTGGCAAATCCCTGCAGGGACCGTTCTCGATACTGTTCGACTGGACGTTAGGGAATATTGAGGCGATTCAGGAATGCCAGCGCAAGTATGATGAGCAGGACGACCAGATTGAAAATTGAGGATGGCTACTGATAAGGCATCATGCGCTCCATTGCAGGCAAGGATCGTATTTTGGGGTGGGCTTTATCTTGTACATCAGCCTCTTTTCATCTCCCACACAATGATTACCGTATGGCCCCCATCGACTCCCCCGACATGCTGGTAAAATCCGTCGCACCGCCAGAAGCGGTATTTCGGGGCTGGTGGCTGAGGTCTGATGGCAAAAGTCTGCGGGAAATGCGGGCTGAATCTCTTCACACCCGCTCACAACGTCTTCCTGAAGTCAATATTAACCAAAATGATTCAACCTGGTCTATAACGGGGAAACAGCGGAACAGATCCAGCAATCTGCCTTACTGAGTTTCATCACGGCCATCATCTATGAGGCGCAAAACTTCCGTTACTAGTGCAGCCGCGAAACGCTGTTCCCGCAGCCTCTCATTTTCCAAATTTTCATCGGTACCATGCATGAACTGCCCGTAACGCACGGGGCCCGTCAGCAGGTACCCTTCAACATTGTTATTACCTTCAGCAAAGCATTTCTGCAGTGCATTCAGTCCCGTCTCGATCGCTGTCTGATGTTTTCCACTTTTTATGCGATTAAGGAATTTCTCTGCAATGTCTTCAGGTTCTCCGGCGTAACGCATCACATGGATCAAATCAGCTGCATCCTTGGGTTCGTTGCGGTTATGAAACGAAATCGCTTTCAGTAGGATGAACACAACTTCATCCGCAAACCGTATAGTTTCAAATACAATCCCCGCGTCCCCCTGGCCCTTATCCCCAAAGAGCATCGCAGAGATCTCTTTCTCAGCGAACCATTCATATGACATTTCAGCATAGGGGATCACGAGAGCAGAAACCGCCTCGCCGTCTATCGGGACTTCTTTGCCGGGTTTTCCGTCAGCATTGCTTCCCTGTAAAAACTCTACCAATACGGGAGAACCATCGGGAATGGGGAACTCCCAGCGCCATGCGTTTGTATCAGAGTTTTTTCTGAAGCCTCTTTCAACCAGCTGATCGTGCAGAGAGGCATAATTCTCCCCTTCAGCGATCACTTGTAGGTTGAGCACGATATCCACATCAGATGTACCATAATGTTCAGGCACCTGAGGTTCCTGCGCGGGGGTCAAATAACGCGGGACGAGTCCGCCTATCAGGCGGAGCGTGCCTTTCATGGTGCCGAAGGTGGTCAATAAAGTGACTAATACCCGTTCACATATTTCCGTGTTAATGGCTGAGTATCCGGATCTGTCTTTCGGTTTGGCGTGGATTACCATGGTTATATCTCCAGAATTTCCCGGCGAAACTGTTCAGCAAGTTCAGCATTTCTTCCTTTACCGTCCAGCAGAGACAGGTACTGAATGAAGTCACTGGCGACGGGGATGTTGTTTTCATAATTTATAAATTGCAGGGCAGCGGGGGCGCATTCATGTACAACAACGTTATAGCCCTTTTCCGCACGTTTAATACCCGTCAGCTGGGTAAACAGCTCCGCACTTCCGAGGGGGACGATAATCTCTGCCACATTTACACCCGTGAGTAATGGCGTGGCCTGATTTGCCGGCAAGGCACCCGTCAGCACCCAGTTGATGTCACTGTCTGCGTGACTAACCTTGCGTTCAATTTTTCTGACGCAATCCACTGCATCCGGTGCAAACAGATACCCGTAGAGTGCACGATTTTCCCGTTGCCTGGTGGCCTCCGACCAGGCATTAAGTAAAGCGCCGGGATTAACCAGTCTGCGGCGCTGTGAACGACCGCCCTCACTGGTTTTGTCCAGCCACTCTCTCATTTCCAGCTCTCTTAAAACACCAGAAACCGTGTATGCTGAAGTTCCAGAACGCTCACTGAGTTCTTCACCTGAGAACCATTTTCCCTTTGACTGAAGTAATGCATGAACGACCATTTCCCTCGCACCAGTGAACAGATCGCCACTCCCGCGTTTCGCTGCTCTTTTGCGGGGTTTTTGTATATCGATAATTGACTGTTTATGCTTGATAAAGAGAGTGCCACCCATCTCATAATATCCAACATCATGCTTTTTGAGCATTTCTCTTGCGCCCTCACTGATCAACTCAGCGACAAAAATCGGGACAATATCAGGCTCATTGGCATTTTTCTGACAGAACTCCTCAATTCTCCAGATTGCTTGCCTGATATCCCTTGGGTAAGCCTGTTTTTTTACCTCTACGGGCATGATCCAGACCCCCTGAATACCCCTGACCTCCAGCACACAATCAATACCGTCGTCGCCCGGTAGGCCGCTCCATTTTTTAATCCTAGCTTCAAGGATGCTTTCAAGGGTCGACACCACATCCTGTAGGAGCTTGTTTTCTGATTGAATCACTACTAGCGCTCCTCATAAAAATGTATTTTTCTTAGCTTCGAATTATAGTTTATCTGTACAGATAAGAAAGAGGAAACAGCTAATCCTTAGCTAAAAAACATTGTTTAGCTGTTCAGATAAGAAATGCGTTATGGATAATGAAAGCGCTGGAAGCATGGCACTAAACAAAGTTTAAGAGAGAGGCATTCGCCATAAAGTACGTAGGCGTTACGGATGGTTATCAGAAGATATCTCTAACTTCTTCATATGACAGGCCATTTTCTCCTATCCGGCAGGCTGTGAGTTTTTAGCGCATTTCAACAGGCCGAAGCCTGATGACCAATAGAGAAGATACCGTTTCATCACGTTGGTCACATATGGCTTTCCGCCACGCCCGATTGTCAGCCTGACATCGCAAATCGATATCAGATGAAAGTTTAGGAACCTAATCTTCTATTGCCGTGATTATTAAGTTAAAGTCAGATAGGAGTAGCAATGTCCACTTCTGGCACTGAACTGACATCCAAACCCAATGTTTCATAGGCCAACTAGGATGTCCGTTCAAATATAAAGCAACATAATCAAAGATAAATACTCATACAAATTTTAACAGCTAAAATTTTCGTCTATCGCAATAAGCGATGCCAAAACTTGCCAATCATAAAAAACCCGCAATTACGCGGGTTTAGCTATGTTTATTGCCTGTCAGTGCCAGCTTAAGCCGGCAACCAAATCACTCCCACTCAATCGTCGCCGGCGGCTTGCCGCTGATGTCGTACACCACGCGGGAGATGCCGTCCACTTCGTTGATGATGCGGTTGGAGACACGGCCGAGGAAGTCATACGGCAGGTGCGCCCAGTGCGCGGTCATGAAGTCGATGGTTTCTACCGCACGCAGGGAGACCACCCAGTCGTATTTGCGGCCGTCGCCCATCACGCCGACCGAACGCACCGGCAGGAACACGGTGAACGCCTGGCTGACTTTGTTGTACAGGTCGGCTTTGTGCAGCTCTTCGATGAAGATGGCGTCGGCGCGGCGCAGCAGATCGCAGTACTCTTTCTTCACTTCGCCCAGCACGCGCACGCCCAGACCTGGGCCCGGGAACGGGTGACGGTACAGCATGTCGTACGGCAGGCCCAGCTCCAGGCCGATCTTGCGCACTTCATCTTTGAACAGCTCTTTCAGCGGCTCGACCAGGCCCAGCTTCATTTCCTTCGGCAGGCCGCCCACGTTGTGGTGCGACTTAATCACGTGCGCTTTGCCGGTGGCGGAAGCGGCGGATTCGATCACGTCCGGATAGATGGTGCCCTGCGCCAGCCATTTCACCTGCTCTTGCTTGCAGGCTTCTTCGTCGAACACTTCAACGAACACGCGGCCGATGATTTTACGCTTGGCTTCCGGCTCGTCCACGCCCGCCAGTGCCGTCAGGAAGCGGTTTTCCGCCTCGACGTGCACGATGTTCAGGCCGAAGTGGTCGCCGAACATTTCCATCACCTGCTTGGCTTCGTTCAGGCGCAGCAGGCCGTTGTCGACAAACACGCAGGTCAGGCGTTTGCCGATGGCGCGGTGCAGCAGCATCGCGGTCACGGAGGAGTCAACGCCGCCGGACAGGCCGAGGATCACGTGGTCCTCACCCACCTGCTCGCGGATGCGCTCGACCGCATCTTCGATAATGGTGGCCGGCGTCCACAGGGCTTCACACTGGCAGATGTCCAGTACGAAGCGCTCCAGCATGCGCTGGCCCTGACGGGTGTGGGTCACTTCCGGGTGGAACTGCACGCCGTAGAAGCGTTTTTCTTCGTTGGCCATAATGGCGAACGGGCAGGTATCGGTGCTGGCGACGGTCACGAAGTCGGACGGGATCGCGGTCACTTTGTCGCCGTGGCTCATCCACACGTCCAGCAGCGGTTTGCCGGCCGGGCTGATGGCGTCTTCGATGTCGCGCAGCAGCGCGCTCTCGTTGACGATTTCCACCTGCGCGTAGCCGAACTCGCGTTCGTTGGAGCCCTGCACATGGCCACCCAGCTGCATCGCCATGGTCTGCATGCCGTAGCACACGCCCAGCACCGGCACGCCGGCGTTGAACACGTAGTCAGGGGCGCGCGGGCTGCCAGCTTCGGTGGTGCTTTCCGGGCCGCCGGACAGGATGATGCCGCTTGGGTTGAATTCGCGGATCTGCGCTTCGCTAACGTCCCAGGCCCACAGTTCGCAGTAAACGCCGATTTCGCGCACGCGGCGGGCGACCAGTTGGGTGTATTGCGAACCGAAGTCCAGTATGAGGATGCGATGCTTATGGATATTTTGTGTCATGTGAGGCGAATTCCAGCAACAAGAGAAAAAGAGCGAAAATGTATGTTTTCGGGATGGGGCTTGGCGCCCCACCCCGGCCTCTCACTCAGGAGAGGTTAAGGCATCAGCCCATGCGGTAGTTCGGCGACTCTTTGGTGATGGTCACGTCGTGCACGTGGCTTTCCTGAATGCCGGCGCCGCTGATGCGCACGAACTCCGCCTTGGTGCGCAGATCGTCGATGGTGGCGCAGCCGGTCAGGCCCATGCAGGAGCGCAGGCCGCCCATCTGCTGGTGCACGATGGCTTTCAGCATGCCTTTATAGGCCACGCGGCCTTCGATACCCTCCGGCACCAGTTTGTCGGCGGCGTTATCGGTTTGGAAGTAACGGTCGGAAGAGCCTTTGGACATCGCGCCCAGCGAGCCCATGCCGCGGTAAGATTTGAACGAACGGCCCTGATACAGCTCGATTTCGCCCGGAGATTCTTCGGTGCCCGCCAGCATGGAGCCGACCATCACGCAAGAGGCGCCCGCGGCGATCGCTTTGGCGATATCGCCGGAGAAGCGGATGCCGCCGTCGGCGATAACCGGAATGCCGGTGCCTTCCAGCGCTTCCACCGCGTCGGCGATGGCGGTGATCTGCGGCACGCCTACACCGGTCACGATGCGGGTGGTACAGATGGAGCCAGGGCCGATACCCACTTTCACCGCGCTCACGCCGGCTTCAGCCAGCGCTTTGGCGCCCGCCGCGGTCGCGACGTTGCCGCCGACGATCTGCAGATCCGGGTATTTGGCGCGGGTTTCGCGGATGCGCTGCAACACGCCTTCGGAGTGGCCGTGCGAGGAGTCGATCAGCAGGACGTCAACGCCCGCCGCCACCAGCGCGTCAACGCGCTCTTCGTTGCCGGCGCCGGCGCCGACCGCCGCGCCCACGCGCAGACGGCCGTGCTCGTCTTTACAGGCGTTCGGCTTACGTTCCGCTTTCTGGAAGTCTTTAACGGTGATCATGCCCAGCAGATGGAAGCTGTCGTCCACCACCAGCGCTTTTTCTACGCGCTTTTCGTGCATCTTCTGCAGCACCACGTCGCGCGCTTCACCTTCTTTCACGGTGACCAGGCGATCTTTCGGCGTCATCACCGCGGTGACCGGCTGGGTCAGATCGGTCACGAAGCGCACGTCGCGGCCGGTGATGATGCCGACCAGCTCGTTGTCTTCGGTAACGACCGGGTAACCGGCGAAGCCGTTGCGCGCGGTCAGCTCTTTCACTTCCTGCAGCGTGGTGGCCGGAGTAACGGTCTGCGGGTCGGTGACTACGCCGCTTTCATGTTTCTTCACGCGGCTGACTTCTTCAGCCTGGCGCTCGATGGACATGTTTTTGTGGATGAAGCCCAGGCCGCCTTCCTGCGCCAGCGCGATGGCCAGGCCGGATTCGGTAACGGTATCCATGGCTGCGGACAGCATAGGGATGTTCAGGCGGATGGTTTTGGTCAGTTGAGTGCCGAGCTCTGCGGTGTTAGGCAGAACCGTGGAGTGGGCTGGAACCAGGAGGACGTCGTCAAACGTCAGAGCTTCTTTAGCGATACGTAGCATGGGCAATATCTCACCAGGGTGGGCTGTGAAAAAGATAAAATATTGCCGCGGCATTATACAGAGCGGAATCGGTTGCCTCCAGCACTTTCTTACAAAAAGTCTTGATTACCTTTTTCAGCCATGTAGTATCGACCAATTAAGTGATTGTTTTGAAATTTGATCTGGGTCACATGACGCTACCTGTTTCGCCTTCCATTTTTACCGTAAGCCGCCTCAATCAGACGGTTCGCCAACTGCTGGAAAGGGAAATGGGGCAGATTTGGCTCTCCGCCGAGATCTCCAACCTCTCCCAGCCCGCCTCCGGCCACTGGTATTTCACGCTGAAAGACGATCGCGCCCAGGTGCGCTGCGCGATGTTTCGCAACAGCAACCGCCGCGTCACCTTCCGGCCGCAAAACGGCCAGCAGGTCTTGGTGCGCGCCAGCATCACGCTGTATGAACCGCGCGGCGACTACCAGCTGATCGCCGAGAGCATGCAGCCCGCCGGCGACGGCCTGCTGCAGCAACAGTTCGAGCAGTTGAAACAGCGCCTGAGCGCCGAAGGGTTGTTCGATCAGCAGTTCAAGCAGCCGCTGCCCGCGCCGGCCAAGCGCGTCGGGGTGATCACCTCCGCCAGCGGCGCGGCGCTGCACGATATCCTGCAGGTGTTGCAGCGGCGCGATCCGTCGCTGCCGATCGTCATCTACCCCACCTCGGTGCAGGGCGCGGAAGCGCCGATGCAGATCGTGCGCGCCATCGAGGCCGCCAACCGCCGCGACGAATGCGATGTGCTGATCGTCGGCCGCGGCGGCGGTTCGCTGGAAGACCTGTGGAGCTTCAACGACGAACGCGTGGCGCGGGCGATCTTCGCCAGCCGCATTCCGATCGTCAGCGCCGTCGGCCATGAAACCGACGTCACCATCGCCGACTTCGTCGCCGACCTGCGCGCGCCGACCCCTTCCGCCGCCGCCGAACTGGTCAGCCGCAATCAGCTTGAGCTGTTGCGCCAGCTGCAGTCGCAGCAGCAGCGGCTGGAGATGGCGATGGATTACTACCTGGCACAGCGCCAGCAGCAGTTCACCCGCATTCACCACCGTTTACAGCAGCAGCATCCGCATCTGCGCCTGGCGCGCCAGCAGACGCTGCTGTTCAAGCTGCAACGCCGGATGGAAGACGGCATGCAGCAGCAGCTGCGCCAGGCCGCCCGCCGCAGCGAACGCGCCCAGCAGCGGCTGGCGCAGGTGCAGCCGCAGGGCCGCATTCACCGCTACCAGCAGCGCGTGCAGCAGCAGGAATACCGTCTGCAGCAGGCGATGGAGCGGCAGCTCAACGCCTACCGCCAGCGCTTCGGCGTGGCCTGCAGCCAGCTGGAGACCGTCAGCCCGCTGGCGACGCTGGCGCGCGGCTACAGCGTGACACAAACCCCGCGCGGCGAACTGCTGAAAACCACCAAGCAGGCGCAGGTCGGCGAACTGCTGAAAACCCGCCTGCAGGACGGCTGGGTGGAAAGTGAGGTGAAAACCATCACCGTCGCCAAAAAGCCGCGCAAGAAACGCGCGGCCGAGTAAGCCTTACTCCAGCGTAAAACGCTCGCCCGGTTCGCCGTTCACCCACAACGCGCGCGTTTCGCCTTCCGGCAGACTGAGTAGCAGCGTGCGCCAGGCCGGGCGGAAACGCCCTTCCGTCGTGATATCCAGCATGATGCGCTGAGGGTCACAGCGCATTTCCCAGCGCAGCCACAGCGCATCGCCCTGCCGCCAACCTTCGCTTTCGCCGTCGTCCTCAAACAACAGCCCGCTGCTCACGCCGCCGCCCTTGAGCGGAAACAGCCGCAGCTCGCGCCGATCGTCGGCTGCCACGTCGACATGCGCCAGCCGCTGCGACAGCGGCAGCGCCGCCCCGGCGCGCACCAGCAGCGGCAGACGCTCCAGCGGCGCCGCCAGCGTCACCGTCTGGCCGCCGCCGAACCACTGGCCGCTGTAGAAGCAGTACCATCCTTCGCCGTTATCCGGCAGATACATCGAACGGCGACGCTGCCCCGGCTCCACCACGCTGGCCACCAGCAGATCGCGGCCGATCAGAAAATCGTCGTTCTCGCCGAAGGTGCGCGCATCCTGTTCGTGATCGAGGAAGGTCGGGCGCAGCATCGGCTCATCGTCGGCGCAGGCCTGCCACAGCAAGGTGTAGAAATACGGCAACAGCCGGTAACGCAGGTTGATCGCCTCGCGCACCGCCGGGGTGGCGCCCGGGTACATCCAGGGCTCGTTGACCGTAGCATCGTCGTTCCAGGAGTGGATGGTGAAACGCGGGTGCATCACGCCGTTTTGCACCCAGCGCACCAGCAGCTCCGCGTCCGGTTTGTCGCCGGAGAAGCCGCCGACGTCGTGGCCGAGGTTATACAGCCCGGACAGGCTCATGCCCAGCCCCATGCGGATGTTGTAGCGCAGCGTCTGCCAACTGGTGCGGTTGTCGCCGCTCCAGGTCTGCACGTAGCGCTGCATGCCGGCGCAGCCGGAGCGCGAGATCAAGTACGGCCGCCGCTGCGGCGCGAAGCGCTGCTGGGCCTCCATCGAGGCGCGCATCATCAGCAATGGCATCACCGGTCGGATATGCTTGATGGCGATCGGGCGCCCGAAGCCGTGGCAGCGTGCTTCGCCGTCCCACACTTCGTATTCGTTGTTGTCATTCCAGGTGGAATCGATGCCCATCTCCAGCAGCTGCTGCGTGACACCCTGCTGCCACCAGCGCACCGTCGCCGGATTGGTGAAGTCGAGGTGCGATCCTTCGTCGTCCCAGAAGCTGGAGCGTTCCGGCGCGTCGCTTTGCGAATCGCGGATAAACAACCCCTGCGCCGCCACCGCCTGATACTGCGGGTGATCCTGCAGCAGGCACGGCTTGATGTTGGCCGCCAGCCTGAGGCCGGCGCCGTGAAACGCCTGGCTGAGCAGCTTGGGCTGCGGCACCTTGTCGTAGTTCCAGTTGAACACGTAGCGCTTGTTGTTGATCGAGGTGTAGCCCGACGACAGCTGGAAAGAGTCGCAGGGAATGGCGTGCTGGCGGCACAGCGCAATGAACTGTTGCAGCTGCTGCTGGGCGTCCGGCGCGTCGGTGTAGTGCATGGTCGAGCCGCTGTAGCCCAGGCTCCACTTCGGCCCGAAGTGGGTGCGGCCGGTCAGGCGCACGAACGCCTTGGTGACGTCCAATACCTTCGGCCCGAGGAACAGGTAGTAATCCAGATCGCCCGCTTCGGCCTGATAGCGGCGATAGGCCGTATGGTAGTTGTCTATCTCGTTGCCCAGATCCAGCCAGCAGCTGCTCAGGTTATCGTAGAACAGGCCAAAGCTCGCCTCCGGCCCACGGGTGATGGTGAACGGAATGTGTTTGTACAGCGGATCGGTGCTGGCCGCGTTGTACCCCATGGCGTCCAGATTGCGCATCTCGAAGCGGCGGCCGGTGCGCTCCAGATCGCCGGTTTTCTCCCCCAGGCCGTAATAGCGCTCATCGGCGAAGCGGCGTTGGTAGTGCGCCACGCCGTCGCCGTGCGCATTGAGCAGGTAGGCGCTGGTTGGCCGATCCGCCGCCAGCGGCCGCCACTCGCCAGCGGCATTGCAATGCTCCCATTCCAACCACAGCGGCTGATGCACCGTCACGCGCAGCAGCGGCGTGCTGACCACCAGCCGACCGCTCTCCTGGCGCAGCTGATAGCCCGGCAAGCTGAAGCCGGCGACGCTGAGCCGTTCGCGCCCTTCCCAAGGCACATCCTCCTGCGGCGCGATGCTCCAGGTGCGATCCAGCGCCAGCTCGCCGTTGCGCTTGATCAACACGCGGAACAGACCGTCTTCCAGCACGTACAGGCAGAAACGGTGGCGTTCATCGACCAGCAGCTCGACATGGTCGGCATGCTGCGCCGCCAGCGTCCAATTTTTCAAGGTTTTCATAAATATCCCACTTAGCTGTGTGAAGGGGTTTTCTTACCGCCGCGCTCGGCGATCAGGGCAATCAGGAACACAGCGCCGATCAGATCGAAGAAGCCCATGGCGATAAACAGCGGGTTGAAGCCGATGGTGTCGGACACCGCGCCGATCAGCAGCGTGAACAGGAAGCTGGCGATCCAGGCGCTGGAGCCGCGCATGCCGTTGACCGTCGCCATCTGGTTTTTATCGAACGACTCCACCACCAGCGCGCTGAGCATGCAGGAGATCACCTGGTGGCCGAAGCCGCCGATCGAGATCAGCGCGATCGCCACATAGGGATTTTGGGTGATCGCGACGAACGCCAGCGACACCATCAGGAAAGCGCCGGTCACCGAGCTGGCGACCACCGAGTTGACGCGGCTGCAGCCGAACCATTTGCGATACAGGGTGGTGAGATAGCCGCTGGCGACGCTGCCGATATCTGCCGCCAGGAACGGCAGCCAGGCGAACATCGCGATCTGTTTCAGATCCATGCCGCGTTCGGTGGCCAGGTACAGCGGCACCCAGAAACTGAATACCGCCCAGGCCGGCTCGGCGAGAAAGGCCGGGATGGCGATGCCGTAAAACTTCTTGTTCTTGCACAGGCTGGCCAGCGAAGTGAAGAACGGCAGCTTCGGCAACACCGGCTCGTTGTCTTCGCGGATCAGATCCAACTCCTGCTGGCTAAGGTTCGGGTGCTGCTGCGGCGAGTGGTAGAACAGCCACCACAGCACTACCCAGATCAGCGCCAACCCGCCGGAGAACAGGAATGCCCCCTGCCAGCCGAAGGAGACGTGAGCGATGACAATGATCGGCGGCGCCAGCATGGCGCCGATGGAGAAACCGACGCCCGCCCAGCCGGCGGCGATCGGCCGCTCCTTTTTCGGGAACCAGTCGGAGATCGCCTTGGCGTTGGCCGGGGTGGCCGCCGCCTCCGCGCCCCCCATGAAGAAGCGCAGAATGGCCAATTGCAGCCAGCTGCCGGCGCCGGCGTGCAGCATGCATACCACCGCCCAAATGCCGGCGCAGATCAGAAAGCCCATCTTCAGGCCGATAACGTCGATCAGCCAGCCGCAGATCGGCTGGAACACTGTGTAGGCCAGCTGGAACGACGCCACTACCCAGGCATATTGCTCGGTGCTCATGTTCAGGCTGGATTTCAGCTCCGGCGCCAGAATGCCCAGCGAGTTGCGGGTGATGTAGTTGACCGTCACGCCCAGCAAGAACAGCGCCAGCATCCACCAGCGCAGCGATTTGAACTTGCGCCGGCCGCTCTGCGCGACCGCCTGATTGATCTCCACACTCATCGGTTCTCTCCCCGCGGCGGCCGGCTACGGCGACGCGCGTTTTGGTAGGGTACGTTGTGCTATCAAACACGGGACGGTGAAAACGGATCGGCGCCGTATCATTTGCCGACAGACAATCACAACCCCATGATTTATTTTTTGTTTTCTTTTTCGCACACCGTTAAAATTGGACTGACAGGTCGTTAAAATTGGTGTACCAATGCAGACTACTCAGCGATAGCGCACAGCGAAACGGGGTTTTTTGCAAAGATTTTCACTGGCGGGTGAAAAAATAGCCATAATGACCGTTAAATCCGGTCAAGACGCTGAAAATACGCAGTGAAAATATTCTCATGGACGAATTTGAAGGAGATCACAAAATGAACGGAAAGCTGAAAATCCAGGAGATCGCCCGCCAAACCGGGCTGTCGATCAGCACCGTTTCCCGCGTGCTGGCCGGCAAGGCCAACACCAGCGCCGAGGCGCGCCGCAAGGTGTTGGACTGTGCGCAACAAAATGGCATTCTGCAGGGCATTTCCAGCGGTCGGCTGATGCTGAACAACGTGATGGTGTTCGCGCCGCAGCGCGCGTTCGACGTGCGCACCGACATCTTCTACTACAAGGTCATTCAGGGCATTGCCGCCGCGCTGATGGAGCACGAGGTGCGCATCCGCTACTGCGGGCTGGAAGAGCAACACAGCGACGGCGCGCTGTTTCTGGAAAAGATGAGCGATCCGCACACCGAAGCGGCGCTGATCATCGGCATCGACGACGAGCATATCCACACCCTGGCCGCCGATCTGCCCAAGCCCTGCGTGCTGATCAACTGCAGCGATCGGCAGATGCGGCTGGACAGCGTCTCGCCGGATCATCAGCTGATCGGCGATTACTCCGCCAGCTACCTGTTCCAGCAGGGGCACAGCCATATTCTCAACCTGCAGTGTCTGCGCCGCCACACCATGGAGCTGCGGCTGGCGGGCATCCGGCAGGCCTACGCCCGGCATCATCTGCCGTTCGACGACGGCCGCCATCTGATTACCACCTCCGGCTTCGGCGGCGAAGAGGCCGAGCAGGCGCTGACCACCTATCTCAACGGCATCCACGGTCACGCCCCGCTGCCGACGGCGATCCTGGCCGGCGGCGACTACATGGCGGTCGGGGCGGTCAAGGCGCTCAACAAGCGGGGGCTGAACGTGCCAGGCGACGTGTCGGTGATGAGCACCGACGGCTTCAACCTGGCGGAAATCCATGACGTGCCGCTGACCTCGGTGCAGGTGCCGCGCGACGAACTGGGTTACGAAGCGATCCAACTGCTGCAGCGGCGCATGCTGCGCGCCGACGCGCCGCCGTGCAATCTGCTGCTGCACGGCCGGCTGGCGGTGCGCGCCTCGGTGCGGCGCATCAGCCCGCACAAGACCGCGCCGGCGGTGAGCACGCATGACCACAGGCTTTATGACGAGTAGGCTACACTTAGGCACAGTGCATTCATTCGATGAGGTAAAATTTTTTGCCTAAGGAGAGCCACTATGCCAGCCCAGCGCATGCGTTCCGTCATTCCTCCCTACATGCTGCGCCGCATCATTGAACACGGCAACGCGCCGCAGCGCGACTGCGCGCTGCACACCCTGAACCACGTGCAAAGCCTGCTCGGCAACAAGCCGCTGCGTTCGCCGACCGAGAAAAACGCCCGAGCCGGCGAAGCGCTCCGCGATATCTACGACGCCCAGAACGGCACCCAACTGCCTGGCAAACCGGTGCGCAAAGAGGGCCAGCCCAGCAACCACGATGTGGCGGTGGACGAAGCCTACGACTACCTCGGCGTCACCTACGATTTCTTCTGGCAGGCCTACCGCCGCAACTCACTGGATAACCAGGGGCTGCCGCTGGTCGGCAGCGTACACTACGGCAAGGAGTACCAGAATGCCTTCTGGAACGGCCAACAGATGGTGTTCGGCGACGGCGACGGCGAGATTTTCAACCGTTTCACCATCGCCATCGACGTGGTCGGCCACGAGCTGGCGCACGGCGTGACCGAGAGTGAAGCCGGGCTGATCTACTACCAGCAGTCCGGGGCGCTCAATGAGTCGCTGTCCGACGTATTCGGCTCGTTGGTCAAGCAGTTCCACCTGCAGCAAACCGCCGATAAAGCCGACTGGCTGATCGGCGCCGGGCTGCTCGCCAAGGGCATTAAAGGCAAAGGGCTGCGCTCGATGTCGGCCCCCGGCACCGCTTACGATGACCCGCTGCTGGGCAAAGATCCGCAGCCCGCCAGCATGAAGGATTACATCCAGACCAAGGAAGACAACGGCGGCGTGCACCTCAACTCCGGCATTCCCAACCGCGCCTTCTACCTGGCGGCGACGGCGCTCGGCGGCTTCGCCTGGGAGAAAGCCGGCTACGTCTGGTATGACACGGTGTGCGACAAAGCGCTGCCGCAAAATGCCGACTTCGCCACCTTCGCCCGCGCCACGGTGAAACATGCGCAATCGCGTTTCGACCAGAGCGTGGCGGACAAGGTGCAGCAAGCCTGGCATCAGGTGGGGGTGGAATAATGAAACCGCTGCCGACGCTCAATCAGGATACGGTCATTGAGCTGGCGCGCGAGGGAGGCTTCGCCTACATTCCCAAACTGGCGGGCCAGCGCCGCATCGCGCTGGCCGATATCACGCCGGAACAGCGGCAGCGCCTGAATCAGTTGCTGAACCAGACGCTGCCCTATGCGCAGGAAGAAGGCCAGCCCAACTCCCCCGGCTGCGGTGACCAGCGCTACTACCGCGTACAGATCAACTACACCAGCCCCACCCTAAGCACCGAGATCGTGCTATTAATCCCGGAAAGCAGCGCGCCGCAAGCGCTGGTGGATCTGTGGAAAACCGGCCAGGTGGATGAGTGAGGGCTTACAGCGGCTGATAGCTGAAATTCACCCGTTTTTTGGAGATCAGCCCGTGCCCGTTCTGGCACAGGTAATCCACCGCCCCGCAGGCCTTCAACTCTTGCAGCGGCTGCCCGCACTCCGGGCAGCTCGCCTGCTGCCGATAATCACGCTGACAGGCGGCACAATGGTAGTGACCCGCTACCCAATTCATGGTCTGACGACAGTGCGGACAATGCGCATCCATAACGGCTCCCAGGTTAAATCGCGCCCCATGAGCGCAAGAAATAGATCCCCAACGCGGTGGTGAAGAACGACCCGACGGTGGTGATAGCGATAATATTGGCCGCCAGCGTGGCGTTGCCGCCCATGGCGCGCGTCATCACATAGCTGCCCGAAGCGGTCGGCGTGGCGGAAAACAGGAAGATGATGCCCAACGCCGCGCCGTGAAACCCGCACAACCAGCCGGCCAGCGTCATCAGGAACGGCACCAGAAACAGCTTGGCCGCCGACGACAGCGCCGCCACGTTGGACGAGCGGAACATGGCGCGGAAATCCAGGCTGGCGCCGGTGCACAGCAGCGCCAACGGCAGCGACAGCGCGGAGATATAGCTGCCGGTCTGGCGGATCACGGTCGGAATGCCCAGCCCGGTTTGCGCATACAGCAGCCCGCACACCAGGCCGATGATCAGCGGATTGGTGACGATGCTGCGCAGCAGCGACAGGTGGCTGATTTTCTTGCCCTGCCCGCCCTGCAGGCTGCGCGTGAGGGTGATGACCGACAGTATGTTGAACAGGATCACCGTCACGGTCAGGTACAGTGAGGCGAGCGCAATGCCTTCGCTGCCGTAGGCGGTCATGGCGTAGGCCAGACCGACGATGGCGGTGTTGGCGCGAAAGCCGCCCTGTACGAACACCCCGCGCTCACGCGGTTCTTTCACCAGCCACTTGGCCGCCAACTCCAAGAGCAGGAAGGTCGCCAGCGTGCCGACTGCGCCGAACAGCACCAGCGGCAGATTGCCAAGCAGTTGCGGATGGTTGGTGGCGATGCTGAAAAACAGCAGGCACGGCAGCGCCAAATTGAACACCAGGCGGGTCGCGCCGTCGACGAAACGGTCATCCATCAGGCGCCAATGGCGCAGCAGGATCCCCAGCAGCATCATCAGCAAATTCGGCACGGTGACGTTAAACGCAAAACTCCAGGTTTCCCAGGACATGGTGTTCCTTCAGGCAGGCGAGGTAATCCTCAGATAATAAAACGATTTCGGGCCAATAAAAAAGGGCGCGGCATCACTGCCGCGCCCCTCATGAGCGATTACTTGCTCTTTTTCAGGTGGCTCATCAGGCGCTTGCGCTTACGCATCTGGGTTGGCGTCAGCAGATTGCGTTTACCGGCGAACGGGTTGTCACCCTCTTTGAACTGGATGCGGATCGGCGTCCCCATCACGTTCAGCGAACGGCGGAAGTAGTTCATCAGGTAGCGCTTGTACGAATCGGACAGATCGCTGACCTGGTTGCCGTGGATCACCACGATCGGCGGGTTGTAACCGCCGGCGTGGGCGTATTTCAGCTTCACGCGGCGGCCGCGCACCAACGGCGGCTGGTGATCGTCCACCGCCATCTGCATGATTTTGGTCAGCATCGAGGTGTTTACGCGGCGGGTTGCGCACTCGTAGGCTTCCTGTACCGATTCGAACAGGTTGCCGACGCCGCTGCCGTGCAGGGCGGAAATGAAGTGCACGCGCGCGAAGTCGACGAAGCCCAGACGCAGATCGAGCATTTCTTTCACATGCTCGCGATCTTCTTCACTCATGCCGTCCCATTTGTTGACCGCAATCACCAGTGAGCGCCCACTATTGAGGATAAAGCCGAGCAGCGAGAGATCCTGATCGGAGATGCCTTCACGCGCGTCGATCACCAGCAGCACCACGTTGGCGTCTTCAATCGCCTGCAGGGTCTTGATCACCGAGAATTTCTCGACGGTTTCGGTCACCTTGCCGCGTTTGCGCACCCCGGCGGTGTCGATCAGCACGTATTCGCGTTCGTCGCGCACCATTGGAATGTAGATGCTGTCGCGGGTGGTGCCCGGCATGTCATACACCACCACGCGCTCCTCGCCCAGGATGCGGTTAGTGAGCGTAGACTTACCGACGTTCGGGCGGCCGACGATCGCCAGCTTGATCGGCAGATCCTGCGGGTTGAACGCTTCTTCCGGCTCTTCGTCTTCTTCGCCTTCCAGCGTTTCACCGTTTTGCTCAGCCCAGTAAGCGGCGTTGGCCTCTTCCTCGGTCAGTTCGACGTCCTCCGGTTTTTCCGGCACGAACGGCACCAGCACGTGTTCGATCAGCTGGGTCACGCCGCGGCCGTGAGAAGCGGCGATAGCAAACACTTCCCCCAGGCCGAGCGAGTAGAAATCGGCGGTGGCGGTGTCCGGATCCAGGCCGTCGGTCTTGTTGGCCACCAGGAAGGTCGCCTTCTGGCGGCTGCGCAGGTGCTGGGCGATGCCCTGATCCGCCGGCATCAGCCCGGCGCGGGCGTCGACCATGAACAGCACGATATCCGCTTCTTCGATCGCCAGCAGCGACTGGCCGGCCATGCGCGTTTCGACGCCGTCTTCGGTGCCGTCGATGCCGCCGGTATCGACGATGATGAATTCATTGCCTTCGATTTCAGCACGACCATACTTGCGGTCACGCGTCAGCCCCGGGAAATCCGCCACCAGCGCATCACGCGTATGGGTTAAACGGTTGAACAAGGTGGATTTACCCACATTCGGGCGCCCGACCAGCGCGACGACAGGTATCATTGTTGAAGCCTCATTACTTAATAATCAATGCGTTACTGCACTGTGGATAGACACCAGCGGTGCAGCTTATAAAATACGAAACGGCCCCTGAACATTCAGGAGCCGTTTTCCCCTTCATCTTTCGCGCCACAGCGGCGTTGTCTGCGCACCTTCGCCTCGGTCACTTAGCTCACTAAGCTCCCGAGGACTCATGCGCTTGCCGCCTGGCTGCAACCCGAAATCTTTCGGGCGCAAGAAGGATCACGACGAGCGGCGTTAGCGGGTGAAAGCGTAAACTTTCCCGCCGCGAGCCTGGATGACCAGCTTGTCGCTGGCCACCATCGGCGCAGACAGGAAGCCGGAGCTGTCCACTTCCTGCTGGGCGACAAAACGGCCATCAGTGGTGTTGATCCAATGCAGATAGCCTTCGGCGTCACCGGTCACCAGATAACCATTATACATCACCGGCGGCGTCAGATTACGGTGCAGCAGATCGCTCTGCGTCCACACGGTCACGCCGCCTTCGGTGCTGAGCGCCACCACGCGATCGTTCTGGTCGATCAGGTAGATGCGGCCCGCGTCGACGATGAAATCATTCACCGAACCCAGTTCGCGTTTCCAGATGATCTGGCCGGAACGCAGATCCAGCGCCGTCAGGTTGCCGTTGTAACCCAGCGCGTAGACCACGCCGTCAACGATCACCGGCGTGGTGTCCACGTCGTTCAGGCGATCGATTTCGGTCGCGCCACTCGGCTGAGAAATGCGCTGTTGCCAGATAATCTGGCCCTGCTGCATCAGCACGGCGCTGACGCGGCCGTTGTCACCGCCGACGATGGCGGCGCCAAAGGCGACGGCCGGCGCGGATTCACCGCGCAGCGACAGCGAAGGCATGTCCAGGTTAACCGTCCACTTCACCGCGCCGTCGGCTTCATTCAGCGCCTGCAGCATGCCGTTGGAGGTGTGCACCAACACCATACCGTCGCTGACAACCGGACGGGAGATCGCTTCGCCGGCCACTTTGGTCTGCCAGGCGATGGCGCCATCGGCGGTGTTCAATGCGTAAACCACCGCTTTTTCGCTGCCGACGTAAACCTTGTCGCCCGCGACCGTCAGGCCGCCCGACAGCAGCGCAGACAGGTTGCTGGAGAAGAAGCCGGTCTTCTCGGAGAGATTGACCTTCCACTTCTCGTTGCCGCTGTCGGCATCCATCGCTTTCACGATGCCGAAGCGATCGGCGGCGTAAATGGTGCTGTCCTGATAGGCCGGACGCAGGTGGGAGTAATACTCACCGATGCCGTCGCCCACCGAGGTGCTCCACGCCTTGCTCGGCGTAAACTGATTTTCAACTTTCGGCAACGGCGACATGGTAACCACGTCTTCTTCGCTGTTAAACAGCGAGCAACCACTCAGCAAGGCAGCGGAAACCAGTCCGACCAAGAGTGTTTTACGCAATTGCATGGGAATTCCCCTTAGCTGGACAAGTTATTCAATTTCATGCGCAGCAGAACCTGCAGCGCCTGAGAAGCATTGGACTCAATGCCTTTGCTGTAAGCTTCGCGCGCGCCCTTGGCGTCGCCCTTGGCCAGCAATACATCGCCGCGCACATCCTGCATCATCGCCGCCCAGCCTTCGCCTTTCACGCCATCCAGCGTTTTCAGCGCTTCATCCAGCTTTTTCTCCTGCAGCTGGACGCGCGCCAGACGCAGGTCAATCATCGCCAACAGGTTGTCGTCTTTGGTCTGGCCCTGCGCCAACGTCAGCTGCTGTTCCGCCTTGGCGAAATCATTCTGTTCGACAAAGTGCTTGGCCAACTGCAGCGCGGCCAGTACGCCGTAGCTGTTGCCGTTGGCCTGGACAAATTTCTCCGCGGCAGCCACGTCATCCGGCTTGCCGGCCGCCAGACGATCGCTGGCTTCCTGATAGGATTGCGATGCCGCCATCATGTTGGAGTTTTCATGGCTCTGCCAGTAACGCCAGCCAACCAGGGCACCAATTCCGAGCACCACGCCCACCGCCAGCGCTTTGCCGTTCTCGGCAAAGAACCGACGCAGTGCGTCGACTTGTTCGTTTTCAGTGGTATAGACTTCCACGGTGTCCTTCTCCTTAACCTAACATCAAAGCCAGACGCGCAGCGACTTCGCTTTGCGCCAGCGTTTCTTGTTCACCACTGCGCAGGTCTTTCACCACCACCTGCTGCGCCGCCACTTCGCTCTCACCCAGGATCAGCGCGATGCGCGCGCCCCATTTGTCCGCACGGGTGATCTGCTTCTTGAAGTTGCCGCCGCCGTAATTGGTCATCAGCTTCAGCTGCGGCGCCGCGTCGCGCACCTGCTCAGCCAGCCGCATCGCCGCGCTCTGGGTGCCCGCGCCGGAAGAGATGACGTACACGTCGATAGCCGACGGCGCCTTGAATTCCGGGTTGACCGCCTGCACCAGCAGCACCAGACGCTCCAGGCCCATGGCGAAACCGACCGCCGGGGTGGCGCGGCCGCCCAGTTGCTCGACCAGACCGTCGTAACGGCCGCCCGCGCAGACGGTGCCCTGCGCGCCCAGGCTGGTGGTCACCCACTCAAACACGGTGCGGTTGTAGTAATCCAGACCGCGCACCAGGCGCTCGTTAACGGTATATGGGATACCTGCCTGCGCCAAAAGTTCACACAGACCGGCGAAGTGAGCACGGGATTCTTCATCCAGGTACTCGGACAGGCGCGGCGCGTCGTTCAGCAGCGCCTGCACCTCAGGATTCTTGGAGTCCAGCACGCGCAGCGGGTTGCTATACATGCGGCGTTTACAGTCTTCGTCCAGCACCTCGACGTGCTGCTCCAGGAACGCCACCAGCGCGTCGCGGTAGTTGGCGCGCGCCTCCAGCGAGCCGATGGAGTTCAGCTCCAGCTTGACGTGCTCGGCGATGCCCAGCGCTTTCCACCAGCGGGCGGTCAGCAGGATCAGCTCTGCGTCGATATCCGGGCCCTGCAGGCCGAACACTTCCGCGCCCAGCTGATGGAACTGACGGTAACGCCCCTTCTGCGGGCGCTCGTAGCGGAACATCGGGCCGATGTACCACAGACGCTGTTCCTGATTGTACAGCAGACCATGTTCGATGCCGGCGCGCACGCAGCCAGCCGTCCCTTCCGGACGCAGCGTCAGGCTTTCGCCGTTGCGGTCTTCGAAGGTATACATCTCTTTTTCCACGACGTCGGTCACTTCGCCGATCGCGCGTTTGAATAACGGGGTCTGCTCTACAATCGGCAACCGGATTTCGCTGTAACCGTAGCCGCCCAGCACCTGCTTGAGGGTGCCTTCAATACGCTGCCATAATGCCGTTTCTTCCGGCAGGTAGTCGTTCATGCCGCGAATGGCTTGAATGTTCTTTGCCACGTGAGTTCTCTGTCCGTTGTCTGTAAAAATGAACCCGATTATAGGGACTTTGCCGCCCGGTATTCAACGCGGATGCGGTTTTCCGCCCTTCAGGTGCATAAACAAGCGGGCCAACAGGCCCGCCGTGTAGCGATAACGCTTATTTTTCCAGCAGATTGACCGTGATGCGGTTGCTTTCGTCCATCATCGCGGCCTTGGCGCGAATTTTCGCTTCCAGCTGGTCGATCATCTGTTCGTTGTCGAAACGCTCTTTCTGGCGCACGCCGTCTTCATAGAAGCCGCTCTTCTTGTGGCCGCCGGTTACGCCCATGGTGGACACCAGCGCTTCGCCCGGGCCGTTCACCACGCAGCCGATGATCGAAACGTCCATCGGCGTGATGATGTCTTCCAGGCGCTGCTCCAGCGCGTTCACCGTGCCGATCACGTCGAACTCCTGACGCGAACAGGTCGGGCAGGCGATGAAGTTGATGCCGCGCGCGCGGATGCGCAGCGACTTCAGAATGTCGAAACCGACCTTCACCTCTTCGACCGGATCCGCCGCCAGCGAGATGCGCAGGGTGTCGCCGATGCCTTCAGACAGCAGCATGCCCAGGCCGATGGCCGATTTGACCGACCCGCTGCGCGCGCCGCCGGCTTCGGTGATGCCCAGGTGCAGCGGCTGATCGATGCGCGACGCCAGCAAGCGGTAGGATTGCACCGCCAGGAACACGTCCGACGCCTTGACGCTGACCTTAAACTGGTCGAAGTTGAGGCGATCGAGGATGTCCACATGGCGCATGGCGGATTCCAGCAGCGCTTCCGGCGTAGGTTCGCCGTACTTTTCCTGCAGGTCTTTCTCCAGCGAGCCGCCGTTGACGCCGATGCGAATCGGGATGTTCTTGTCGCGGGCGCAGTCCACCACCGATCGAATGCGCGATTCGTTGCCGATGTTGCCCGGGTTGATGCGCAGGCAGTCTACGCCATATTCGGCCACCTGCAGCGCGATGCGATAATCGAAGTGGATATCGGCGACTAGCGGCACGTTGACCTGCTGCTTGATCAGTTTGAACGCCTCGGCGGCGTCCATGGTAGGAACCGAAACGCGGACGATGTCGACGCCCACGCGCTCCAGCGCTTTGATCTGATTAACCGTTGCTTCAACATCGGTGGTACGGGTGTTGGTCATCGACTGCACGGCAATCGGCGCGCCATCACCAATAGGCACCTTGCCGACGTAAATGCGTGTAGATTTTCGACGGTTGATGGGCGCTTGGTTATGCATTACTTACTCTCCATTGCTGCTCTGACATCACGACCAGCCGCGCGATTACTGCGCGGCGACGGTCAGGCGAGCAACACGGTTTGACTTAACGAACCGGCTTAAATCAACCGGTTTACCCTGATACTGGATCTGAACTGCCGCCGGCGCGCCGATGGTCAGTTTATACGGCGCAGTGCCGGTCAGGTTCAGCTTGCCGCCTTGCTTCTGGGTGCCGCTGAACAGCGTTTTACCGCTCGCGTCGGTCACCTGCAGCCAGCAGTCGGCGGAGAAATCCATCACCAGCGCGTTCGGATCGGCCGCCGGCGCAGCCACGCCCGCATCGGCGGTCGGCAACGGCGCTTGTGCCGCCGGCGCGGTTTCCGGCAGGGTTGTCTGGCTTGGCGACACCACGGCAGGCTGCTGCTGGGCCGCGCTCGGCGCCTGGGCGGTCGCCGCAGGCGTCTGAGCCGCTGCGCCGGTATCAGCCGGCGTAGCGCTGTTGTCGACCAACGGCACGTTGGTGCCGGCGTCGGCCTTGCCGTCGGTCAGCGGCACGGACTGCCCTTCGTTATTCTGTGAAAGCTGCGCCGAGGATTGATCGGCCATGGTGGCGATCTCTTCCTGCTGCGCCTTGTGGTTTTGCCACCACCAAGCGCCGGTCAGGCCGATCACCACGAACACGATAAGCCAGGTGAAGCTCATCAGCCAGCCGTCGCGTTTCTTGCGGCGCTTGCCCAGCGAGAAGCTTTGCATCGGCGCCACTTTCGCCATCTTCAACGGCGCCTGCTTGGCCAGCATCGGCAGCAGTTCGTCTTCCGGCAGATGCACCAGCTTGGCGTAGGAACGGATGTAGCCGCGCACGAAGGTGGACGCGAGGTCAGCAGACACGCTGTCTTCCTCGATATCGCGCACGGTGGACATTTTGAGACACAGGCGTTCTGCAACGGTCTGTTGGCTCAGCCCGAGTTGCTCACGGGCCTGACGCAGGCGCTGGCCCGTCGTCATGGATACGGTTTTATCTTGGGAGGCTTCAGTATTCATTAGCTAAGAACTGCTGGTACTGTTTGGATTGTGGAAAACTTCGCGCTAGCTGCTTGCCATAGCGTTGAACGCTATCCTGGCGGCCGGCTGACGCGGCGAAACGAATCTGTAACCATAAGCTGCTGGCGCTGGCCGGCAGAACATGCTGATAAACATCCAATAAAAGTTGCGACTGGGCGCGCTTCCCTTCTCCAAATTGCTTTTCGGCCTCCGCCAACAGCGGAGTGCCTTTGTCCGGATCGACTTTTAGCGCGCGGCTCAACAGCGTGCGCGCCTCATCGTTTTGTCCGGCCTTGAGAAAACAGTAACCTGCGTTTTCCAGGCTGTCGGCGACCTGGCCATAATCGGGCACCAGCGCCGCAGCGCTAAACTGCTGTTGCGCCGGTACATACTGCCCTAAACCGCAAAGAAACGCACCGTAATTATTCAATACGGTGCCATTGCCCGGCGCAAGTTTGAGCGCTTGCCGATAACGCTGTTCGGCCTCGGCGTTTTCACCGTTCCGCTGCGCGTAGAGCGCCATGCCCAACTGCGTGCGGTAATCCTGCGGGGCTGCGTCCAGCGCCTTTTCCAGGTTCTGGCGCGCGGCGTCCATGTCGCCTTGCTGCAGGTACTCCAGGCCCAGTTGCAACCGCGTCTGGCCCGCCTCAGAGACCTGTGCTTCCTTTTCCGGCGCTGAACCGGAACACCCGGCCAACAACCCGGCCGCCAGCCACATACCCCACAGTTTCAGCTTCATGCCCGCATTCATTTCCTTATCGGCCGTCAGCTAACGCCCGCCAGCGACATGCTTGCGCATAACAGGCTGTTAGATAACAAAAAATGGTGCTATAGGATTCAGACCGCCCGTACGTTGATAGGTTCCCCGGCCATTTTCTTCTTCAGGGTACGCTTGGTACGGTCGATCACTTCACCCGCCAGTTGCCCGCAGGCGGCGTCGATATCGTCACCACGGGTTTTACGAACAATAGTCGTAAAGCCGTATTCCATCAACACCTTGGAGAAACGATCCACCCGGCTGTTGGAGCTGCGGCCGTACGGAGCGCCCGGGAACGGGTTCCATGGGATCAGGTTGATCTTGCACGGCGTGTCTTTCAGCACTTCCGCCAGCTGATGCGCGTCGTCGGTGCTGTCGTTGATATGATCCAGCATCACGTACTCGACGGTGACGCGGCCCTGGTTGGCGTTGGATTTCTCCAGGTAGCGACGCACCGCGGACAGGAAGGTCTCGATGTTGTACTTGCGGTTGATCGGCACGATCTCATCGCGGATGGTGTCGTTCGGTGCGTGCAGCGAAATGGCCAGCGCCACGTCGATCATGTCGCCCAGCTTGTCCAGCGCCGGCACCACGCCGGAGGTAGACAGGGTCACGCGGCGTTTGGACAGGCCAAAGCCGAAGTCGTCCAGCATGATTTCCATCGCCGGCACCACGTTGTTCAGGTTGAGCAGCGGCTCGCCCATGCCCATCATCACCACGTTGGTGATCGGGCGTTGGCCGGTCACCTTCAGCGCGCCGATGATCTTCGCCGCGCGCCACACCTGGCCGATGATTTCCGACACGCGCAGGTTGCGGTTGAAGCCCTGCTGCGCCGTCGAACAGAATTTGCACTCCAGCGCGCAGCCTACCTGCGAGGAGACGCACAGCGTCGCGCGGTCGGCTTCCGGGATATATACGGTTTCGACCTGCTGATCGCCCACCTTGATCGCCCACTTGATGGTGCCGTCGGCCGAACGCTGTTCTTCCGCCACTTCCGGCGCGCGGATTTCCGCCACGCGCTGCAGCTTGCCGCGCAGGACTTTGTTGATGTCGGTCATCTGCTCGAAATCGTCGCAGCAGTAGTGGTAAATCCACTTCATCACCTGATCGGCGCGGAACGGTTTTTCGCCCATTTCGGCGAAGAACTCGCGCATTTGCTGGCGGTTCAGATCCAGCAGGTTGATTTTGGCCGCAGCCGGTTGCTCCACGTTAACGGAGGGGGTAGTCAGCGAATTATTTTCAGACACGGTGTGCTCGGACGTGATGGGTTCTAACATAATGATCTCTGGCCTCGTTATTACACGTTATGGCGCTAAAGAATGGAAAGTAAGTTGTGCATTTCAGCCCGCGAGATTCGGGTGGCGGCACTAAAAACACGCCCCTGACAAGTCGTCTTATCAGGGGCGCGGCATTGTACAAATTTTAGTAGCGGGTTTCTATGGCTGAAAGGCATTCAGGGCATTTTTATTGTTTCAGCCGGTGAATGCCTGGCTATCAGCTCAGAAACGGCACGATTAACGTGCGCAGATTTCGCTTTCGTTGAAGAAGTAAGCGATTTCACGCTGTGCGGATTCAACGGAGTCGGAACCGTGAACGGCGTTAGCGGTGAAGCTGTCCGCGTAGTCGGCGCGCAGGGTGCCGGCCAGTGCGTTGTCCGGGTTGGTTGCGCCCATGATGTCGCGGTTGCGCTGCACGGCGTTTTCAGATTCCAGAACCTGCACCATGATTGGGCCGGAGGTCATGAACTCTACCAGACCGTCGAAGAATGGGCGGCCTTTGTGCTCAGCGTAGAAGCCTTCAGCTTGCTCGCGAGTCAGACGCAGCATTTTAGCGGCGATGATTTTGAAACCGGCGCGCTCGAAACGCGCGTAGATAGCGCCGATGTCGTTGTTGGCTACAGCGTTTGGTTTAACGATGGAAAAGGTACGTTCTACGGTCATGATGGCCTCTGTATGACTTCCAAAACAGGCCGGTCTGCAATGTTGCCGGCCTTCTCAAGTGGCGCAGATTATATGTGCGCCGTTAACGCTTGCCTACGGGAAAATCAACATTTCATTAAAAAAATATGATCTTCATGGGGCATTTTCGACCACGCGGCGGCGCTACTGGGTCTTGTCGGTAGACGGGATCAAATTGCGCAACCAACTGCCCCAGCGGCGCTGATAAAACGGCTGCGTATGGGAGATCAGATAGTGGCTGATGCCGCGCTCGTTCTCCGACACCAGGCAGAAATCGACCGGTTCGTCATTCGGCGCCGTTTCGCTGGCCACGCTGCCGGCCTCGTTGATCAACGCCTCGATCTCCGCCGGTTCTGCATCCACTTCCAGCCCGATCAGCAGATTCGGCTTCTCGTCCGCCGCCTGATCGTGCATCAGCGCCAGAAACGCGCGGCGCACCGGTTTGCGCTGGCTGAACAGCGTGGTCAACGCATCCACCATCGCCGATGGATATTCCTCGGGCTGCCCCAGCAGGATTTGGGTCTCTTTATCGACGTAATGCTCCACCGGTTTGACGACGCCGCCGGTCGCCAGCAGCATCGCCACCTCTTCCGGGTAGAACTCCTTGCCGTACTCCGCCTTCGGGTTGAGGAACAGATCCGCGCCCTGGGTGATTTCGAACAGCACCCGCGCCGGCATGGCGATGAATGGCTGTTCGTCCTCAACGGCCTTCTGCAGTGCTTCCAGCGAGGTGAAGAACGGAATGATGCTGCCGCCGTCCTGCTTTTCCCAATGCTGGATATTGACCGGCGTATCCGCGTTCAGCGTGATGTCGCCGTCCTGCTGCACCTGTTCGCTGTCGCCGAGGATCAGCACCGTGGCCTCGAGCAGTTCACGGAAGAACGCCGGGCGGTGGGCCGGCTCCGTCACCGCCAGCTTCAGCAGGCGTTCAAGCTCGTTCTCGCTCGGGGCGGCATCGTGATGATGGGAACTCATGGCAAACTCCAGGGATCAAATAGCGAGGCCCAGCATGCTGGGCCCCGAAGATAATGCGCATTCTAGCGCCCGACGCGGCGGGCGTTCAATTATTTGGCTTTGCTTAGCAACAGATTGGCCAGGGTGCGCACGCCCAGCCCGGTCGCGCCGGCCGACCACTGATCCACCGCGCCTTTGCGATAGGTGGCGGAACAGTCGATGTGCAGCCAGCCCTGTTGGTAGTTCTTGACGAAGTGCGACAGGAAGGCCGCCGCGGTGCTGGCGCCGGCGGTGTAGGCCGGGCCGGCCACGTTGTTCAGCTCGGCGAAGTTGGACGGCAGCTGGCTACGGTGGAACTCGGCCAGCGGCAGACGCCAGAACGGCTCTTGCTCGGCGGCGGCGCTGCTGAGCAGCTCTTGCGCCAGCGCATCGTCGAAGCTGAACAGGGCGTGATAGTCGTTGCCCACCGCGGTTTTGGCCGCGCCGGTCAGGGTCGCGCAGTCGATAATCAGCTGCGGATTCTGCTCAGAAGCGTCGATCAGGCCGTCGGCCAGCACCAGGCGCCCTTCCGCATCGGTGTTCATCACCTCAACGGTTTTGCCGTTGCGGTAGCGAATGATGTCACCCAGTTTGAAGGCGTTGCCGCTGACCATGTTGTCGGCGCAGCACAGGTACAGCTTCACGCGCTGCTTCAGGCCGCGCGCCGCCGCCAGCGCCAGGGCGCCGGTGATGGTGGCCGCACCGCCCATGTCAGCCTTCATCGAATCCATAAAGGCGCTCTGTTTCAGGCTATAACCGCCGGTATCGAAGGTGATGCCCTTGCCGACCAGGCAAGCGAACACCGGCGCGTCCGGGTTACCGGTCGGGTTGAAGTCCAGCGCCAGCAGCACCGGCGGGCGTTCGGAACCGCGGCCGACGGTGTGGATGCCGGCATAGTTCTGCTCGCGCAGATCTTCGCCCTTGGTGATGCGGTAGCTGACGGCATCGCAGCCGACGTCGCACATCAGATCGACGGCGCGGGTCGCCAGTTGCTCCGGCCCCAGCTCTTCCGCCGGCATATTGATGGTGTCGCGCACCCAGTCAACGATCTTCAGGCGCTTATCCAGCTCCTGACGCGCGGCTTCCGGCAGCTCGGCCCATTCGACGTTGCGCTGCCCTTTCGGCCCGCGGTAGCCCTGCCAAAACGCCCAGCTGTTTTCCAAATCCCAACCGTCGCCGGCCAGCTTAACGTTTTTGATGCCCTGGCCGTCAATTTTGCGGCCCGCGCGCTGGATCGCGCCCAGCTTGTCGGCGCCGGTCAGGTGGATGGTCATCCCTTCGCCGTTGGTGCTCAGCAGCGCTTTCTCGCCCCAGCGGGCGTCGGCAGGTTGTTGCGACAGCGTGACCTGCATGAATTCTGTTGTCATAGCCTTCTTACTCCGGATGTTCCCTTTATTATTTCATAGGGCTTTATTGCATACCCTATGGATTTCAAATTGCAGCTAGGCGCCCAGCGATCTCATCCCCAGGAGCTTACTCAGGTAAGTGACTGGGGTGTGATCGTGCAGGTAACAACGCTGCGGTTTGAAAGACGACGGGTATGTCGGATACAAAATAAACGGGCCGCCCATGGCAGCCCGTTACGCTATTTACTCCGCTTCATCTAACCAGACCAGCAGGATCGCTTCCAGTATTTTTTCGTTGGAAGCCTGCGGATCGTCATCGAACTCTTCCAGATCGCAGATCCACTGATGCATGTCGGTAAAACGCACGGTTTTCGGATCGGTGTCCGGGTATTGGTCGTACAAGGCTTCGCCGATTTCACGGCTGTCGGTCCACTTCAGTCCCATTATGATCTCCTGGTTGGCGCCGCGGCTAACAATTAATGCTCACGCGCGTGGTTGACGGTGTAGCGCGGCATTTCGACCACCAGATCTTCGTCGGCGACCAGCGCCTGGCAGCTCAGACGGCTTTCCGGCTCCAGCCCCCAGGCTTTGTCCAGCATGTCGTCTTCCAGCTCGCTGCTCTCTTCCAGCGAATCGAAGCCTTCACGCACGATGCAGTGGCAGGTGGTGCAGGCGCAGGATTTCTCGCAGGCGTGCTCGATTTCAATGCCGTTGCGCAGCGCAACGTTGAGGATCGACTCCCCTTTTTCGGCTTCCAGAACCGCCCCTTCCGGGCACAGATCTTGATGGGGCAGGAAAACAATTTTAGGCATGGTTAAACCTCATCCACAGAATGGCCAGCCAGCGCGCGGCGAATGGAAGCGTCCATGCGGCGCGCGGCAAAATCTTGCGTTTGTGCATCTAATGTTTTGATGGCGTCTTCGATAGCGGCGGGGTCTTCACCCTGCGCCGCCTGCTGCAACGCCTGGGTCGCGGCGGCGATCGCCTGACTTTCCGCCTCGCTCAGCAGCGCGGCGTCGGTGGCCAGCGCGCCCTGCAGGCTTTCCAGCACCCGCGCGGCTTCCACGCGTTGCTCCGCCAGCTTGCGCGCGCCCACGTCGCTTTGCGCGTTGGCCATCGAATCCTTGATCATGCCGGCGATTTCGCTGTCCGACAGACCGTACGACGGCTTGACCTGAATCGAGGCTTCCACGCCGGTGGATTTCTCCATCGCGGTGACGCTCAACAGGCCGTCGGCATCCACCTGGAAGGTGACGCGAATATGCGCCCCCCCGGCAGGCAGCGGCGGCAGGCCGCGCAGCGTGAAGCGCGCCAGCGAACGG
The DNA here is from genome assembly GCF_052045405.1 of Serratia sp. 22278. Taxonomy (NCBI): domain Bacteria; kingdom Pseudomonadati; phylum Pseudomonadota; class Gammaproteobacteria; order Enterobacterales; family Yersiniaceae; genus Serratia; species Serratia sp. 22278. Next base: position 118,010 of record NZ_JBQEOW010000008.1, on the reverse strand, counting down.
CAATCCTGCACCAGCTCGCGCTCGCCCTGCAGCACGTGGATCATCATTGCGCTCTGGCCGTCTTTAAAGGTGGTGAACTCCTGCGCGCGCGCCACCGGAATGGTGGTGTTGCGCGGGATCACTTTCTCCACCAAGCCGCCCATGGTTTCGAGGCCCAGCGACAGCGGGATCACGTCCAGCAGCAGCATGTCGCTGTCCGGCTTGTTGCCCACCAGAATGTCGGCCTGGATCGCGGCGCCGATGGCGACCACTTTATCCGGATCGATCGACGTCAGCGGCGTGCGGCCGAAGAAGGCGCCCACTTGCTCACGCACCAACGGCACGCGAGTGGAACCGCCGACCATCACCGCTTCCAGCACCTCGTCGGCGGCGACGCCGGCGTCTTTCAGCGCGCGGCGGCAAGCCATCAGCGTACGTTTCACCAGCGGGGCGATCAGCGCTTCAAACTGGGCGCGGGTCACTTCGCCCTGCCAACCGGCCACCTCAACGCGCACGCTGTCGGCATCGCTTAATGCGATTTTGGCGGCGATGGCGGCATCCAGCAGTTGGCGCTGCACGCCGTGATCGCTGCGATCGGCCACGCCGGCCTGCTCACGCAGCCAGTCGGCCAACAGATGATCGAAGTCGTCGCCGCCCAGCGCGGAATCGCCGCCGGTGGCCAGCACTTCGAACACGCCGCGGCTGAGGCGCAGAATGGAGATATCAAAGGTGCCGCCGCCCAGATCGTAAACCGCGATCACCCCTTCCTGGCCGGAATCCAGCCCGTAGGCGATCGCCGCAGCGGTCGGTTCGTTCAGCAGACGCAGAACGTGCAGGCCGGCCAGACGCGCCGCGTCTTTGGTGCCCTGGCGCTGCGCGTCGTCGAAGTAAGCGGGAACGGTGATCACGACGCCATCCAGCTCGCCTTCCAGCGCCGCTTGCGCGCGCGCGGACAGAGCCCGCAGGATGTCGGCGGAGACGCCGACCGGATTAACCGGGCCGGCGGCGGTGACGATCAGCGGCAGGCCGTTGTCGCTGGCCTGAAATTGATACGGCAGGTTCGGGTAACGTTGCTGCACGTCCGCCAACGAACGGCCCATCATGCGTTTGATGGAGCTGACGGTATTGGCCGGATCCTGCGCCGCCTGTTGACGCGCATCCCAGCCGACGCGCTGCGCGTCCGCCTGATAATGCACCACCGAAGGCAGCAAATGGCGCCCCTGATCGTCGGCCAGCGTTTCCGCTTGCCCGCTGCGCACCGTGGCGACCAGCGAGTTGGTGGTGCCTAAGTCGATGCCGGCGGCCAGACGTCGCTGGTGCGGCGCGGCGCTGAGGCCAGGCTCACTAATTTGTAATAAGGCCATGTTGAAGCTTCCACAATCAGAATCAGAAGGTGTTACTCAAAACCCAGCAGTTTTTCTTCGAGTTGTTCAACCTGTTGCTGGAGTTTGTCCAAAAAGCGCAGCTTGCGCACGGTGTCGGCGGCATCCGCCCACTGTTCACTGTCCAACTGCTGCAGCATCAGCGCGCTGCGCTGCTTGATGGAGGTGGCCAGCCGCGCGCCGAAATCGGCCAGCAGGCTTTCCGCTTCCGGCTTGCGCTCAATGGCGTCGAGCTCTTCGCGCAGCTCCAGCTGTTCCATCAGGAACGCGGTGTCGCGCATCGTATGCTGTTCGTTGCCCAGATCGAAGCCGTGCAAAGATAGCATATACTCCGCGCGTTTTAACGGGTGCTTCAGCGCCTGGTAGGCTTCGTTGATGGTCGCCGCCTGCTGCAACGCCATCAGGCGTTCGCGCTCCGGCTGGTTGGCAAAACGATCGGGGTGAAATTGGCGCTGCAGATCCTGGAAGCGGGACGCAAGCAGGCTGCCGTCCACGGTGTAGCGAACTGGCAGCCCGAATAAAGTAAAGTAATCCATAGCGTGCTCTGGGCGTTAGCGGATGAAGTTCCCCCGCCGAAACGGGGGAGCACGATGGACTGTCAGACGTTGAAACTCTCGCCGCAGCCGCACTCGCTTGAGACGTTCGGGTTGTTGAACTTGAAGCCTTCGTTCAGGCCTTCCTTAACGAAATCAAGCTCGGTGCCGTCAAGGTAGACCAGGCTCTTGCCGTCGATGATCACCTTGATGCCTTTGTCTTCAAATACGATGTCGTCATCGTTGGCTTCGTCAACAAATTCCAGCACGTACGCCATCCCGGAACAACCGGAAGTTCGCACTCCCAGACGCAGACCGAGACCCTTGCCGCGGTTCGTCAAAAACGCCTGAACACGCTGCGCAGCGCTGTCGCTCATGGTAATAGACATCACAACCTCACACTTCACATCAAAGCCCGGCGCGGCCGGGCCGACTCAGACAAATTACTTGGCGCTATGCTTGCTCTTATAGTCGGCAATCGCTGCTTTGATGGCGTCTTCAGCCAGGATCGAGCAGTGAATTTTGACCGGCGGCAATTCCAGCTCTTCGGCGATCTGGGTGTTTTTGATCGCTTCAGCCTGATCGAGCGACTTGCCTTTCATCCATTCGGTCACCAGCGAGCTGGAGGCGATGGCGGAACCGCAGCCGTAAGTTTTAAAGCGCGCGTCTTCGATGATGCCTTCATCGTTAACCTTGATTTGCAGCTTCATGACGTCGCCACAAGCCGGCGCCCCTACCATGCCGCTGCCGACGGTAGGATCTTCGTTGTCGAAAGAACCCACGTTGCGCGGGTTTTCATAATGATCGATTACTTTTTCGCTGTAAGCCATGACCTTGCTCCTGAAACCTGAGAATTAATGATGCGCCCATTCGATGCTGTTGATGTCCACGCCCTGCTTGAACATCTCCCACAGCGGGGACAGATCGCGCAGACGGCCGATGGATTTACGCACCAGTTGAATGGTGTAGTCGATCTCTTCTTCCGTGGTGAAACGCCCCAGGGAGAAACGGATCGAGCTGTGCGCCAATTCATCGCTCATGCCCAGCGCGCGCAGCACGTAGGACGGCTCGAGGCTGGCGGAGGTACAGGCTGAACCGGAAGAAACGGCCAGGTCTTTCAGCGCCATGATCAGCGACTCGCCTTCAACGTAGTTGAAGCTGACGTTCAGGATGTTCGGTGCGCCGTGCTCCAGATCGCCGTTCAGATACACTTCTTCCATATCTTTCACGCCGTTCCACAGACGGTCACGCAGGGTGCGCAGACGCGCCATCTCTTCGGTCATCTCTTCTTTGGCGATGCGATAAGCTTCGCCCATGCCGACGATCTGGTGGACAGGCAGGGTGCCGGAACGCATGCCGCGCTCGTGACCGCCGCCGTGTACCTGCGCTTCGATGCGGATGCGCGGCTTGCGACGCACGTACAGCGCGCCGATGCCTTTCGGGCCATAGATTTTGTGGCCGGAGAACGACATCAGGTCGACTTTCAGCTTGCTCAGATCGATAGGCAGTTTGCCCACGCTCTGGGTGGCGTCAACGTGGTAGATGATACCGCGCGCACGGCACATTTCGCCGATCGCTTCGATGTCCTGCACCACGCCGATTTCGTTGTTGACGTGCATGATGGAGACCAGGATGGTGTCATCGCGCAGCGCCGCTTCGAGATCCTGCAGGCTGATGATGCCGTTGCTCTGCGGCGCCAGGTAGGTCACTTCAAACCCTTCGCGCTCCAGCTGACGGCAGGTGTCGAGCACGGCTTTGTGTTCGGTTTTGCTGGTGATGATGTGCTTGCCTTTTTTCTGGTAGAAATTGGCAGCGCCTTTGATCGCCAGGTTGTCGGATTCGGTCGCCCCGGAGGTGAAGACGATTTCGCGCGGGTCGGCGCCCACCAGTTCGGCGATTTGGTTACGGGCGATGTCTACCGCCTCTTCCGCCTGCCAACCGAAACGGTGGGAACGGGAAGCCGGGTTGCCGAAAGTGCCGTCCAGGGTCAAAAACTGCATCATCTTCTCAGCAACGCGCGGGTCAACCGGCGTCGTTGCTGAGTAATCCAGATAAATCGGTAATTTCATTGCTCTTGTGCTCCGTACATCACTTCCAAAAACTAAAATAATTTCGCCAGCTGCTTATGCGCGCAGATTAACGTTGATAGTTTCTTGCGGACGGCCGTTGGCCGTGCGGCGCGTATCGTTGTTTTGACGATCCGCCACCACCAGCACTTCCTGGTTGTTGACCAGTTCTGCCAGCGTAATGTTGTTCAGGAACCCGCTGATGCGCTCGCTCAGATCGCGCCACAGGGCGTGGGTCAAGCAGCGATCGCCGCCCTGACAGCCTTCTTTGCCCTGGCAACGGGTTGCATCTACCGATTCATCGACGGCAGTGATGACAGCGCCAACGGCGATCTCACCCGCGTCTTTACCCAGCAGATAACCACCGCCCGGGCCACGCACGCTGGCCACCAGGCCATTCTTGCGCAGACGGGAGAATAATTGTTCCAGATAAGAGAGCGAAATACCCTGGCGTTCGGAAATGTCCGCCAGTGGTACCGGCCCTTCCTGGGAATGCAGCGCTACGTCGAGCATAGCGGTTACGGCATAACGGCCTTTGGATGTCAGTCTCATAGCTCAATGGTTACCTGTTGGTCAAATATGGCCGAAAGTCTGACATTCCTGAGTAAAACAGTCAACTATTTAACCCAGTAATTAACTCAAGTATTAGCACGTTTTGAACTTAGCAAGAACAAAGGTATATAAAATACATGTTATAACCTTTGGATAACTAATACTATTGTCACCCACCGTTATGCCACATCAATTAATTACCTTGATGTTTATCCTGTTTCTCGATCGACGTCAGCATGCCGCGCAGGATATTCAGCTCCTGCCCTTCCGGGCGCGCGCGGGTGAACAGCCGACGCAGGCGGTTCATCACCTGGCCCGGATGCGACGGGCGAATGAAACCGGTGCGCTGCAGCGTCTGCTCCAGATGCTGATAGAAACGCTCGAGGTCGTCCACCAGCGGATACGGCGTCTCTTCCAACTGCGGCGCGCCCGCCTGTTGGCGATCGAGGTAAGCCACGCGCACTTCGTACGCCAGGATCTGCACCGCCATCGCCAGGTTCAGCGAGCTGTAGTCCGGGTTGGCCGGAATGGCGACGTGGTAGTGGCACTTTTGCAATTCATCATTGGTCAGCCCGACGCGTTCGCGGCCGAACACCAGCGCCACCGGCGCATGCTCGCCCTCGTGCACCGCGCGCACGCCGCATTCGCGCGGCTCCAGCATCGGCCACGGCAAGGTGCGAGAACGTGCGCTGGTGCCCACCACCAGGCTGCAGCCGGCGATGGCGTCATCGAGGGTATCGACGATAGTGGCTTTGCCGATCACGTCGCTGGCGCCGGCGGCCAGGGCGATGGCCTGAGAATCGGGTTTGATCAGCGGATTAACCAGATAAAGGTTGGTTAAACCCATGGTTTTCATGGCTCTGGCGGTCGAGCCCATGTTGCCGGTATGTGAAGTCTCTACCAGAACAATGCGGATATTGTGCAGCATACAAACTCTGAGCGTGGCGGAAAATCGCAGCATCTTAACACAGCCGTAGGCAATTTGCCGAACAGCTGCTATACTTCGCGCCGTTTCCTGTTCTTTAACATCCTAGTTGGAAGATACCCATGCATCCGATGCTGACTATCGCCGTGCGCGCTGCGCGCAAGGCCGGTAACCTGATTGCCAAAAACTACGAAACCCCGGACGCTGTAGAAGCGAGCCAGAAAGGGACCAATGACTTCGTCACCAACGTCGATCGCGATGCAGAGCATCTGATCATCGACGTCATCCGCAAGTCTTATCCGCAACACAGTATCGTGAGCGAAGAACGCGGTGAGCTGATCGGCGAAGATCGCGATGTGCAATGGGTGATCGATCCACTGGATGGCACTGCAAACTTCATCAAACGTTTCCCTCATTTCTCCGTTTCCATCGCCGTACGCATCAAAGGCCGTACCGAAGTGGCCGTGGTTTACGATCCGATGCGCAACGAACTGTTCACCGCCACGCGCGGCCAGGGCGCACAGCTCAACGGTTACCGTCTGCGCGGCACCAACGCCAAAGATCTGGATGGCACCATCCTGGCGACCGGCTTCCCGTTTAAAGTCAAACAGCACGCCACGCCTTACATCAATATCGTCGGCAAGCTGTTCACCCAGTGCGCAGACTTCCGCCGCACCGGTTCCGCTGCGCTGGATCTGGCCTATGTCGCCGCCGGCCGCGTGGACGGTTTCTTCGAAATCGGCCTGAAGCCGTGGGACTTCGCCGCAGGCGAACTGCTGGTGCGTGAAGCCGGCGGCCTGGTCACCGACTTCGTCGGCGGCCACAATCACTTCAGCTCCGGCAACGTGGTCGCAGGCAACCCGCGCGTGGTGAAAGCCATGCTGGCCACCATGCGTGAAGAACTGAGCGAAGCGCTGAAGCGTTAATCGCCAGAAGCGAATCGAAAAAAAGCGCTGCCGATGCAGCGCTTTTTTTATGCCCGTTAGCGGGAGAAGGGGCGGATGCCGCCGCCGAATTCCGGCTGCGCGCTGACGTAGAGCAACAGCCCGGCGGCCAACAGGATCAGACCGCCGGCCAGCGCCAGCGTCCCCCAGGCCACCGCGCTCCAGGCGGCGGGCGCGCGCGAACGACTGAGGCGCACCGCCAGCCGGCGGCTGTAATGCACCAGCAGCGCCAGCATGGAGATGGTCAACGAGGTGCCGAACGCCATCGCCAGCGCGGAGATCACTCCCCAGCCGAACACGCCGATCACCTTGGAAAACAGCAACACCAAAATCGCTCCCGAACAGGGACGCATGCCCATCGCCAGCACGATGGCGGCCTGAGTGCGCCAATCGCTTCCCGCCTGCAGCTCGCTGTCGCTCGGCAGATGCCGGTGGCCGCAGCCGCAATTGGCGCTGTGCACATGATCCGCCGCCAGCGGCGTCAGGCTGTTGATGCGCAGCGCCGGCGCCGGGCGCATCGCCTTGATCGCCGCAAACAGGCGTTTCAGCGCGCGCCAACTCAGCAGCACGCCAAGCAGCATCACCAGGATAAAGCTGCCCTTCTCCAGCCAGAAACTGCTTTGATGCAGCTGGCGCGAAGAGAGCTGTAACACCACCAGCATCAACGTGACCAGCGCGATCGCCACCCCGCCCTGCACCAGCGAAGCGGCGAAGGTCAGCTTCAGGCTGCTTTTCAGCCGCGCCGGATGGGTGGCCAGATAGGTGGCGATCACCACTTTGCCGTGGCCGGGGCCGAGCGCATGCAAGACGCCATAGCCGAGGCTGAACAGCATCAGCGCCAGCCCGGCCTGCTGCGGCGCGGCCTTCACCTGCTGCAATAGCCCCGCCATCTGCTGGTGCAGCGCTTTTTGCCATACCACGCTCTGCATCAGCAGCTGCGGCCAATAGTACCACGCCAGCAGCGCGGCGGCCGCCAGCGCCAGCGTAAACGGCAGCAGCGGCCACAGGCCGAAGGCCCAGTGGCGCCGGCTCGTCGTCGGTTGCGAGAGATTCAGCGACATTGCAGCGTCACCCGCTGGGCGAACTGCTGCCCCAGCGCCAGGTCTTCACCGGGCGAGTCGTTCTTGTCGAGCGACAGCGCATAGGCCTGCAGCGACGCATTCGGCTGCGGCGTCATCAGCTTGTAGCTGCACTGCTGCGCCATCTCCGGCGGCAAATGCAGCGCATTTTGATCTTTATAGGTCATATCCACGAAATAAGTCGGATCGTAAGTAGAAAGTTCGAACGGCTTGCCCGCCAGCGGCTGCGGTTCGGCCAACGGCAGCACGAATTCCAGCACCGCCTGGTTGCCCTGGCGCGACAGGTGATATTCGCTGGGCAAGTTCAGGTATTTCACCGGCTTGCCGTCGCGGTAAAGATCGGTGAAATAGTGCTGCCCCAGCACATTGGCCATCACTTCCGCCGCCAGCTTTTTCCATACTTCCGAATCGCTCTTGGCGTTTTTCGCATCGTAGAGCAGATCCGCCGAGGTGATTTCATCCATCACCCACACCATTTTCAGGCCGACCAGCCGCTGGTCCTTGGCGACAAAGGTGGTGTTCATGTCGATAAAGCTGTGTGGATGCGCGATCGCACCCGCGCTGAACACGGCGCCGAAAGCAGCCAAAAGACGACGTAACTTCATCATTATCCTGTCTTACCTGCATTTGTTATAACGTAACACAAATAACTGCCGAACGGCCCGCCTCTCCCGGCGATATTTGTGACGAAAGTTGTAAGCCGAAGTAAAAGCCGCGCTGTCATCCTGACGTTGCAAAGCCTTTTGCTATGCTTAGGCATAATCGCAACCTTTTATGCCGGAAGGTGATAATGAGCCTGGACACCTCTCCCGTGCCCGCGCTCTCCGGACAACAACGGCGCTGCCATCTGCTGCTGATGCTGTACACGCCGGAGCCCGAGTTACAGCTGGAGACCCTAAGCCGAATCAACGGCGTCGCCCCCCCGATAACCCGGCAAGATATAGCCGAGGTAGCCAGTGAAATCCAGCGTTTCCATCACCTGGAGATCGCCGTCGATCCCGACCATGGCTACCAACTGCGGGGCAGCGCGCTTGACCAACGCCTGTGCCTGATCCATTGGCTGCGGCGGGCGCTGCGCTGCAGCCCGCTGTTTGTCGAAAGCGACTTCGCCCCGCGCCTGAGGCAAGCGCTGGCGGCCGATGCCGTCCCGACGTCTGCGCTGGCGGAGGCGATCGACGCCTGCGGGCCGCTGCTTAACCGCCACTTCGACGCGCGCGACCGCCAATTTCTGCAGCATTACCTGCTCTACTGCGCCTGGCAAAATCGCCTGCAGCAGCATCCGCGTTTCGACGCCGTTCAACGCGACTGGCTGCGGCAAAAGCCGGAGCAGCAAGCCGCCGCCTGGCTGCATCAGGCCTGCAACCGGCTGTTTAACCAGCCGCCGCAGGCAGACGAGCGCGATTTTTTGGCGCTGACCTTCACCCTGTTGAAAAATCACAGCTACCACAGCAATGACTCGGCGCAAGAGCAGCGGTTGATGACGGCGATCGACAGCATGGTCGAGCGTTTCCAGCAGCTTTCCGACATAGCCTTCAGCAACAAGGCGGAGCTGGTCAGCCAGCTGTTCGCCCACCTGGCGCCGGCGCTGGAGCGCTGCCGTTTCGCCATCGGCATCGACAATATGCTGCTGGAAGACGTGGTGCGCAAATACCCGCGGCTGATGCGCACCACGCAGGAAGCGCTGAAACCGCTGGAACAGGAGTACGGCGTGCATTTTTCCAACGAGGAGGCGGGCCTGGTGGCCATCAGCTTCGGCGCCTGGCTGATGCAGGACAACGCGCTGCAGGAAAAACAGGTGCTGTTGCTGACGCTGGACAACCCGCAGCTGGAAGAGGAGGTAGAATATCAGATCCGCGAGCTCACGCTGCTGCCGCTGAACATCAAATATCTGCCGCTGAGCGACTATCTGTGCGGCGGAGCGCCGCAGGGCGTCACGCTGGTGATCACCCCCTACGCGGCGGTGCACAGCGCTCCGCACCCGCCGCTGATCTATACCGAACTGCCGCTGGAAAACCGCCAGCGCCAGGCCATCCGCGCGCTGCTGGAAGCCCCTTAATCACCGGCTGACGCTGACCGCCGGCGGCCGGATGAACAAGGCCGGCACCGCGACCGCCGCCATCACCCAGAACACCCCGCCCTGCCAATGTTCGAACAGGAACCCGGCAATGACCGTCATGACGGCGATGCCGCCGCCCATCGCCAGCGCCGAATACACCGCCTGCAGTTGGATCACCTCTTGCCCCTGGCGCGCGGCGATAAAGCGCATCGCCGCCAGATGGCAGACGGTGAAGGTGCCGCAGTGCAGGATTTGGATCAGCAGCAGCCAACCCAGCTCGGTGCTGTAGGCCATCAGGCTCCAGCGCAACACGCCGCAACAGGCGGAAAGCAGCAGCAGGTTGCGCGCATTCCAGCGGCGGAACAGCACGTTGCTGCTGGCGAAAATAATCACTTCCGCCACCACGCCCAGCGACCACAGATAACCGATGGTCGAGGCCGAATAGCCCGCCTCCTGCCAGTAAATGGAGCCGAAGCTGTAGTAGCCGGCGTGTGCGCCCTGCAGCAGCGTGACGCACAGCAGGAAGCGCCACACCGGCCCCTCTTTCAGCAGCGCCAACAGCGAACGCTCGGCCCCGCCGTGCGTGCGCGCTTCGCCCTGCGGCATCACGCTCGGCTTCAGCAGCATGCCCAGCAGCATCGCCAGCACGCTGAGGATCAGGCTGTAGAGAATGGCGTTATGGCCCCACACCGCCACCAGTTGCCCGGTCAGCGCCGAGCCGATGACGAACGCCAGCGAGCCCCACAGCCGCACCCGGCCGTAGTCCATACGGATCTGCTTTTGCCAGGTGGCGGCCAGCGCGTCGGTCAGCGGCACCAGCGGCGAGAAGAACAGGTTGAACCCCGCTATCACCAGCATCAGCCAGCCCCAACCGTTGCCGAAACAGAAGCCAACCGCGAAAGCCAGGGTCAGCAGCGCCATCAGGCGCAGGGCGGCGACCAGATGAGAGGGATCTTTAACGCGGGGAGCAATCAGTAAACTGCCGAGGAAGCGGGCCACCAAACCGGCGCCGAGCAATATGCCGATGGTTTCGGGCGCGATGCCCTCGCCTTTCAGCCACACGCCCCAGAACGGTAAGAAAATGCCGTAGGAAAAAAAGTAGGTGAAATAACTGAGCGCGAGCCAACGCGTGGATTGCAGAACCATGATCCCTCCGGTGTGAGGGCAATACTTTGACAGAGCTCACACCGGCCCGCAATCCTCATTCCACTTCAATGCGTTAGAGTGCCAGGCAGCTCACAGTTTGCCGCAAGCGGCCATAAAAAAACCCGCCGCAGCGGGTTTTGTCAGGCGAAAGCGGGATTAGGCGTAAACCGGCAGGCGGGCGCAGATATCCAGCACTTTCTTCTTGGTGCGTTCGATGGTGGCTTCATCGTTGATGTTGTCCAGCACATCACAGATCCAACCGGCCAGTTCGCGCACGTCGGCTTCTTTGAAGCCGCGACGGGTGACGGCCGGGGTGCCGATACGCACGCCGGAGGTAACGAACGGGCTCTTCGGATCGTTCGGCACGCTGTTTTTGTTGACGGTGATGTTGGCGCGGCCCAGGGCGGCGTCAGCTTCTTTACCGGTCAGGTTTTTGTCGACCAGATCCAGCAGGAACAGGTGGTTATGGGTGCCGCCGGAGACCACTTTGTAGCCGCGCTGCAGGAACACGTCCACCATCGCCTTGGCGTTGACCGCCACTTGCTGCTGGTAAACCTTGAACTCAGGCTCCATCGCTTCTTTCAGCGCCACCGCCTTGCCGGCGATCACGTGCATCAGCGGGCCGCCCTGGCCGCCAGGGAACACGGCGGAGTTCAGCTTCTTGTACAGCTCTTCGTCGCCGCCCTTCGCCAGGATCAGGCCGCCGCGCGGGCCCGCCAGGGTTTTGTGGGTGGTGGTGGTGACGATGTGCGCGTGCGGCACCGGGTTCGGGTACACGCCGGCGGCGATCAGGCCAGCCACGTGCGCCATGTCGACGAACAGGTAAGCGCCGATGCTGTCGGCGATTTCGCGCATTTTGGCCCAGTCAACCACGCCAGAGTAGGCGGAGAAGCCGCCGATGATCATTTTCGGCTTGTGGGTTTGCGCCTGTTTGGCCAGATCGTCATAGTCGATTTGACCTTTGTCGTCGATGCCGTAAGGCACCACGTTATACAGTTTGCCGGACAGGTTAACCGGGGAACCGTGGGTCAGGTGGCCGCCGTGCGCCAGGTTCATGCCCAGAATGGTGTCGCCCGGCTGCAGCAGCGCGGTGTAAACGGCGAAGTTAGCCTGGGAGCCGGAGTGCGGCTGCACGTTGGCGTAATCGGCGCCGAACAACTCTTTGGCGCGGTCGATAGCCAACTGCTCAACGATATCCACGTATTCGCAGCCGCCGTAGTAACGCTTGCCCGGATAGCCTTCAGCGTATTTGTTGGTCAGCTGGGAACCCTGAGCCTGCATTACGCGCGGGCTGGTGTAGTTCTCAGACGCGATCAGCTCGATGTGCTCTTCCTGACGCACCACTTCCTGCTCCATGGCACGCCACAGTTCCGCATCGTAATCGGCAATGTTCATTTCACGCTTTAACATCCGGCATCTCCTGACTTAAATCAGCTAACTAAAAAATCACCAAATAACTACCCGTTTGGGTTCTGGGTCACAGTGTAAACCGTTTCGCCCTACCGAAGATAGGTCTTGACAGAGGTTTTTACGCAAACGATTGGCTTAAGGCGGCGCAAGGCTTTGATCCGCGAAACGCTCCCGTTTATCAACGGACATTTCCTCATGCGAACAATGCGCTTTTTTCATGTTCTGTGAGCGCGATCGACGCCCGAAGAACACCGCAACGAAAACAAGGGTATTTACAAGCGGCGCGGAACCCAATAAGATGCATTTAAAATACATCATTACAATCGTCGTCAAGATCCCAACCCAAGGAGCGCCCCCATGCTGGATAGCCAAACCATCGCCACCGTGAAATCCACCATTCCCCTGCTGGCAGCAACCGGGCCGAAGCTGACCGCCCACTTTTACGATCGCATGTTCGCCCACAACCCGGAATTGAAAGACATTTTCAATATGAGCAATCAGCGCAACGGCGATCAGCGTCAGGCGCTGTTCGACGCCATCTGCGCCTATGCCGCCAACATCGAGAACCTGGCGGCGCTGCTGCCGGCGGTGGAGCGTATCGCGCAGAAGCACACCAGCTTCAATATCCAGCCGGAGCAGTACCAAATCGTCGGCGGTCACCTGCTGGCGACGCTGGACGAAATGTTCAGCCCGGGCCAGGAAGTCTTGGACGCCTGGGGCAAAGCCTACGGCGTGCTGGCCAACGTATTTATCCAGCGTGAAGAGCAGATTTATCAGCAGAGCGAAACCGACAACGGCGGCTGGCGCGATCTGCGCGCATTCCGCATCCTGAAGAAACAGCCGCAGAGCGACGTGATCTGCAGCTTCGTGCTGGCACCGGTGGACGGCGGCCGGGTGGCGGACTTCAAACCGGGGCAATACCTGGCGGTTTACATCAAGCACGACAGCCTGGAGCATCAGGAAATTCGCCAGTACTCGCTGACCACCTCGCCGAACGGCGAGTTCTACCGCATAGCGGTGAAGCGTGAAGATCAGGGTAAAGTGTCCAACTACCTGCACCAGCAGGCGCAGGAAGGCGACGTGATCTACATCGCCCCGCCGCACGGCGACTTCTTCCTCGACGTGACGCCGACTACGCCGGTGGCGCTGATCTCCGCCGGCGTTGGCCAAACCCCAATGCTCGGCATGCTCAACACCCTGCACGACAGCCAACATCAGGCGCAGGTCCACTGGCTGCACGCGGCGGAAAACGGCAGCGTGCACGCCTTTGCCGATGAAGTGGCGGATATTGCCGGGCGCATGCCGAATCTGAGTCGCCATGTGTGGTACCGCGAGCCGGGTGCCGATGACGTGGAAGGCCGCGACTACCACAGCCGCGGATTGATGGATTTGAGCGCGCTGCAAGGCAGCCTGGCCGATCCGCAGATGCACTATTACTTCTGCGGCCCGGTGGCCTTCATGCAGTTCGTGGGCAAACAGCTGCTGGAGATGGGGGTAGAGGCCGAGCGCATCCACTACGAATGCTTCGGCCCGCATAAAGTGCTGTAATGCGTGCGGAGCGCGGCCGTCAGACCGCGCTCCCTCTTCATTTCGCCTGCAGTTGGCGCGCGTCCTGGACCTGCTGTACCGTCACCGGCGCCGCCTGGTTGCCCCAGCTTCCCCGCAGATAGCTCATCAGATCCGCCGCTTGACGATCGTTCAACGCCCAGCCGTAAGCCGGCATGTCGAACGCCATCGCCTGCTGCGTGATCGGCGTATGCGCCCCTTCCAGCACCACCCGCAGCGCGGTCAGCGGATTGTCCGCCGTTACCGTGGCGTTGCCCGCCAGCGCCGGAATGGCGAAGTCGGTGCCTTCACCTTTATTGCCGTGGCAGGTCGAGCAGTACATCGCATAGGTCGCCTTGCCGCCCGAATTATCCGCCTGCACGACAGGCGCAGCGGCTTTGGCGGCGGTGTCCGGCGCCAGGCTGCGCAGGTACACCGCGATGGCGTTCAGATCGCCGTCGCTGAGGTACTGCGTGCTGTGGGTCACCACATCGCTCATCGGCCCGGCGACCGCCGCATGGCGGCTGCGGCCGGTCTTCAGCAGCGCCGTCACCTCTTCCGGCGGCAGCCCGCGCAGATTGGAGGCGTACCAGCCGTCCAGCTCGGCGCCGCTCAGGAACACCGGTTCCTTGCCGTCCAGCCCCTTCTCCTGCATCGCCCAGCCGCGCGGCGTATGGCAGCTGCCGCAGTGGCCCGCGCCCTGCACCAGATAAGCGCCGCGGTTCCACTCGGCGCTTTGCTGCGGATCCGCCTGATACGGCTGGTCGTCGTGGAACAGCTGATTCCACACCGCCAGCGGCCAGCGCATCGACAGCGGCCAGCTGATGTCGCTGTCCCGGTTGGCGACGTTCTGCGCCGGCACCTCATTCATCAGATAGTCATACAGCGCGCGCATGTCTTCCGCGCTCATTTTGGCGTACGAGGTGTACGGCATCGCCGGGTAGAGCCGGTGGCCGTCTTTGGCCACCCCCTGACGCATGGCGCGATCGAACTCTTCGAACGAATAGGCGCCGATGCCGTGCAGCTTGTCCGGCGTGATGTTGGTGGCGTAGATAGCCCCGAGCGGCGTCGGAAACTTCATGCCACCCGCCAATTCTGCGCCGCCCGGCGCGGTATGGCAGGCGGTGCAGTCACCGGCTTTGGCGACGTATTCCCCGGCCGACATCGCCTGGGCAGAACCGCCGGCGGCCAGCAGGCTCAACAGGTACAGCGAGCGCAGATTCATGCTCCCTCCTTGGCGGCAACCTTGCCGTAGGCCAGTTCGTTAACCGCGCGCCACGCCTGATCGATCGCCGAGTTGGCGTACGGGCTCCAGTCGGCATCGGAGTTGGCGATAGCGATCTTGCCGATCGGCTGCCGCGCCGTTTCGATGATTTTCTTGGCTTCGTCTTCGTCGTCAAACAACCCATTGAGGAAGTAAGAGTAACCGTGCGACCAGCGGTTGACGGTGATCGCCTGAATGTCGCGCTGATGATCGAAACCGGCCTCGCCCAGCATGCCCTGCAGCTGTTCGCGGATCATCTGTTCGTGCACTTCGAACGGCGTGCCCAGCAGCAGCGCGCGCCCTTTGCGCGACTGTTCGCGCGTGCTGAGGCCGCTGCCCGGCAGCGTCGGCACATACACCATATGCAGGCCGATCGGCCGATCCGGATCGCGCGGGTGCTGATACCCGCCCATGCTCACCGGATAATCCAGCTTCACGCGGCTGTACGGCGCGGCCGGCGAATAGACCTCGTGCACGCCCAGCTTGATGAACGGCTGCCAGTTGCGGATCACCACCTTGCTGTACACCAGCGGCGCCTTGACGTTCTGCTTCAGCGCCTCCTGCTGCTCGTGCGCCATCTCCGGCACCAGATACGGGATCATCATGTTGTAGCCGGCCATCACCACCTGCCCGGCGCGCACTTTGGTCATCTTCTCGCCGGTCATGTAGGTGACTTCCACCTTGTCGCCGACGTTGGCCGCGTGCAGTCCGGTGCTGTTCAAACGCAGCTTCACCGGCGATTCCGGCCGATCGAGCTGGCTGTAGTCGAATTTAGCCAGCACCACATCGTTCATGTCCTTGCCGGCCGGCGCCACCGCCGGGATCAGCTGGCGCACCATCAGGCGCGCCAGCGTGGCGTTGCCGTCCGGGAAGTGGAACACGTAAGGATCGTCGAGATCCGCCTGCGACTCTTCGTCCAGCGGCGGCAGATTCATGCCGTTCAGGCCCGGCAGATCGCAAATGCGCGCATCGCTGCACGACGTGCCGTCGATGCCCACCGCCTGGAAATCGTTGGTGGTCTGCTGGAAATAACGGATCGCCAGTTCGCTCAGGCCCACCTTCTCGCGCAGGAACTGGGTGTAGCTGTGGCTGTCGAGCCAGTCGACCTTCTGCTCCAGCGTCATCTCCGGCAGATAGTCTTTCTCCACCGTGTGCAGCGCGATCAGCGCCTGGCGATCGCTTTCCGGCAGCGGGAAATCGCCGATGAACGCTTCATAAGAGCGGCCGTTGAGGCGATCGCGCGGAATGTCGTCCGCCACCGTGCGGCCCGGATCGCCGCTCACCACCTTGTCGACGCCGAAGTTCTTGCGATCGAAGTAAACGCCGCGGCTCAAATTCAAATCCGGGTAGAAGGTGGTGTCGAAAGCCTGTTCCAGTTGGTCGATATCGACGCCGAGCTTGCGCAGCAGCCCCATCGCCACCGGGCTGAAGTTGGAGCGCGGCGACTGCAGCGATTCGCTGCCGCCGTAGCCGAGCAGCATGCCGTCGTCGCTGTTGAACTCGTTGCGCTTGGCGTGGCCGCCGAAGTCGTCGTGGTTGTCGATCAAAAGAATGCGCTGCTGCTCGCCCTTCAGCTGCTGCCAGAAACAGGCGGCCGCCAGCCCGCTGATGCCGGCGCCCACCACCACCAGATCGAACTCTTCAACGGCGGGCACGCTGCCGAAGTCAAAGGTTTTTCCGTCGCGCCCCAGCTGGTGCGCATGCTCGAACGAGCCCGGATGGTTACCCCGCAGCCCGGTCAGCGCCGGCGGGTAGTACAGGGTTTGATTGGCGGTTTGCGGTGACGCGCGCAGGATTTGCAGCGGCGTCAACCCGGCGGCGATGGTGATCGCCACCCCGTTGAGAAAATCGCGTCTGGTGATACCCATATAGGCTTCCTTTCAATTTTTATTATCATCGGCCGGCCGGGGCCGGCCCAAAGGCCGCGCTATTGTGCGGATAATTATTGTAAAATCAATGTTTGAACATCACATGACGAATGGCCGTGTAATCCTCCAGCCCGTACATCGACATATCCTTGCCGTAGCCGGACAGTTTCTGGCCGCCGTGCGGCATCTCGCTCACCAGCATGAAGTGGGTGTTCACCCAGGTGCAGCCGTATTGCAGGCGGGCGCTTAAGCGATGCGCGCGGCCCACGTCGCGGGTCCACACGGACGACGCCAGGCCGTAGTTGGATTCGTTCGCCCAGGCCAGCACCTGCTCTTCGTCGTCGAACGGCGTCACCGTCACCACCGGGCCGAACACTTCGCGCTGCACGATCTCATCGTCCTGGCGCGCGCCGGCCAGCAGCGTCGGCTGGAAATAGTAGCCCGGCCCCTTCACCTTCTCGCCGCCAGCCACCACCTGCACGTGCGGCAACGCTTTGGCTCGCTCGACAAAACCGGCCACCCGCTCCAGATGCTGGGCGGTAATCAACGGCCCCAGCTCGGTGCTCTCGTCGTCCGGCGCGCCGATCTTCAGGCTGGCCACCGCCTCGCCCAGCCGCTTGACCAGCTCGGGATAAATGTTTTTCTGCGCGTAGATGCGGCAGGCGGCGGTGCAATCCTGGCCGGCGTTGTAGAACCCGAAGCCGCGAATGCCGTCCACCACCTGCTGCAGATCGGCGTCGTCGAACACCAGCACCGGCGCCTTGCCGCCCAGCTCCATATGGGTGCGCTTAATGCCGGCGGCGGTGTGTGCGATGATGTGCTCACCGGTGGCGATCGACCCGGTCAGCGACACCATGCGCACCTTGTCATGCCCGGTCAGCCGATCGCCGACGCTGACGCCGCGCCCGAACAGCACGTTGAGCACGCCCGGCGGGAACAGCCCGGCGGCCAGTTCGGCCAGTTTGAAGGTGGTCAGCGGCGTCTGCTCCGAAGGCTTGATCACCACGCAGTTGCCCGCCGCCAAGGCCGGCGCCAGTTTCCAGGCCGCCATCATCAGCGGGTAGTTCCACGGCGCGATCGAGGCCACCACGCCGAGCGGATCGCGGCGGATCATCGAGGTATGCCCGGCCAGATACTCGCCGGCGGCCATGCCGGTCAGGCAGCGGCTGGCCCCGGCGAAGAAGCGAAACACGTCGGCCACCGCCGGCAGTTCGTCATTCAATACGCAGTGATAAGGCTTGCCGCAGTTGAGCGACTCCAGCCTGGCGAAGGTCTCGGCATGCTCGTCGATCAGATCCGCCAGCTTGAGCAGATGCTCGGCGCGCTCCTTCGGCGTGGTTTGCCCCCAGGCGGCGAACGCGGCGTCCGCCGCCAGCACCGCGCGATCGACCTGCTCCGGGCTGGCCTCCGCCACCTGCGCGATCACTTCGCCGGTCGCCGGGTTATACACCGGCTGGGTGGCGCCCTGGCCATTCACCAGTTGGCCGTCAATCAACAGTTGGCTTTGCATAGGGTTATCCTTTTATCAGAGGTCGGGTAAGGAAATTATTTGCCGCTGCCGGCGACGCTTTCTCCACCTTTGGTCAGGTAGTAAGCGCCGAGGATCGGCAGCATGGTCAACAGCATCACCGACAGCGCCACCACGTTGGTGATCGGCACGTCGCGCGGGCGACCGAGCTGGTTCAGCAGCCACAGCGGCAGCGTGCGCTCGTGGCCGGCGGTAAAGGTGGTCACGATGATTTCATCGAACGACAGCGCAAACGCCAGCATGCCGCCGGCCAGCAGCGCCGAGCCGAGGTTCGGCAAGATCACGTAACGGAAGGTTTGCCAGCCGTCGGCGCCGAGATCCATCGAAGCCTCGATCAGGCTGTATGAGGTGCGGCGGAATCGGGCGATGACGTTGTTGAACACGATCACCACGCAGAACGTCGCATGGCCGACGACGATGGTCAGGATGCCCGGCTCGATGTTCAGCGCCTTGAACGCCGCCAGCAGCGCCAGGCCGGTGACGATCCCCGGCAGCGCGATCGGCAGCAGCAACAGCAGCGAAATGCTGTCTTTGCCGAAGAAATCGCGCCGATACAGCGCCGCCGCCGCCAGGGTGCCGAGCACCAGCGCGATGGCGGTCGCCAGGCAGGCTATCTGCGCCGACAGCAGCACCGCATCGATAATGTCCTGCCGCCCGGCGGCGACATTGAACCAGTGCAGCGTGAAGCCCTTCGGCGGGAAGCTGAAGGCCGCGTCCTCGGTGTTGAAGGCGTAGATGGCGATGATCGCCAACGGGAAATGCAGGAAGACAAGTCCGCCCCAGGCGGCCAGCTTCAGCCCTAAGGGCGCGCGTTCAGAGTGCATCGAAAGCCCCCAGACGTTTGACGATGGAAAGATAGATGGCGATCAGGACGATCGGCACCAACGTAAAGGCCGCGGCCATCGGCATATTGCCGATCGCGCCCTGCTGGGCGTACACCATGCTGCCGATGAAATAGCCCGGCGGCCCCACCAGCTGCGGCACGATAAAGTCGCCCAGCGTCAGCGAGAAGGTGAAGATCGATCCGGCGGCGATGCCCGGCACCGCCAGCGGCAAAATGACGTGGCGGAAGGTCTGCGCCGGCCGGGCGCCCAGATCCGCCGAAGCGTGCAGCAGCGAGGGCGGCAGGCGCTCCAGCGCCGCCTGGATCGGCAGGATCATGAACGGCAGCCAGATATAGACGAACACCAGAAAACGCCCCAGCCCCGAGGTCGACAGCGTGTTGCCACCGACGCCGGGCACCGTCAGCAGCGACGCCAACAGCGGCTCCAGCCCCAGGTGCTGCAGGAACCACTGCGCCACGCCATCTTTCGCCAGCAGCAAAGTCCAGGCATAGGCTTTGACGATATAGCTGGCCCACATCGGCATCATCACGGCGATGTAAAAGAACGCCTTGACGCGGCCGCTGGTGTAACGCGCCATGTAATAGGCGATCGGGAACGCCAGCGCCGCGCTGGCCAGCGACACCAGCACCGCCATGGTCAGCGTGCGCAGGATGATGTCGTAGTTGGCCGGGTTGAACAGCGCCGCCAGGTTGGCGAAGGTCAGATCCGGCGTCACCGCCATGGTGAAATCGTCGAAGGTGTAAAACCCTTGCCACAGCAGCGTCAGCAGCGAACCGAGGTACACCGCGCCGAACCACAGCAGCGGCGGCACCAGCAGTAACAGCAGATACAGCGTCGGCCGGCGATAGAGCCAGGTCGACAGCGCGCGCACGGTACCGCCGCGCGCCGGGGGGGAATCGATGCTCATGTCCATCTCACCTCTCCTCCAGCAGCGGCACCATCGCCGCGCGCGGCCAGCAGGCGACGATCGGCTGGCCGATCTGCCGCTGTTGCCCATCGGCGATCCACTGCGGATTGGCCTGGCTGACCAGCAGCTTTTCGCCGCCGTTCAGCGCGATTTCATAGCGCGTGGCCGCGCCCTGGTAATGGATTTCCTGCAGCGTGCCCTGCACCTGGATCTCGTCCTGCGCCGCGCCGCCTTGCTCCAGCAGGCGGATATGTTCCGGCCGGATCGAGAAGGTTCGGCTTTCGCCGAGCAGGCGCTGCGCCAGCTCGCTGCGCACCACGTTGGAGGTGCCGACGAACTCGGCGACGAACGGCGTCTTCGGCCGCATGTAAAGCTCGCGCGGCGTATCCACCTGTTCGATGCGGCCGTTATTGAACACCGCCACCCGATCGGACATCGACAGCGCTTCGCTTTGATCGTGGGTGACGAAGATAAAGGTGATGCCCAGCTGGCGCTGCAGCTTCTTCAGCTCGCCCTGCATCTGCTCGCGCAGCTTGAGATCCAGCGCGCCGAGCGGTTCGTCCAGCAGCAGCACCCGCGGCCGATTGACCAGCGCGCGCGCCAGCGCCACGCGCTGCCGCTGGCCGCCAGACAGGTGCGCCGGCTTGCGTTCGGCGACGAAACCGAGCGCCACGCTCTCCAGCGCCTCTTGCGCCCGCGCCAGCCGCTCGCGTTTGGCGACGCCCTTCACCATCAGGCCGTAGGCGACGTTTTCCAGCACCGACATGTGCGGAAACAGCGCGTAATCCTGAAACACGGTGTTCACGTCGCGCTGGTACGGCGGCAGGTTGGCGGCTTCCTGGCCGTGAATGCGAATCGAGCCGGAAGTGAGCTGTTCAAAGCCGGCGATCAGGCGCAGGCAGGTGGTTTTGCCCGAGCCGGACGGCCCGAGCATGGAGAAGAATTCCCCGTCCTGAATGTCGATGGATACCCGATCCACGGCGCGAACATCGCCGAAAGTCCGCGAAACATCGATGAATTGCACGGCAATGGTCATTTTCTGTGCTCCATTCTGATGTAATTCGGGCGCAGCGGGCTGCGCCCCGCGGCTTAGCGGCCGCCCATGATGGCGATGTAATCCTGGGTCCAGCGGCTGTACGGCACGAACTTGCCGCCCTGCGCCTGCGGCGTTTTCCAGAAGGCGATTTTGTCGAACTGGTTGAAACCGTTGGTTTCGCAACCCTTCTCACCCAGCAGCGCGCTGGCCTTGCAGCCCGCCGGTGAAGCCGGCACCGACCCGAACCAGGCCGCCACATCGCCCTGCACCTTTGGCTCCAGCGACCAGTTCATCCACTGGTAGGCGCAGCTCGGGTGTTTGGCGTCGGCATGCAGCATGGTGGTGTCCGCCCAGCCGGTCACGCCCTCTTTCGGGAACACGGTGGCGATCGGCTGCCCTTCGCCCTTCAGGGCGTTGGCCTGATACGGCCAGGCGCTGGAGGCCACCACGCCTTCGTTTTTAAAGTCGCTCATCTGCACCGAGGTATCGTGCCAGTAGCGGTGGATCAGCGCGTGCTGGCTGCGCAGCAGCTTCAGCGCCGCCTGATACTGCTCTTCGTTGAGCTGGTAAGGATCGCTGATGCCGAGCTGCGGCTGGGTGGCCTTCAGGAACAGCGCCGCGTCGGCGATGTAGATCGGGCCGTCGTAAGCCTGCACCCGGCCCTGGTTGCTCTTGCCGTCCGGCAGGTTCTGCTGCTGGAAGATCACCGCCCAGCTGTCCGGCGGCGTCGGGAAGGTTTTGGTGTTGTACATCAGCAGGTTCGGCCCCCACTGGTACGGCGTGCCGTAGGTTTTGCCGTCCACGGTGTACCAGGCGCCGTTCAGCAGGCGCGGATCGATGTTCTTCCAGTTCGGGATCAGCGCGGTGTTGATCGGCTGCACCCGTTTGCCGAAGATCAGGCGCAGCGAGGCGTCGCCGGAGGCGGTCACCAGATCGTAGCCGCCCTTGGCCATCAGGCTGACCATTTCATCGGAGGTGGCGGCGGTCTTCACGTTCACCGCACAGCCGGTTTGCTTCTCAAACTGGGTGACCCAGTCGTAGTTTTTGTCGGACTGGCCACGTTCGATGTAGCCGGGCCAGGCGATGATGTCCAGCCGGCCTTCGCCTTTGCCCAACGACTGCGGCAGATCGGCCGCCTGGGCCAGGCCGCACAGCACGGTGAGACAGAGCGCGGAGACGGTGGTGGTGACTGCGGTAGTTTTTCCCATCGTAATTACCCCTGTGTTGCTTATCGGTGTGCGGCAGGGAACGGCTGCCGCCTGATTTTTCTTGATATAACCGTTAGAAGCCGGCTTTGAACTTCGCCATAACGTGCCTGACAACGCTGTAATCCTGCAGCGAATCGCTGGACAGATCCTTGCCGTAGCCGGAGCGTTTCAGGCCGCCGTGCGGCATTTCGCTCGCCAAGGTGAAATGAGTGTTGATCCAGGTGCTGCCGTACTGCAGATGGGCGGCAATGTGCAGCGCCCGATCGATATTTTGCGTCCACACCGACGAGGCCAGCCCGTATTCCGAGTCATTGGCCCACGCGACCGCCTGCTCCAGGTGTTCGAAGCGCGTGACGCTGACCACCGGGCCGAACACCTCGCGCTGCACGATCTCGTCGCTTTGCAGGCAACCCGCCAGCAAGGTCGGCTGGTAGTAGAACCCCGGCCCGGAGTGCGCCGCGGCACCGGTGATCAATTCGATATGCGGTTGGCTGAGCGCCCGCTCGACAAAGCTGGCGACGCGATCGCGCTGGCGGGCACTTATCAACGGGCCGATCTCGTTGTCCTGATCGCGCTTGCGGGCGAAGCGCAGGCTGGCGACCGCTTCGCCCAGCGCGTCCACCAGTTTGGGATAGATGCCGGCCTGCGCGTAGATGCGGCAGGCGGCGGTGCAGTCCTGGCCGGCGTTGTAATAGCCGTAGGTGCGAATGCCGTTGACCACCTCGTCGAGATCGGCGTCGTCGCAAACGATCACCGGCGCCTTGCCCCCCAGCTCCAGATGGGTGCGCTTGACGCTTTTAGCCGCCGCCTGGAGGATTTTTTGCCCGGTGACGATATCGCCGGTGACCGACACCAGCCGCACCTGCGGGTGCCCCACCAGCTGGCTGCCGACCCCTTCACCGCCGCCATAGACGATGTTCAGCACGCCCGGCGGCAGGATCTCTTGCAGCGCAGGCACCAACGCCAGAATGGTCAGCGGCGTATGTTCGGAGGGTTTAAACACCACGGTATTGCCCGCCGCCAACGCCGGCGCGATCTTCCACGCCGCCATCATCAGCGGATAGTTCCAGGGGGCGATCGAGGCCACCACGCCAATGGGATCGCGGCGGATCATCGAGGTGTGGCCCGGCACATACTCACCGGCCAGTTGCCCTTGCTGCGTGCGCACCGCGCCGGCAAAGAAGCGGAACACGTCGACCGCCGCCGGCAGATCGTCATTGAGCGCCTGATGCAGCGGTTTGCCGCAGTTGAGGGCCTCCAGCTGCGCCAGCTGCGGCGCCTGCCGCTCAATGGCGTCGGCGATACGCAGCAACAGCGTGGCGCGCTGGGCCGGCGTAGTGCGCGACCAATGGCCAAACGCCTGCTGCGCGGCTTTCACCGCGCTGCCGACCTGTGCCGCAGAGGCTTCGGTCAGGGCGATCAGCGTCTCGCCGTTGGCCGGATTGACGATGCACTCCTGCTGGCCTTCGCCGTCGATAAGCTGACCGTTAATGAACTGCTGACAGGACAAACCTGAGAGAACCTGCACATCCGCCATCGCCTGACGCCCCTAAGTGACAAAAACGTTAACCAAATGTGAATAAGTTAGTTTTAATCAGCCTAAGCGAGCCTCTGGCGGGCAACAAATTCTAAATACTGAACGACGCGTTCGATTAAATCGAATGCTTAAGCCCGGCGGCATGTTTGCTGCCGTTCTCGCGCGCGATGGTGAGGAACGGCGTCACCAGCTCCGGCCGCGCGCTGCCGCGCCGCCATGCCAACCCGATATCCAGCGGCTCCAGCAGATCGTCCAGCTTGCGCGCCTCGATCATGTTGCCCTCCAGCGACCAGGCGCGGTACGCCATATCCGGCTGGATGGAGACTCCCATCCCCGCCGCCACCAGGCTGCGCACCGCCTCGGTCGAGGCGGTCTTCATGGCGATCTCCGGCTTCAGCCCGGCGCGCGCCCAGATGCGCCGCGCGTGCACGTCCATTTCATCGGCGTTGAGCTGGATCAGCGGCTGTTTGGCCACGTCCGCCAGGCTGATGCTCTCGTGCTCCAGCAGCGGGTGCAGCGGCGGCAGCCACAGGCGATACGGCGAGTGCATCAGCACCTCGGTCTGCAGCGCGTCGCGGTCCTCGATGTTCGACAAGATCAGCACGCCGATGTCGATCTCGCCGCTGACCAGCAGATGCTCGATGTACGGGCGTTCGTCTTCAACCACCTGCACGGTGACATTGGGATAAGCCGATTTAAAGCGCGTGAGCAGTTCCACCAGGAAGTAACCGGCCACCAGGCTGGTGACGCCGATAGTCAGCTTGCCGGTCAGGCTTTCGGTGCCGATCTGCAGGCTGCGCTTGGCGTTGTCCACCGTCGCCAGGATCAGATACGACTGGCGCAAGAATTGGTGCCCCTGATGGGTCAGCGTCATGCCCTTGGCGTGGCGATCGAACAGCCGCACGCCGATCTCGGTTTCCAGCTGCTGGATCGCCAGCGTCAGCGAAGACTGGGAGACAAACACCGCCTGGGCGCCGGCGGAGATCGACCCGGTTTCCGCCACGGCGATGAAGTGGCGGATTTGGCGTAACGTCATCATCCCCATCGCCTTTCAAGCCGCTGCGTTGTTGTCTGCGTTCGCTTACCCCAGTCACTTACTTGAGTAAGCTCCTGGGGATGCACGCCCTTGCCGCCTAGCCGCAACTTGAAATTCATTGGGGATCACCTTAATCAAAATAGTTACGTTGATTGTAGATCTCGCGAGAGAAGCGATCGGGAAAAGCATCAAAAACGCGATAGCGTTCGCTTTTTTAGAATGCCGACAGGCAAAAATGGGGGGAACAATGAGGCGAAGAAGTGCGATGTGCGGGGGACAGAAATGACAAGGGCGCAGCACGCTGCGCCCTGATGGCCGATGATCCTGCGGAGGATCAGATCGCTTCTTCGTCCTGCTCGCCGGTACGGATACGCACCACGCGCGCCACGTCGAAGACGAAGATTTTGCCGTCGCCGATCTTGCCGGTCTGCGCGGTTTGCATAATGGTTTCTACGCAGGTGTCGACGATGTCGTCGGCAACCACGATCTCGATCTTCACCTTAGGCAGAAAATCGACCATGTATTCGGCGCCGCGGTACAGCTCGGTGTGGCCCTTCTGGCGGCCGAAGCCTTTGACTTCGGTGACCGTCATGCCGGTGATGCCCACTTCGGCCAGCGCTTCGCGGACGTCATCCAGTTTGAACGGCTTGATAATCGCGTCGATCTTTTTCATCTTCTTTCCTTTTACCAATTTTTGCGGCCAAAACCGGATGTGATGGGGTAGCGGCGGTCTTTGCCGAAGTTACGGGCGGTGATGCGCGGCCCGACGGCGGCCTGACGCCGCTTGTATTCGTTGATGTCCACCAGGCGGATCACCTTGCGCACGATCGCTTCGTCGAACCCTTCGGCCACCAGATCGGCGACCGACTTGTCGCGCTCGACGTAGCCTTCCAGGATCGCATCCAGGATATCGTACGGCGGCAGGCTGTCCTGATCGACCTGATCCGGCGCCAGCTCGGCGGACGGCGGGCGATCGATCACCCGCTGCGGGATCACGTAGGAGACGGTGTTACGGTATTCAGACAGCTTGAACACCAGCGTTTTCGGCACGTCCTTTAGCACGTCGAAACCGCCGGCCATATCGCCGTACAGCGTGGCGTAACCGACCGCCATTTCGCTCTTGTTGCCGGTGGTCAGCACGATGCTGCGGCGCTTGTTGGACAGCGCCATCAGCACCACCCCGCGGCAACGCGCCTGCAGGTTCTCTTCGGTGGTGTCGCGCTCGGTGCCGGCGAACATCGGCGACAGCTGGCCCATAAAGGCGTCGAACATCGGTTCGATGGAGACGATATCGAACTCCACGCCGAGGATTTCCGCCTCTTCCTTGGCGTCGGCGATGCTGATATCCGCGGTGTAGCGGAATGGCATCATCAGCGCCTGCACCTTGTCTTTGCCCAACGCATCCACGGCGATCGCCAGCGTCAGCGCCGAGTCGATGCCGCCGGACAGCCCCAGCACCGCGCCTTTAAAGCCGTTTTTGGTCACGTAGTCGCGCACCGCCAGCACCAGCGCCTGATACACCTGCGCCAGCTGCGGCAGTTCGGCGGCCGGATCGGCCATCGGCACCACATCCAGCTCGTTGAATTCCAGGCGGGTCACCTGCTCGTCGAAAGCCGCCAGACGGTGGGTCATGGTGCCGGCGGCGTCGAAGACCTTGGAGCAGCCGTCGAAGATCAGCTCATCCTGGCCGCCGACCTGGTTGAGGTACACCAGCGGCAGCTGGGTGCGCTGGCAGTGGCCGGCCATCAGCGTTTTACGGATATACGGTTTTTCGCGGTTATACGGCGAGGCGTTGATCGACAGGATAATCTCCGCGCCGGCCGCCTTGGCGGCGTCGATCGGCTCAGGGAACCACAGATCTTCGCAAATCAGCAGCCCCAGACGGTAGCCTTTCAGCGCCACCACGCAGGTGTCGTTGCCGGCGTGGAAATAGCGCTTCTCATCGAACACGCCGTAGTTCGGCAGCTGCTGCTTGAAGTAGCGGGTCAGCAGGCGGCCTTCGGCGAACAGCGACAGCGCGTTATACAGCTTGTCGCCTTCGCGCCACGGGTGGCCGACCAGGATCGCCGTCTCGGCGGAAGCCTGCTGCAAGCGCAGCAGCTGTGCATCACAGCGCTCATAGAAATCATTGCGATACAGCAGATCTTCCGGCGGGTAGCCGGACAGCGCCAGTTCGCTGAACATGACCAGATCGGCTCCCGCCTTCTGCTGCTCCTGCACGATTTGCAACATGCGTTCGGTGTTGCCTTCAATGTCGCCGACCAGCAGGTTCAGCTGGGCCAGGGCGATGGAAAGTGATCTGCTCATTTGTGTACGATCCCGCTTAATACGTTCCATGGTGCTCTACGCCGGGGCGCGCCGCGGCAAAGAGAACGGAGTGTAAATCATTCCGCCGGATTTGTTGAGAACCTGCGTGGCAGGCGCCGGCGGGAAACTGTCATTCTTTAAAATCGTTGGCGTCCAGCTCGTGGCGCGACAGCAATTTGTAAAACTCGGTGCGGTTGCGGCCCGCCATGCGCGCGGCCTGGGTCACGTTGCCCTTGGTGATCTGCAGCAGCTTGCGCAGGTAATGCAACTCGAACTGGTTGCGCGCTTCGGCGAAAGTCGGCAGTGCGGTGTTTTCCCCTTCCAGCGCCTGCTCCACCAACGCTTCGCTAATCACCGGCGCCGAGGTCAGCGCCACGCACTGCTCGATGACGTTGACCAGCTGACGCACGTTGCCCGGCCAACTGGCGGTCATCAGCCGCTTCATGGCGTCGGTCGAGAAGCTGCGCACGAACGGCTTGTGCCGCTGCGCCGCTTCGCGCAACAGGTGATTGGCCAGCAGCGGGATATCTTCGGCGCGCTCGTTGAGCGCCGGGATCTTCAGGTTCACCACGTTGAGGCGGTAGTAGAGATCCTCGCGAAACTCGTTCTTCGCCATCGCCTTTTGCAGATCGCGGTGGGTAGCGGAGATGATGCGCACGTCAATGTCCAGATCGCGATTGCTGCCGAGCGGCCGCACCTTGCGTTCCTGCAGCACGCGCAGCAGCTTCACCTGCAGCGACAGCGGCATATCGCCGATCTCGTCGAGGAACAGCGTGCCGCCCGCCGCCGCCTGGAACAGCCCTTCGCGGCTGCTGACCGCGCCGGTGAAGGCGCCCTTGGCGTGGCCGAACAGTTCGGACTCCAGCAGTTGCTCCGGCAGCGCGCCGCAGTTGATGGCGATGAACGCCTTACTGGCGCGCGGGCTGGCCGCGTGGATCGCCTGCGCCACCACCTCTTTACCGGTGCCGCTCTGGCCGTTGATCAACACGCTGACGTCTGACTGGGCCACCATTTTCACCTGCTCCAGCAGGCGCAGCATCAACGGGCTGCGGGTAACGATGTCTTCCCGCCAGGCATCGTCGCCGGCCGGGCTGGCCGACAGCGCGAGCGCCTCGTCGATGGCCTTGTACAGCGCATCGCGATCCACCGGTTTGGTGAGAAAGCTGAACACCCCCTGCTGGGTGGCGGCCACCGCATCGGGAATCGAACCGTGCGCGGTGAGAATGATCACCGGCATGCCCGGCTGATGTTTTTGGATCTCGGCGAACAGCGCCATGCCGTCCATCTCATCCATGCGCAGATCGCTGATCACCAGATCGATCTGTTCGCGCGCCAGCAGGCGCAGCGCTTCCTGGCCGCTTTCGGCGGTGGTGACGTGAAAACCTTCGCTGGTCAGGCGCATGCCCAGCAGCTTCAGCAGGCTGGGATCGTCGTCAACCAATAACAGGTTGGCCGGTTTGCGTGCGGTCATTGCGCGTGGGACTCCTTATTGGCGGGGTGCGGCGTATAGGTGTCTTCCGGTTCAACCGGCAGCGCAGTGCCCTTTTCCGGTTCGTCCTGCGGCTCAGCCCCTTTGGCGGCCGCGCCGTTTTTACCGGCGGCGTCGCCCTTTTGCGAGCCCGCGCCGCTGTCCGGTATTTCCCCTTGCAACTGCTTGCGCGATGAGAGCTGGCGCTCGATGTCGGTCAGGTTTTCCAGCTTGCGCGAGGTGTCCTGCAGCTGCGATTGCAAGCGCGCCTGGCTCTGGCGCAGCGAATCGATCTGGCTGTCGCTGCTCTCCTGCAGATGCTGATAACGCGCTTTCTCATCGAACAGCGTGATCTGCAGCATCTGCTGCTGGCGCCACAGCTGCGTCAGTGGACGCAGCGAGCCTGGGAACTCCATCCGGTAACTGTTGATCCTGTCGATCATCTGGCGGCGTTCGCCGGAGGTCGGCTGTGCGCTCCCCAGCAGGATGCTCTGTTTGAAAACGCCGGACCAGCTGTCGCCAGGCACCGTTTTCGCCAGCGCGCGCGCCTGGGTTGAGCCGATGCGATCGGCGCAGTCCATCGCACGCAGCCAGTAGAGCGCGTTATCCAGCGCGTCCTTGTCGTCCAACTGCCACAGGGTATCGCAAGCCGCGGTACGGTAATCGATCACCTTGGTATCCGGGATCGCCTCTTGCTGCTGAGCGCTCAGGCCGCCGCTGACCGCGCGATCGACGCAGCCCGCCAGCAACAGCGGCATAAAGAAAACGGCGCCCAACCAGCTGATCGGGCGTTTGCCGAGCGGCGCTCTGTGCACGGCACGCGGTGAACGTTCGGTCTGTGAAAGACGAAGGCGCTTAGACCATGTGTACATTATTTATTCATTCTCGGCGGTTAACGGCAGTTCAATGCGGAAGCAGACGTCTGCACCGGCGACCGTCGCCAGTTGCAGCTCACCGCGCATGCGACGGATACAGTCCTGAGCGATGCTCAACCCCAGTCCGCTTCCTTTTACCGCCCCTTTTCGCTGGTGACTACCCTGGAAAAAAGGCTCGAAAATCATGGCTCTTTCAGCCTCGGGGATCGGCGTGCCGGTATTGGCGACGTCGATTTGCACCCGTTGTCCAACCTGACGGCTGCGGATCCAAATGTTACCGGATTCCTTGCCGTAGTGCACCGCATTGGAGTAGAGATTATCCAGCACGCGCATTAATAGCGTAGGCTCTGCCCAGCAGATTTCCGCCTCCAGCGCGATTTCGGTGGAAATCATCTTCGCCCGCGCCGGCAAACTGTGCGCGGCGACCACCAAATCGACCATCTCGCGCAGCTCGACGTTCTCGTGTTCCGCCGGGCCATCGGCCAGTTTGCGGTTATAATCCAGCAGCTGTTCAATCAGCTGCTGCAGGTGGCGACTGCTGTTGTCGAGGATCGCCACCACCTCTTTCTGATCGGAAGTCAGCGGCCCCGCCACCTCGTCGGCCAGCAGCTCGGTGCCTTCGCGCATGCTGGCCAGCGGCGTTTTCAACTCGTGCGAGATATGGCGCAAAAATTCGTGGCGCTGCGATTCCAGCCACGCCAACCGCTCGCTCAGCCAAATGATGCGCTGCGCCAGCGAACGCAGCTCGCGCGGCCCTTTGAACGATGCGGTGCTGCCCAGCGCACGCCCCTCCCCCAGGCGGTTGATCATCCGTTCCACGGCCTTGACCGGCCCGATGATCATGCGGGTAAACAGCACCACCAGCAGCACGCTAACCAGGAACAACAGCAACGCCTGCCAGCCGAAGAACTGGCCGCGCTCGGCGATGGCTTGCTGCAGCTGCTGGCCGCGCGAGAACACCACCGCACGCGTGGCCTGCACCATTTCGGCGTTGGAACGAGAGAACGATTCGAGCAAGGCCGAAGCCTCTTGGTCCGGTCCGCTGTTATGGCATTTGATCGCCGCCAGCTGGGTCAGCAACTGACGCAGCGTTTGGTAGTAGCGCTCGTCCGGCAGAATCGGCGCATGGGCGTCCAGCATCTGCGAATACTGTTTGCGCTGGTTCTGGTACAGCTTCTGCAGCGTAGGATCGACCAGCACGCAGTACTGACGATAGCTGCGCTCCATCTCCAGCGCCACGCTGGTCATCGCCTCGCTGCGCCGCGCGTCCACCAGCGTGGTGCGGTTAATGTCCGCCGCCTGCGCGCTGAGGTGATCCAGGCTCTGGTAGGCTTGATAGGCCAGCACCAACAGCGGCAGCAGCACCAACAGGAAGGCCAGCAGCACCAATTGCCGCAGCGAACGGGGGAATAAACGCCATTTTTTCAACGAAATCATCTCATTCTCTCAGCTCTGTCACGATGCTAACTGACTCGCCGGAAAGAGAAAAGCCCGGCAGGGGAGAATCCTGAACGCACAAGGAAAAAGCGGCAGAATCGGCGAACCGCGCCCATAGGCCTGGCCTGCCGACGGCATGCGGCCCCGGTAACATCAACCGGTGCGAAAACGAGCGTGTGGGGATAGCGTCTGCGTTCGAGGACATAGGCAACGAAAGGGGCATAAGCGCAGCGTTGAGAATTGACATCGGGGCAAGAAACTTGCCCCAACGCAAGGAAAGTGTGGATGCCCTTAAACCTCGTCCCCAGGGTGATGTAGCACAGCGGCTGGCATCGAACAGGACGAATAGCATCCGTAAGTATCCAGGATTGATGAACCCTTCATCACAGTTGGATACAGGCGGTGCCTCACTCCACGTGTCGCCCGATGCTTGATAAAGCCGCTTGCACGGTCTGTTATCGGTTTGGTTGGACGATAGGCACCATTTCTTTGGCATCATTCGGAGGCTTATGAGGCGATTTGCCGTCTAATTACGGCGCCGTCATAAAAAGGTGAATGAGCAGCCGCCGAGAATAATGCACGTAGCGTGCCAATTTTGCAATAAAAATCATAACACATTGATTTTGTTTGAAAATAAAACAAAGCAAGCAAATTCCATCGTCCATTACGCGGTGATGAATGATGAAAAAAACGCCGTGCTGTCGCCAAATGCAGACAACTAAAGTCAAACCTGATTACCGCCAATAAAATCAAACAGTTAAATGTCTCCATTTAGCGACACGAAAAATAGCGCCTGTCGCAAAATGCAGACACTGCCGCCAGACGGCGAACGCCGGCCATAAAAAAGGGCGCAATTGCTTGCGCCCTCTGTACGGTGGTGGCCGTTTTTAACCCAGTTGCTTACGGGCGTTGCGGAACATGCGCATCCACGGGCTGTCCTCGCCCCACTCTTCCGGGTGCCAGGAGTTGCTGACGGTGCGGAACACGCGTTCCGGGTGCGGCATCATCACCGTGGCGCGCCCGTTGGCGCTGGTCACGGCGGTAATGCCGTTCGGCGAACCGTTCGGGTTAGCCGGGTAAGCCTCCGTGACCTGACCGGCGTTGTTGACGAAACGCAGCGCCACCAGGCCATGGCTTTCCAGCGCCGCCAGATGCGCCGCATCGCGCACTTCGACGTGCCCTTCACCGTGGGAAACGGCGATCGGCATGCGCGAACCGGTCATACCTTGCATGAACAGCGACGGGCTGGCCGCCACTTCCACCAGGCTGAAGCGCGCCTCGAAGCGATCCGACAGGTTACGCACGAAGCGCGGCCAGTGTTCGGCGCCCGGGATCAGCTCGCGCAGGTTGGACATCATCTGGCAACCGTTGCATACGCCCAGCGCCAGCGTCTGCGGACGGTGGAAGAACGCTTCAAACTCGTCGCGCACCCGCTCGTTGAACAGGATAGATTTCGCCCAGCCTTCGCCGGCGCCCAGAACGTCGCCGTAAGAGAAGCCGCCGCAGGCCACCAGCGTGTGGAAGTCCTGCAGATCGCGGCGCCCGGCCAGCAGATCGCTCATGTGCACGTCCACCGCGTCAAAGCCGGCGCGGTGGAACGCCGCCGCCATTTCAACGTGGGAGTTCACCCCCTGCTCGCGCAGCACCGCCACTTTCGGGCGAGCGCCCTTGGCGATGTACGGCGCGGCGATGTCTTCCTGCGGCGCAAAGGTCAGTTTCACGTTCAGGCCGGGATCTTGTTCATCCTGCTTGGCCTGATGTTCCTGATCGGCGCACGCCGGGTTGTCGCGCAGACGCTGCATCTGCCAGGTGGTTTCCGCCCACCAGGTGCGCAGCGTATTGCGGCTTTCGCTGTACAGCGCCTTGCCGTGTTGGTTGATGACGAAACGATCGCCGGCCTGCGCGCTGCCGATGTGATGCACGTTGTCGGTCAGCCCGTGCTGCGCGAACGCCCGCTTCACGTCGTCAAGACGTTCGGCGCTCACCTGGATCACCGCGCCCAACTCTTCGTTGAACAGCACCGCCAGCGCATCGTCGCCGAGGCCATCGAGGTTAACCTCTACGCCGCAGTGACCGGCGAAGGCCATCTCCGCCAGCGTCACCAGCAGGCCGCCGTCGGCGCGATCGTGGTAAGCCAGCAGGGCGCGATCGGCCACCAACTGCTGCATGGCGTTGAAGAAGCCCGCCAGCTGCGCGACGTTGCGCACGT
Organism: Serratia sp. 22278; assembly: GCF_052045405.1. NCBI lineage: Bacteria > Pseudomonadati > Pseudomonadota > Gammaproteobacteria > Enterobacterales > Yersiniaceae > Serratia > Serratia sp. 22278. The sequence continues at coordinate 84,868 of NZ_JBQEOW010000008.1, read as the reverse complement.
CGGCCGGTTTATCGCCCAGTTGGCGATAAACCTGCGCCAGCGCGGTGGCGCCCAGCGCGTTATGCCCGTTGCCCAGGTCGATCAACAGCAGCGCGCTGTCGCCCTTATCGGTGCGCAATTGCGGCGTCACGGTATGGCGCACGTCTTCCACACGGGCAAAGGCGGTGATAACCAGCGACAGCGGCGAGGTCATTTCACGTTGCTCATTGCCTTCCTGCCAGCGGGTTTTCATCGACATGGAGTCTTTACCCACCGGAATGGTGATGCCCAGCGCCGGGCACAGTTCTTCACCCACCGCTTTTACCGCCTCGTACAGGCCGGCGTCTTCACCCGGGTGGCCTGCGGCGGCCATCCAGTTGGCGGACAGCTTCACGCGCTTCAGGCTGCCGATTTCCGTGGCGGCCAGGTTGGTCAGCGCTTCCCCGACCGCCAGGCGGCCGGAAGCGGCGAAGTCCAGCAGCGCCACCGGCGCGCGTTCGCCGAGCGACATCGCCTCGCCGTAATAACTGTCCAGGCTGGCGGTGGTGACCGCGCAGTCGGCCACCGGGATCTGCCACGGGCCGACCATTTGGTCGCGCGCCACCATGCCGGTGACGGTGCGGTCGCCGATGGTGATCAGGAAGGTTTTCTCCGCGACGGCCGGCAGATGCAGCACGCGCTTCACCGCGTCGGCCAGCGTGATGTTCTCACGCTGCACCGCCTGGCCCTGCGCCTGCAGACGGGTCACGTCGCGGGTCATCTTCGGCGTTTTGCCGAGCAGCACGTCCAGCGGCATGTCGATCGGTTGGTTGTCGAAGTGGCGGTCGTTCAGCGTCAGGTGCTGTTCTTCGGTCGCTTCGCCGATCACCGCGTAAGGCGCGCGCTCGCGGCGGCAGATCTCATCGAACTGCGCCATCTGCGCCGGGGCGATCGCCATCACGTAACGTTCCTGCGATTCGTTGCACCACACTTCCAGCGGGCTCATGCCCGGCTCGTCGTTGAGGATGTCGCGCAGCTCGAAGCGGCCGCCGCGGCCGCCGTCGCTCACCAGTTCCGGCATGGCGTTGGACAGGCCGCCGGCGCCGACGTCATGGATAAACAGGATCGGGTTCTGGTCGCCCAGCTGCCAGCAGCGGTCGATCACTTCCTGACAGCGGCGTTCCATTTCCGGGTTGTCGCGCTGCACCGACGCGAAGTCCAGATCGGCATCGGACTGGCCTGACGCCATCGATGACGCCGCGCCGCCGCCCAGGCCGATATTCATCGCCGGGCCGCCCAGCACCACCAGCTTGGCGCCGACGGTGATTTCCCCTTTCTGGACGTGATCGGCACGGATGTTACCGATGCCGCCCGCCAGCATGATCGGTTTGTGGTAGCCGCGCAGCTCGACGCCGTTATGGCTGTTGACGCGCTCTTCATAGGTGCGGAAGTAGCCCAGCAGCGCCGGACGACCGAATTCGTTGTTGAACGCAGCGCCGCCCAGCGGGCCTTCGGTCATGATATCCAGCGCGGTGACGATGCGTTCCGGTTTGCCGAAGTCCTGCTCCCACGGCTGTTCAAAGCCGGGAATACGCAGGTTGGACACCGAGAAGCCCACCAGGCCGGCCTTCGGCTTGGCGCCGCGGCCGGTGGCGCCCTCGTCGCGGATCTCGCCGCCGGAGCCGGTCGCGGCGCCCGGCCACGGCGAGATCGCCGTCGGGTGGTTGTGAGTTTCCACCTTCATCAGGATGTGCGCGTCTTCCTGATGGTAATCGTACGTGCCGTTGTCCGGCGCGGCGAAGAAGCGGCCGACCTGCGAGCCTTCCATCACGGCGGCGTTGTCTTTATACGCCGACAGCACGTAGTCCGGCGTCTGCTCATAGGTGTTCTTGATCATTTTGAACAGCGATTTAGGCTGCTGTTCGCCGTCGATGATCCAGTCGGCGTTGAAAATCTTGTGGCGGCAATGCTCGGAGTTGGCCTGCGCGAACATATAGAGTTCGATATCCGTCGGGTTGCGCCCCAAACCGGTAAAGGCATTCAGCAGGTAGTCGATCTCGTCCTGCGCCAGCGCCAGGCCGAGCCGGACGTTGGCCTGCTCCAGCGCAGCGCGCCCTGCGCCCAGCACGTCGACCGACTGATACGGCGCCGGCTGATGGTGCGCGAACAGCTGTTCGGCCTGTTGCAGCTCGCTGAAGACGGTTTCCATCATGCGATCGTGCAACAGCGCGGTGAGTTGGCGCCATTGGGTTTCCGTCAGCTCGGGCGCCTTGACGTAGAACGCCAGGCCGCGCTCCAACCGCAGCACCTGCTGCAAACCGCAGTTGTGGGCGATGTCGGTGGCTTTGGAAGACCAGGGAGAAATGGTGCCCGGGCGCGGCGTAACCAGCAGCAGCCGGCCTTCGGGAGCGTGTTCGGCGAGAGAAGGACCGTACTTGAGCAGACGCTGAAGCTTGACGTGTTCTTCGGCACTTAGCGGTGCGCTGACATCGGCAAAGTGGACGTACTCGGCGTAGATATCACTGACGGGCAGGTGAGCGTCCTGGCAGCGGGACAGCAGTTTGGTAATGCGAAAAGCCGATAAAGCGGGCGAACCACGCAGAATTTCCATAATCAAAGTTCTCTCGTCTTCGAAGCGACGGATAAGACGCTTCATTGGGCGCAACAGGGGAAAACGCGCGTCATTATAGAGAATCCTCGCCGCCGACGAAACCGTTTGCGTAGGGATTATTGATAAAAGCATGCCGCACCGTCGAATTGTCATAACGTGTCAATAAAGTTGCACACTGGCGTTTTGTTGCGCAAAATGCCCCCCGCACTGGTGATTTAACCATGAGAAAAGTCGCGGTTGTCGTCGCCGGTGTACCTGTGCCACCACTGGATAACTATTTGAAACGTCTTAAAATAAACTACATCCTCATCGGCGTTGTCACCCTGCTTCTGGCTCTCGCGCTGTGGCCCAATATCACCTGGCGCAGCGGCCAGGGCGGGCAACTCCAGGAGATCATTTCCCGCGGCGAGTTGCGCATCAGCACGCTGAATTCACCGCTGACCTATTTCAACACCAAGCAAGGGCCGGGTGGGCTCGACTACGAACTGGCCAAGCGCTTCGCCAACTACCTCGGGGTGAAGCTGGTGGTGATCCCCCATCAGAACATCAATGACCTGTTCGACGATCTGGACGACGACGACGCCGACCTGCTGGCGGCGGGCCTTATCTACAACCAGGAACGCCTCAGCCGTGCGCGCACCGGCCCGGCCTACTATTCTGTTTCCCAACAGCTGGTGTACCGGCTGGGCACCCCGCGGCCGAAAAGCTTCGCCGACATCAAAGGCAAGCTGGCGGTCGCCTCCGGTTCCGCGCACGTCAGCACGCTAAAACAGCTCAAGCAGGATAAATACCCGGATCTCGCCTGGGAGTCCTCCAGCGATCTCACCTCCAAAGAGCTGCTGGAACGGGTGGCCGACGGCAAGCTGGACTACACCCTCGGCGATTCGGTGACCATCGCGCTGCTGCAGCGCATCCATCCGCAGCTGGCGGTGGCGTTCGACGTCACCGACGAAGAGCCGGTCACCTGGTATCTGAAACGCGACGGCGACGACAGTCTGTACGCGGCGATGCTGGATTTCTACAGCCAGATGGTGGACGACGGCACCCTGGCGCGGCTGGAAGAGAAGTACCTCGGCCACGTCGGCAGCTTCGACTATGTGGACACCAAAACCTTCCTGTCGGCCATCGACTCGGTGCTGCCCAACTTCCGCCCGCTGTTCGAGAAGCACGCCAACGAGATCGACTGGAAGCTGCTGGCGGCCATCGCCTATCAGGAATCGCACTGGAATCCGCAGGCCACCTCCCCCACCGGCGTGCGCGGCCTGATGATGCTGACCCGCGCCACCGCCGACGGCCTGGGGGTCAACGACCGCCTCGATCCGGAAGAGAGCATTCAGGGCGGCGCGCTCTACCTGCAGCGGCTGATGGCCAAGGTGCCGGACAGCGTGCCGGAAGACGAGCGTATCTGGTTCTCGCTGGCGGCCTACAACATGGGCTGGGGCCACATGCTGGACGCGCGCAAGCTGACCAAGACGCAAAAAGGCAACCCGGACAGCTGGGTCGACGTCAAACAACGCCTGCCGATGCTCAGCCAAAAGCGCTACTACCCGCAGTTGACCTACGGCTATGCGCGCGGGCGTGAAGCCTACAACTATGTAGAAAATATCCGCCGCTATCAGGTCAGCCTGGTGGGCTATCTGCAGGAAAAAGAGAGAAAGGCGGCGCAAGCGGCCGCCGAGCAGGAGGCGTTGGGGAAAGGCTATCCGACGGTGATGCCGGAACTGGCGCTCAACTACTGATTATTCCGGCTTATCCGCCGCCCGCTGCGCCAGCCTGAGCGCTTTTTTTTGTTCGCGGCGCAGGCGGAAGAAATTGCTCAGGGTGGCGGCGCATTCGTCCGCCAGCACGCCCGAGACGATCTCCACCTGATGGTTCATGCCCGGATGGCGCAGAATGTCCACCAGCGAACCGGCCGCGCCGGTTTTCTCGTCGGCGGCGCCATACACCAACCGGCGGATACGGCTGTGCACCATCGCGCCGGCGCACATCACGCAGGGCTCCAGCGTGACGTACAGCGTGGCGTTCAACAAGCGGTAGTTTTGCAGCACCGCGCCGCCCTGGCGCAGCGCCATGATCTCGGCGTGCGCGGTAGGATCGTGTCGGCCGATCGGGCGGTTCCAGCCCTCGCCGATGACCTGATTGTCCAGCACCAGCAGCGCACCCACCGGCACCTCGCCCTCTTCCTGCGCGCGCAGGGCCAGCTGCAATGCCTGACGCATCCAGTACTCATCGTTATATTCAGTCATCGCATAATTCCTCGTGCGCTTTTGCGGCGGGCATTATACACACTAGCCTCCCTTTGTCGTAGCCGCCCGCCAATGGCTATACTGGCCGAATCAGCATGTGATTCAGGGACAAGAAGCATGAAACTCAGTAAAAAGAACGCCGTCGTGGTGCGCAAGGCGCTGGACGGCTGGGTTGGGGAAGGCGCCATGACGCCCGAACAACGGCAGCAGTTGCTGCTGCATGTGGACGTACAACCTTTCGACTGGCGGCGGCTGGCGCGCTATGCGTTTCTCGCCGCGCTGGCCTCGCTGCTGATCGCCGTCACCAGCCTGTTCGCCGACAGCGCACTGCTTGAATGGCTGAGCGAACTGTTCCGCTTCGACGCGCCGGTACGCATGGCGATCGCCGGGGTGTTGGCAGCACTGGCCTACGTCTGGGCGCTGCGCCGCCGCCAACGGCACCCGGAAAAACGTTACGGCAACGAGGCGGCATTGTTTGTCGCCGTGTTGCTTACCGCCTGCGCCTTATGGCAACTGGGCGTCTGGCTGGATAACGGCAGCGGCCGGGTTTCCATGCTGCTGCTGGTCGCCGCGCTGCTGTACGGCGCTATCGGCTGGTTCAGCCGCTCCGGGCTGGTGTGGTGGTTCGCCCTGCTGTCGCTCGGCAATGCCTTCGGCGCAGAGACCGGCTACCTGTCCGGCTGGGGCGCCTACTGGCTCGGCATGAGCTACCCGATTCGCTTTATCGCCTTCGGCGCGGTGCTGATCGCCGCCGCATTGCTGCTGCGGCCGCTATTGGCGCAGCGCGGCCTGCAGCGGGTGTCGCTGGCGATGGGCCTGCTGTACCTGTTCATCGCGCTGTGGCTGCTGTCCATCTTCGGCAACTACGGCGATCTCGACAGCTGGTACCGCGCGCGCCAGATTGAGCTGTTCCACTGGAGCCTGCTGTTCGGGCTGGCCGCCTTCGCCGCCATCTGGCTGGGGTTGAAGCATGACGACGCCATGCTGCGCGGTTTCGGGCTGACCTTCCTCGGCATCAACCTGTACACCCGCCTGTTCGAGTTTTTCTGGGACAGCATGCCGAAGACGATTTTCTTCGCGCTGCTCGGCCTGAGCCTGTGGGCGCTGGGGCATTATGCGGAGAAGATTTGGCAGCTCGGACGCAAACCGCACGACGTAACCGACGACTGATCGCGGCAGCGGTAACAGCAAAGGGCGGAATTCTCCGCCCTTTGTTTATTCCAGCTGCTGCAGCTCGCCCTCCTTGCTCACCCGCCAACGGTGCTCGCAAAAAAACAGCAGCGGGTTATCCTGCTTGCTGTCGCTGTAACCGCTGTACAGCTTCAGCGGCGCGCCGAGCCGTTGCTCCAGCTGCACCACTTTTTGTACGCCCAGACAGCGCAAGGTCAGCACCCAGCCGCCATAGCGACGCGCGATGCGGCTGCCGACCAACCGCACCCGCGGCAGAAACGCCGAATCCCGATACACCTGCGCCACCAGTTGCTCCGGCGAGCCGGTAATCAGCCACACCTCGGCATCGTGCTCATCCAAATACTGCCGCAGCCGCATTTGCACCACCGGAAACGCGGTCACCTTCTGGCGGAAAGCCTCGATAAACTGCCGCTCCAGCGCCTTCAGCGTCGCTTCGGAGCGCCCGAAAGTGATCGCCCACAGCAGCAGGCTCATCGGCCAACGCGCGGCGCGCCCCAGCAGCAGCAGCGCCAACCCGATCGGCGGCAGCAGCGGTATCACCAGCAACAGGTTCAGCGGTAAGCGGCGCAGCAGAAAGCGCAAGAAACTGCCGAACATATCCTCCTGATGCAGGGTGCCGTCCAGATCAAAAAAGACCACGCGGCGCCCCTCTGCGGCCGGTTGTTGCTGCTTGTCGCTCAAACGCTACTCCTCGGGATCGTTGAACCCCATCATCCAGGTGAAGAGAAAACCGGCGATAATCGTAATCAACATCCCCGCCAGATACAGCATCACCTTACCTGAGACGATGGTCAACGCCAAAGGCAGCCCCGAAATGCCGAAGGTGATGACCGTCGCCACCTTCCAGTAGCTGATTAACGCGCCGCCGACCGCGCCGCCGAGGCAGGCGCCGATAAACGGCCGGCCCAGCGGCAGCGTCACCCCGAAGATCAGCGGCTCGCCGATGCCGAGAATGCCGACCGGCAATGCCCCTTTGATCACCTGCTTCAGCCGCGCGTTGCGGGTTTTCAACAGCACCGCCAACGCCGCCCCCACCTGCCCGACGCCGGCCATCGCCAGGATCGGCAACAGCGGGTTGGAACCGTGCGCCTGCACCAGCTCGACGTGGATCGGCACCAGCCCCTGATGCAGGCCGGAGAGCACCAGCGGCAGGAACAGCCCCGAGAGCAGCGCCCCCACCAGCAGCCCGCCCTTGTCGATCGCCAGATTGGCGCCGTGGGCAATGGCATCGGAAATATAACCCCCGATCGGCTGCAGGATCAGGATCGCCAATGAGGCGGTGACCAGCGTGGTCAGCAGCGGGTTAAGGATCAGCTCGACCGACTCCGGCAACAGCGTGCGCAGGCGTTTCTCCACCCAGCACATCAACGCCACCACCAGCAGCACGGCGATCACCCCGCCGCGCCCCGGCTGCAGCGCCTCCCCGAACAACGTGATCTGCGCCAGCGCCGGGCTGGAGAGAATGCCGGCCATCACGCCGCCCATCGCCTGCGAGCCGCCGAATACCCGCGCGGCGTTGACCCCGACCAGAATGTTCATGATGGCGAACACCGCGCTGCCGAAGATCGCCAGCAGCCCCAGCGCGTTCGGGTAGTCCACGGCCAGTTGACCGGCGATGTCGGGCCGTTTCAGCAGGTTGATGATGCCGGTGATCAGGCCCGAGGCGATAAACGCCGGGATCAGCGGAATAAAAACGTCGGCCAGCTTTTTCAGCGCGCCGCTCATCGGCGCAGCGTATTTTTGCTTGGCCTGCGCCTTGGTGCGGGCGGCGTCACCGACGGCGGGCTGCGCGCTGCCGCTCAACAGCCCGCGCATGGCGTCCACCACCTTGGCGGCGGCGCCCGGGCCGACGATAAACTGATGCTGCTCACCCTGTTTGATATAGCCCTTCACGCCGGGCAACTGCTTGAGAGCGGCCAGATCCAGACGCTGCTCGTCGCTGACTTCGACGCGCACCCGCGTCATGCAGTTCTCCAGTTTGAGGATATTGCCCTCGCCCCCCACGCCCGCCAGGATCTGTGTCGCCAATGCCGTTGTCTTGTCCATCGCCGCCCCCACCGTGAATTAACGCGCCAGCGCCGCGCGCAGGTAGCCATCGTGCCGCTGCAGCCGCTGCTGCGCCTCTTCGGCGCTGACGCCGGCCAAAAGCATCAGGATCGCCGGTTTAACCTCAAAGCCGGTCTGCGCCAGCGCCGCTTCCGCCTGAGCGCGTTCGGCGCCGGTGGCCTCCACCACGATGCGGCAGGCGCGATCCACCAGTTTGACGTTGGTGGCCTTCACGTCCACCATCAGGTTCTGGTAGACCTTGCCAAGTTTGACCATCGCGCCGGTCGACAGCATGTTGAGCACCAGTTTCTGCGCAGTGCCGGATTTCAGGCGCGTCGAACCGGTCAGCGCCTCCGGCCCCACCACCGGCGAAATCGCCACCTGCGCTTCGTGCGCAATCGGCGAATCCGGGTTGCAGGAGATGGCCGCCGTCGGGCAACCCAGCCCGCGCGCATAGCGCAGCGCGCCGATCACGTAAGGCGTGCGCCCCGAGGCCGCCAACCCCACCACCATATCGACGGCGGTCAGGTTCAGCGCTCTGAGATCGGCCTCGCCCAGGGCTGCGTCATCTTCCGCCCCCTCCACCGCTTTGAGCAGCGCACCCGGCCCGCCGGCGATTAGCCCCACCACCACACCGTGCGGCACGCCGAAAGTCGGCGGGCACTCGGAAGCATCCAATACGCCCAGGCGGCCGCTGGTGCCGGCGCCCAAATAAATCAACCGGCCGCCGGCCTTCAACGCCGCCGCGGCCAAATCGACCGCCTGCGCAATCGCCGGCAGCACCTGTTCAATCGCCTCCGGCACCTTGCGATCTTCCTGGTTAAAGCAACGGACCATGTCCAGCGTCGACATTTCATCCAGCCCCATGGTGGCCGGGTTGCGGGTTTCCGATACCAGTGCGCCTAAGTTCATCTGTTCACCTTTGAATTTTTAATTCACAAAACTTAATCAATATTTGAATATTTTATTCAACAAAGCGAGCGCTATTTGCTATTTTAACGGTGAGCTCACAAAAATTTTCACCGCGCGTTTTCGCCCTCTGCATGGCAAAATGGCCGCTGGTTTCCAGGGAAAGAACAATGAGTACCCTTCTGCGCATTCGCCAGATGTATCCGACACTGGCGCAAAACGACCGCAAGCTGGCGGACTTTCTGCTGAATAACGCCGAGCAGGCGCGCCATCTCAGCTCGCAAAAGCTGGCCCAGTTGGCCGGCATCAGCCAGTCGAGCGTGGTGAAGTTCGCCCAAAAACTGGGCTATAAAGGTTTCCCGGCGCTGAAGCTGGCGCTGAGCGAGACGCTGGCTCAGCCACAGGCCGAACCGGTAGTGACCGTTCACAACCACATCCTCAGCAGCGACACGCTGAAAACCGTCGGTGAAAAGCTGCTGGCGGAAAAGCAGGCGGCGCTGCGCGCGACGCTGGACATCAACAGCGAAGAACGGCTGCATCAGGCGCTGGACATGCTGCGCCAGGCGCGCCGGGTGATGCTGATCGGCATCGGCGCCTCCGGGCTGGTGGCCAAGGATTTTTCCTTCAAGCTGCTGAAAATCGGGGTGATGGCGGTGGCCGAAGCGGATATGCACGTTCAACTGGCGGCGGTGCAGGCGCTGGACAAACGCGATCTGCTGGTGGCGATCTCCTTCAGCGGCGAGCGGCGTGAAATCAATCTGGCGGCGGAAGAAGCGCGCCAGGCCGGCGCCAGGGTGCTGGCGCTGACCAGCTTCTCGCCCAACGGCCTGCAGCAACGCGCCGATCACTGCCTCTATACCATCGCCGAAGAACCCCACACCCGCAGCGCGGCCATCTCCTCCAGCACGGCCCAGTTCGCCCTCACCGACCTGCTGTTTATGGCGCTGATCCAGCACGACCTTGATCATGCCCGCGACCGTATCAGGCACAGCGAACAATTGATGAAAAAGTTGGTTTAACCGGTATAATCGCCGCTGCGAAAAATACCCCTGTTAATAATGAGAGATACGTCATGGCCCTGCTAATCACACGCAAATGCATCAACTGCGACATGTGCGAGCCGGAATGCCCGAACCAGGCGATTTCGATGGGCGATGAGATCTACCAGATCGATACCGATCGCTGCACCGAGTGCGTTGGCCATTACGATACGCCAACCTGTCAGCAGGTCTGCCCCATCGACAACACCATTATCACCGATCCGCAGCATCGCGAGACCAACGAACAGCTGTGGGATAAGTTCGTGGTGTTGCACCACGCCGATCGCATTTAACCCGCCGCAGGACTGACAAGGGCGCCGCAGGGCGCCCTTTCTATTTTCAGCTTTCGACGATCACCGTCGCGCAGGCATAGCGCCTTTCATCGGCCAGCGAAACGTGGATCGCGGTGACCCCCATCTCCCCCGCCAGCTCGGCGGCGCGGCCGTGCAAACGAATATTCGGTTTGCCCAACGCATCGTTGAACACCTCGAACTGGTTGAACGCCAGGCCGTTGCGAATGCCGGTGCCGAACGCCTTGGCGGCGGCCTCTTTCACCGCGAAACGTTTGGCCAGAAAGCGAATCGGCTGCTGGTGCTGCTGATACAGCGCCCACTCGGCGTCGCTCAGCACGCGGCGCGCCAGACGATCGCCGCTGCGCTCCACCACCGCCTCGATACGCGCCATCTCGACGATGTCGGTACCCAGCCCGAGCACCGCCATTACCGGCGCGCTTCCCGCATCAGCACTTTCATGTCGGCAACCGCGGCCGGCAGCCCGCTCATCACCGCCTGGCCGATAATCGCATGGCCGATGTTCAGCTCGTGCATTTCCGGCAGCGCGGCGATCGGCTGCACGTTGTGGTAGGTCAGGCCGTGGCCGGCGTTGACCTTCAGCCCCTTCTCGGCCGCGTAGGCTGCGGCGACCGCGATGCGGCGCAGCTCGGCCTGTACCGCCAGCTCGCCCTGCGCTTCGGCGTAGGCGCCGGTGTGGATTTCGATATAGGGTGCGCCCACCGCCACCGCCGCGTCGATCTGGCGATGATCGGGATCGATGAACAGCGAGACCAAAATGCCCGCCTGCGCCAGGCGCTCGACCGCCACGCTCATTTTGTCCAGTTGGCCGGCGACGTCCAGGCCGCCTTCGGTGGTCACTTCCTCGCGTTTTTCCGGCACCAGGCAGCAGAAATGCGGCTGCAGCTCAATGGCGATGTCCAGCATCTCGTCGGTCACCGCCATCTCCAGGTTCATGCGCGTCTGGATGGTCTGGCGCAGCAAGCGCACGTCGCGGTCGGTGATGTGGCGGCGATCTTCGCGCAGATGCACGGTAATGCCGTCGGCCCCCGCCTGTTCGGCAATGAATGCCGCCTGAACCGGATCCGGGTATTGGGTTCCGCGCGCGTTACGTAACGTGGCGATGTGATCGATATTGACGCCCAGCAGCAAATCAGCCATGACAACCTCTAAATACGATTTTCAGTGCCAGCAGTTTACACGCGGGCGCAGGGCGGAAAAAGGGGAAAAGGTCAGGCGTCGTCAACCGGCGTATTCGGCTGTTTGCGCACGAATTGGCGAAACAGTTCGCGGCTCTTCAACGGTTTGCCGCCGAGGTAGGGTTTCAGCGCCATGCGGGTGAAACGCTTGGCGGCGCGCAGCGTCTCGGCATCGGGAAACTGCCGTTCCGCCAGCGCGCGCAGTTCGCGCCCGGTGAAGCTGTAATGATCCACCACCAGGCTGGCGATAAAGCCTTTCTCTTCGCGGTAGCGGTAGGTCATGGCGTCATCCACCGGCAGGCCGCTGCCGGCGCAGTGCAGAAAATCGAGGCCGTAGCCGAGATGATGCAACAAAGCCAGCTCGAACTGGCGCAGCGCCTGTTCCGGCGAACTGTCTTCCGCCGCCAGCGCCTGCAGGCATTGCAAGTAGTCGAAGAACAGCACCGAGTAGTTGGTTTCCTGCTCCAGCACGCGCGCCAGCAGTTCGTTCACGTACAGGCCGCTGTAAAGCATCATGCCGCTGAGGGGTAAACCGAGAGAGACCGCTTCGGCGTTGCGCAGCGTTTTCACTTCGCCGCGACCGCCCCAGCGCACTAGCAGGGGGGTAAAGGGTTGCAGGCAACCCTTCAGATTGGAGCGGCGGCTGCGCGCGCCTTTTGCCAGCAAGCGCACCCGCCCATGACCTTCGGTAAACAGATCCAGCATCAGACTGGTTTCACTGTACGGCCGCCCATGCAGGACGAAAGCGCGCTCCCAGCCGTCCACGGATCGTTACTTCAGATCGTCAACATAGCCCAGGCTGCGCAGCGCACGTTCGTCGTCCGCCCAACCGGATTTCACTTTCACCCACAGCTCGAGATGCACTTTAGCGTCGAACATCTGTTCCATGTCCTGGCGCGCTTCGATGCCGATGGTTTTGATCTTGGCGCCCTTGTTGCCGATGACCATTTTCTTCTGGCCTTCGCGCTCAACCAGGATCAGGCCGTGCACATCGTAGCCGCCGCGATCGTTGGCCACGAATTGTTCGATTTCTACCGTCACCGAGTACGGCAGCTCTTCGCCCAGGAAACGCATCAACTTCTCGCGGATGATCTCAGACGCCATAAAGCGCTGGGAACGATCGGTGATGTAATCTTCCGGGAAGTGGTGTTCCGCTTCCGGCAGCAGCTTGCGCACGATGCCGGCGATGGTGTCGACGTTCATCCCTTTCTCGGCGGAGATAGGCACCACGTCGAGGAAATTCATCTGCTGGCTGAGGAACGCGATATGCGGCAACAGCTTGGATTTGTCGGTAACGTTATCGACCTTGTTGATCGCCAGCAGTACCGGGCAACGCAGGCTGCGCAGCTTGTTGACCACCATTTCGTCGTCGGCGGTCCAGTTGGTGCCTTCGACCACGAAGATCACCAGCTCAACGTCGCCGATCGAGCTGCTGGCCGCGCGGTTCATCAAACGGTTGATGGCGCGTTTTTCTTCGATGTGCAGCCCTGGGGTATCGACGTAGATCGCCTGATAGGCGCCATCGGTGTCGATGCCCATGATGCGGTGACGGGTCGTCTGCGGCTTACGCGACGTAATGGAAACCTTCTGCCCCAGCAGTTGGTTCAGCAACGTCGATTTGCCCACGTTCGGGCGGCCGACGATGGCGATAAACCCGCAGTGTTGTTTTACTTCGCTCATTCAAGCTCCAGCTTTTTCAGCGCTTGTTCCGCTGCCGCCTGCTCGGCTTTACGGCGGCTCGAGCCGGTGCCCACCACGGGCTCGCTCAAACCACTCACCTGGCAGTGGATGGTAAACTCCTGGTCGTGCGCTTCTCCGCGAACCTGCACCACCAAATAAGAAGGCAACGGCAGATGACGCCCCTGCAAAAATTCCTGCAAACGGGTTTTCGGGTCTTTCTGCTTATCGCCGGGGCTGATTTCGTCCAACCGGCTGCGATACCAGTCCAAAATCAGGCGCTCGACGGTCTGGATGTCGCTGTCCAGGAACACGCCGCCGATCAATGCCTCCACCGTATCCGCCAGGATTGACTCGCGGCGGAACCCACCACTTTTCAATTCGCCCGGCCCAAGCCGCAGACATTCGCCCAGGTCAAACTCGCGCGCCATCTCCGCCAGCGTGTTGCCGCGCACCAGCGTGGCGCGCATGCGGCTCATGTCGCCCTCGTCTACGCGAGGAAAACGGTGATAGAGCGCATTGGCGATGACAAAGCTCAGAATCGAGTCACCCAGAAACTCAAGACGTTCATTGTGTTTACTGCTGGCGCTGCGGTGAGTCAAAGCCTGCAGTAAAAGCTCCTGCTGTTGAAAAGTGTAGCCCAGCTTCCGCTGCAGCCTGTTTATTACGATGGGGTTCATGAGTTACCAATAGATCAAGAATGCGTCAAAAACTTGCAGCACACGGAACAGGCCTGCTTCGCCGAAAGCCGATCCAAAGCTGTTTCGTTTGCAGTGGCTCCCAGCAGGAGCCAACTTTTATCGCTCGAGAAAGTATTCTACAACGAGTGGAAACATAATGCTGTGTTTATATCCCCTTAATCTTTCACGCCGCAGTAGGCTGCGGCGTGAAATTGACAGGGAATAAATCAGCGATTAATGAATGCCGCCGATCCGGCTGAAACGCACGCCGGTAGGCCACTCGCCTTCCTGTTTTTCAAAGCTCATCCAGATGGCCGTGGCTTTGCCCACCAGATTCTTCTCCGGCACAAAGCCCCAGTAACGGCTGTCCGCGCTGTTGTCACGGTTGTCGCCCATCATGAAGTAATGCCCGGCCGGCACCACCCACTCCGCCAACGGTTTGCCCGGCTGTTGATAGTAAGCGCCCACCCGATCCTGCGCGTCCGGCACGGTCAGGATGCGATGCGTAACGTTGCCGAGGCTTTCCTGGCGCTCACGCATGCGAATGCCGCCCGACGGCACGTTATCGTTCAGCGGGATCTGATAGAAGCCGTTGCTGGCCTCGCCCATGCCGCTGCGGCTGAACAGCTGCACGAAGTCGCTCGGCTGCGCATCGGCGTAGGTCACGGCCAGCGCGGTATCGCAGGACTGCCCGCTGTTGCAGGACGGCTGCACCGTGACGCGCTTATTCACCGGATCGTAAGTAATACGGTCGCCCGGCAGGCCAATCACGCGCTTGATATAATCCAGCTTCGGATCCAGCGGATATTTAAATACCGCAATATCGCCACGCTTCGGATGGCCGGTTTCAATGAGCGTCGTCTGGGTAATCGGATCTTTAATGCCGTAGGCATATTTCTCCACCAGAATGAAATCGCCAATCAACAGCGTCGGCATCATTGATCCGGACGGGATCTGGAATGGTTCGTAAATAAACGAACGCACCACAAAGACCAGCAGCAGCACCGGGAACACCGATGCGCCAGTCTCTACCCAACCAGGCTGCTTCGCCACTTTCGCCAGCGTTTTATCGTCGACGGCGCCCGCGGTCTGTTCGTTGACCGCCGCGATCTTCGCGCGGCGGGCCGGCGCCCATTTAAAGCGCTCGAAGCACCAGATGATCCCGGTGACCAGAGTGGCCAACGCCAGGACCAGGGCAAACATATTCGCCATGCAAACTCCCTCGTTTCGCGAACTCGTCGCGGTTACTTGCCGTCTTTACCGACGTGCAGAATGGCCAGGAACGCTTCCTGCGGCAGCTCGACGTTGCCGACCTGCTTCATGCGTTTCTTACCGTCTTTCTGTTTCTGCAGCAGCTTTTTCTTACGGCTGACGTCACCGCCGTAGCATTTCGCCAGCACGTTTTTACGCAGCTGCTTCACGGTGGAGCGCGCGATGATATGCGTGCCGATCGCCGCCTGAATCGCGATGTCGAACTGCTGACGCGGGATCAGATCTTTCATCTTCTCCACCAGTTCACGGCCGCGGTACTGCGAGTTGTCGCGGTGGGTGATCAGCGCCAGCGCATCCACGCGCTCGTTGTTGATCAGCACGTCCACGCGCACCATGTCGGAGGCCTGGAAGCGCTTGAAGTTGTAATCCAGCGACGCATAACCGCGCGACGTGGACTTCAGGCGGTCGAAGAAGTCGAGCACCACTTCCGCCATCGGGATTTCATAAGTCAGCGCCACCTGGTTGCCGTGGTAGACCATGTTGGTCTGCACGCCGCGCTTCTCAACGCACAGGGTGATGACGTTGCCCAGGTATTCCTGCGGCATCAGCATGTGACATTCGGCGATCGGCTCGCGCAGTTCCTGGATGTTGTTCAGCGGCGGCAGCTTGGACGGGCTGTCGACGTAGATCACTTCTTTGCCGGTGGTTTCCACTTCGTAGACTACCGTCGGCGCGGTGGTGATCAGATCCAGATCGTATTCACGCTCCAGACGCTCCTGAATGATCTCCATGTGCAGCAGACCGAGGAAGCCGCAGCGGAAGCCGAAGCCCAACGCGGTGGAGCTTTCCGGCTCGTAGAACAGGGAAGCGTCGTTAAGGCTCAACTTGCCCAGCGCATCACGGAAAGATTCATAGTCGTCGGAGCTGATTGGGAACAGACCGGCGTACACCTGCGGCTTCACTTTCTTGAAGCCCGGCAGCGCTTTATCCGCCGGCTGACGCGCCTGCGTCAGGGTATCGCCCACCGGCGCGCCGAGGATGTCTTTGATCGCGCAGACCAGCCAACCCACTTCGCCGCAGTTCAGCACGTCGCGATCGACCTGCTTCGGCGTGAAGATGCCCAAACGATCGGCGTTATACACCTGACCGGTGCTCATGACCTTGATCTTGTCGCCCTTGCGCAGGGTGCCGTTCTTGACGCGCACCAGAGACACGACGCCCAGGTAGTTATCGAACCAGGAGTCGATGATCAGTGCCTGCAGCGGCGCATCCGGATCGCCCTGCGGCGGCGGGATGTCGCGCACCAGGCGCTCCAGCACGTCGGGCACGCCGACGCCGGTTTTGGCCGAGCAGCGCACGGCATCGGTGGCGTCGATGCCGACGATGTCTTCGATTTCCTGCGCGGCGCGATCCGGATCGGCGGCCGGCAGGTCGATTTTGTTCAACACCGGCACCACTTCCAGATCCATTTCGATCGCGGTGTAGCAGTTGGCCAGCGTCTGGGCTTCTACGCCCTGGCCGGCGTCCACCACCAGCAGCGCGCCTTCGCAGGCCGCCAGCGAGCGGGAAACTTCATAGGAGAAGTCAACGTGGCCGGGAGTGTCGATAAAGTTAAGCTGATAGGTCTGCCCATCCTGCGCTTTATAATCCAGCGTCACGCTCTGCGCCTTGATGGTGATACCGCGCTCACGCTCCAGATCCATGGAATCGAGCACCTGCGCAGCCATTTCACGGTCGGTCAAGCCACCGCAGATTTGGATAATGCGGTCAGACAGCGTCGACTTACCGTGGTCAATATGGGCAATAATGGAGAAATTTCGTATATGCTTCATTATAAAAGTTTTTCTGCCTTGGTATTTCTGAATTACTCGCCTATAGAAACCCGCATGGACCTAAAGCGACAGTGAATGGGTGAGGCCGTCTTGCACCTGAATCGCTGCATTCTACATGCCACACCACTGAAAACCTAGCGATCGGTGCAGTGAAGGCATTCTATTATGCGCCGCTAAATGTTACAGGGCGCCCCAGCGGGTGAAAACAGATGTTAACGCGGACGATGCGGCCTGAACCCAAGGCTTGCCGGTGCTTCGTGGCCGTCAAACTCCGGCACTAATACATAACCGGCCACAGCGCAATAAACCCTCTCCGAAATTATAAAAAAAGAATATTTGGATCAACCTCTTAGAATTTCATTTTGCCCCACTTCCTTTAGGAAAAACCCCATATACGCCACCACCGTCCCTCGGATAGAAAGGGCATGAGCTCCGCGACAAAACATTATTCAGGGCACTACATCGGCAGCCCACCGGGGTTCACCAGCATATCTGCGTACGTTGATTGGAAGGTGCATTATGATCGATAAAGGGCAAATGCTGAGCCGGCACGATTTTTCAAAGGTCAACTGGGGCATACTGGCGGCGGCGGCGCTGCTGTTTAGTGTGGGGGCGGCGCTGTTGGTGCTGCCGCTGCTGAGCAGCATTGACGAGAGCCAGGTCATCACGCTGTTGCAGGCCGGCGCGGGCACGATTTTACTCGGCTGTACGCTGCTGGCGCTGCGGCATTATCTGCGTCCGGCGCTGACTTATCGTCTGTACGAGCACGGCGTGCGGGTCTTTGACAGCCACCATCACAAAGAGCGTTTCATCCCGTTTGAGAAGATCAGCGACATCTATCGCTTTCGCGGCGGCCAGGCTTTTGGCGGGCTGTTTGACGTTACGGCGTTCCGCGCCGGTGCGGATCAGCCCTGGTGCACGGTTTTCAGCAACGTCGCCCACTCGTGGCGATTGGCGGACGTAATCGTCGACCAACAGCTGCAGCAGCGCGGGCCGCTGGCGCTGAATGCGCTCTATCAGGGGGGGACGGTGTCGTTTCACACCATAGAGGGCGACGCGCGCTGGCTGTGGCAGTTGCTGCTCGGCAAGCGGCAAGGCACGCCGGCCGAAACGCTGCGGCTGAGCGCCACCCTGCTGACGACGGAACGGGGAAACGTGCCTATCGAACAGATCCGCACGTTGGAAAATCATCCGCAGCGCGGCATCCGCTTATTCGATGGCCAGGGAAATGTGCTGTTCGCGATTAACTACGATTCGCTGCTCAGCGCCGATCTGTTCATCGCGCTGTTGGAGCATATGATCCACAACCGCATCCCCGCCTATCACAACCCGGCGATGACGCGGCCATCGGTTTAAATCAGCGGGGAGTTTTCCGCCTGCATGCGCATCGCGGTAGGCGGCAACCCAATCTGCAGCACCACCGGCTGGTAATCGGCCTGCTCACCCAGACGTCGAGCCAAGCGGCGAGCCAGCATAAAGGCCGCACCACCGCCCAATACGGCGCCGACTGCCGCCGAGGCGTCGCTGCCGAAACAATATTGCAGCAATGTGCCGCCCAACATCATGCCCAGCAGCGGCGTCAGGTAAACCAGCATGGCGGAGCGCAGCAGGCTGCCTTCCGCGATGCCGACCTCGACGCGCTGCCCCGGTTCGAGCGGCTGATCGATATGTACCTGCAGCTGATGCTCGGTTTCCGGCACCAGCTCGTTCAGCGCACGCGCGCCACAGCCGGAGCGCGCGGTGCAGCTGCCGCAGCCGGCCTTGGGTTCACAGCGCAGCAGCGCTACGCCCTGTTGCCACGATACCACCGTGGCCCACTCTTTCATCATTACGGCGATACCTTGAAAGAAATGCTGTCGGCGATGCGCTTGGCCGTCGCCGGCGGCAATTCGCCCACAATCGTGATTTCGTTGCCCGCGCGCACTTCGGTCTGAATGGTGCGGCGCCCCTGACGGTAGTACTGCTGCCCGGCGCCGCTGCCCGCCGGGCTGACGTTGACCGAGAAGCTGAACAGACCGTCGCTGTAGAGCCGGGACTCCACCGGCACGGCGACGTTCGGCAATTTGCGGCGATTGCGCGCCACCTCGTCCACGCCGGCCGGCAGCCAGCCGGTGCTCCAGCTGAGCTGGACGTTTTCCACCGCCGGCAGCGACAGCAGCGGCGGCAAATTGGCTTTGAGCAGCCCCTGCATCGCGCCCTGCACGTCGGCGCCGACCGCGAAGGAGATCACCCGATATTGCTCCAGCGTTTCGCCGTCGCGATCGAGCAGATCCACCCGCAGCGGCAGCTTGGTGTCTTCGTCCATCCAAACGATGTAGCTGTAACGGGAACCGTCGCGCGCCACCACGCGCAGCACTTCACACGGCCGATCGGCGATGCGGGTGCTGCCCACGGAGATGAAGTCGTAATACTTCGCCAGACGAGTGAAATCAGCATAGACGATCGCCGGCAGCGCATCGACGATGTGATCGCCGGTGAGCGTGAACGGTTCCAGACCGGGTTCGAAGTAGCTGATCCCGCCGCCGCGCTGCAACACTTCGCGGCGCGGGCCGTCCATATGTAGCAGCTGGCCGAGCGGCACGTTGCCGATCACCGCATGGCGATAGCGCAACGACTCGATTCCCTGCTTGCTGACGCTGATGTAGGCGAGCTCGTAATTGAGAGAACGGCTGGCGCTGCTCATCTGTTGCAATAACGCCCCGGACGCAGTTGGCTGCGCCGGGGCGATGCTGGAATAGAGCAGGCTGCCCGTCAATAAACAAACGGAGAACCAGATTTGCTTCATTACTGCTGTTGCATTCCTAAAGACTGAGTTCCGGGAACCTGAATGGCAGCCTGTTGCGGGTTGCCTTGCTCAAGCTGCAGCTGATCCGAATGCAGGCGACGTTGCAGTTCATAGTCCTGCAGCATGGCGTTGATACGCTTGCGCTGTTCCTGCACCTGCTGCTGTTGGCCGCTGCCGGTGGAGAAACTGTCGGCAGGTACGCCCAGGCTGACCGGCGAGGCCTGGCCCATGATCGGCAGCGTGGTGAAGGCCGGCGATTCGGACGCGTTCGATGGCGCAGAAGGCTGGTTGTACTGCTGCACGCCGACGATCACCGCCAGCGACACGCAGGCCGCCATGCCGATTTGCGTAATCTGGCTCGCCCAAGGACGCACTTTGTCCCAGAACGGCATTTTCTGCCAGGTGTGAGGCTGCGGCTGAGATTCCTGAACGGCGGAAGGCACCAGCCGGGCGGGTTCTTTCTCAAGTGCAGCGGCGACGCGATCGGCGATGTCGAGATGCATCACTTGCCCGACATCACCTCGCAGTGTGTCACGTATCAGGTGATAGCTCTGCCAGCTTTGTTGAAGCGTTCGATCTTGCGACAGAGAACTCAACAGCTCGCTGTCGAACGATTCACCATCCATCAGAGCGGAAAGCTTTTCTTTCTGCATGCCTAAGTACCCTTCCTGTGCCCGCCATTGCTAACGCTGGATCAGCGGTTGAACTTTATTATCGATAGCTTCCCGGGCGCGGAAAATACGCGAACGTACGGTTCCGACCGGGCAATCCATGATGGCGGCTATCTCTTCGTAGCTTAGACCATCCAACTCCCGCAGGGTAATCGCCATGCGAAGATCCTCAGGGAGCGACTCAATGGTACGGAAAACTATCTGTCTCAGCTCTTCTGACAACATTAAGTTCTCAGGGTTCGAAATTTCTTTCAGTGCGCCCGCACTTTCGTAATTTTCCGCATCGTTGGCGTCCACATCACTGGATGGCGGACGGCGCCCCTGAGCAACCAGATAATTCTTTGCCGTGTTCACGGCGATTCGATACAACCAGGTATAAAAAGCGCTGTCGCCACGGAACGATTCCAGTGCGCGATAGGCCTTGATAAACGACTCCTGCACCACATCGGGCACATCGCCCTGCGGCACATAGCGGGAAACGAGACTCGCCACCTTATGCTGATAGCGCACTACCAGTAGGTTAAACGACTTCTGGTCGCCCTTTTGGACCCGCTCGACCAGAACTTGATCCGTTAACTGCTCGCTCATCCGAGGTAAACTCTCCCCAAATCCGTCTCCACGCGTAAAATTGTACTGCCAGCCATACATTATTTTCCTGAGCAAGCACTCGCTTGGAGTTCATATAGAACACGAAGTTCCATATCGCCATTGTTTTTTCTGTTGATGTCACCCTATCCGTGGCTTTTGCCCGGACAGTTAGGCTAACATGAAATTCACTCTTCTTCTGCACACATCATACGTTATGCAACCATCATCTGAACATGTTAGCGATGTCCTGATCGTCGGCAGCGGCGCTGCGGGCCTGTCACTGGCGCTGCGCCTGGCGCAGCATTGCAAGGTTACCGTCCTCAGCAAGGGGCCGCTCAGCGAGGGCGCCACCTTTTACGCCCAGGGCGGGATCGCCGCGGTGTTCGATGAGACGGACAGCATTGCCTCACACGTTGATGACACTTTGATTGCCGGCGCCGGCCTGTGCGACAAAGAGGCCGTCGAATTCATCGCCGGCAACGCGCGCCACTGCGTGCAGTGGCTGATCGATCAGGGCGTGCTGTTCGACACCGAGGTCAACGCGCAGGGCGAGGCGCATTATCACCTCACGCGCGAAGGCGGCCACAGCCATCGCCGCATCCTGCACGCCGCGGACGCTACCGGTAAGGAAGTAGAGACCACGCTGGTGGGGAAAGCAAGCGCTCACCCCAATATTTGCGTGATGGAACGCCGCAACGCGGTTGACCTTATCACCTCGAACAAAATCGGCCTGCCGGGCACCCGCCGAGTGGTGGGCGCTTACGTCTGGAACCGCGAGCTGGAACGGGTGGAAACCTACCGAGCCAAAACGGTGGTGCTGGCCACCGGCGGCGCGGCCAAGGTGTACCAATACACCACCAACCCGGACATCTCCTCCGGCGACGGCATCGCCATGGCCTGGCGCGCCGGCTGCCGGGTCGCCAACCTGGAATTCAACCAGTTCCACCCGACCTGCCTGTTCCATCCGCAGGCGCGCAACTTTCTGCTGACCGAAGCGCTGCGCGGCGAAGGGGCTTACCTGAAGCGCCCGGACGGCAGCCGCTTTATGCCGGATTTCGATCCGCGTGGCGAACTGGCCCCGCGCGATATCGTCGCCCGCGCCATCGACCATGAAATGAAGCGCCTGGGCGCCGACTGCATGTACCTGGACATCAGCCACAAGCCGGCGGAATTCATCACTCAGCACTTCCCGATGATCCACGAAAAGCTGCTGACGCTGGGCTTCGATCTGACCCGGCAACCAATCCCCATCGTTCCGGCGGCGCACTACACCTGCGGCGGCGTGATGGTCGATCAGCATGGCCGCACCGATCTCGACGGGCTGTACGCCATCGGCGAGGTCAGCTACACCGGCCTGCACGGCGCCAACCGCATGGCGTCGAATTCGCTGCTGGAGTGCCTGGTTTACGGTTGGTCGGCGGCGGAAGACATTCTGCAGCGCCTGCCGTTCATCCAGCAGGCCAAACAGGTGCCGCACTGGGATGAGAGCCGGGTGGATGATGCGGACGAACGGGTGGTGATCCAGCACAACTGGCACGAGCTGCGGCTGTTCATGTGGGATTACGTCGGCATCGTGCGCACCACCAAGCGGCTGGAGCGCGCCCTGCGCCGCATCAACACGCTGCAGGCGGAAATCGACGAGTACTACGCGCACTTCCGCATCTCCAACAACCTGCTGGAGCTGCGCAATCTGGTGCAGGTGGCCGAGCTTATCGTGCGCAGCGCCATGGCGCGCAAAGAGAGCCGCGGCCTGCACTACACGCTGGACTACCCGGATTTGCTGCCGGAAGCGCTGCCGACCATTTTGCAGCCTTAAACGAAGCGACAGGGCGCCTTATCGGCGCCCTTTTCCTTTCAGTAGAACAGATAGAAGTCGGCGATCAACCGGCGGAAATCGTCGGTATAGCCGCCGTCGGCCTGTTTGATCGCCAGCGCCTGCTCCCGCAGCGGCGTTTCCCGCCGGGTCAGCGCCAGCAGCATCCGGTGCTGCGGCGTATCGGCGCGATCGCTGACGTTCACTTTCGCCGCCGTGTGCCAGCCGCTTTGCTGCGCCAGGCGTTCGAATTCGGCGCCGATGTCGTGCGGCAGCACCACGCAAAACGTCCCCTGCGCGGCCAGCAGCTGCGCCGCGCAGGCCAACAGCGCGTCGTGCGTCAGGGTTTCGGTGTAGCGCGCGTTGTGGCGCGCCTGGTCGCGGCAGGCCACCGCCGGCTCGAAATACGGCGGATTGCTGACGATCAGATCATACTCAGCGGCATGCTGCTGCGCATAATGGTGAATATCCTGCGCATGCACGCGGATGCGCTGCGGCCACGGCGATTCCGCCGCGTTTTCGCGCGCCTGGCCGGCGGCGGCTTCATCCAGCTCCACCGCGTCGATGGTCACTTCGTCGCCGCTGCGCTGCGCCAGCATCAGCGCGATCAGCCCGCTGCCGCTGCCGATGTCCAGCACCCGGCGCGCCTGCCCCAGCGGCGCCCAGGCGCCGAGCAGCACCCCGTCGGTGCCCACTTTCATGGCGCAACGATCGTGGGCGACAAAGAATTGTTTAAAGGTAAAACCCCCGCGGCGCGGGGTAAAATCGGCTTTCGATCGCTTGCTCACACTCACCACCCGGCTATAAAACTGGCGTAGCATAAGGCAATCTGATCGGCGGGAAAAGAGCGGCTTTCCGCTTAAATAGGTGAAGATCGCGGCCAACCCGTCTATAATCGGCGCCCCAAGTAGAGGTAGACCATGACAGCAACCACTTTTTCCGAACTCGAACTCGATGATCGCCTGATCGACGCGCTGCGCGACAAAGGCTACGATCGCCCCACCGCCATTCAGGCCGCTGCGATCCCGCCGGCGATGGACGGGCGCGACGTCTTAGGTTCGGCTCCGACCGGCACCGGCAAAACCGCCGCCTTCCTGCTGCCCGTGTTGCAGCACCTGCTGGACTTTCCACGCAAGAAATCCGGCCCGCCGCGCGTGCTGATCCTGACGCCAACGCGCGAGCTGGCGATGCAGGTCGCCGACCAGGCGCGTGAATTGGCTGCTCATACCTCGCTGGATATCGCCACCATCACCGGCGGCGTCGCTTACATGAACCACGCGGAAGTGTTCAGCGAAAACCAGGACGTGGTGGTCGCCACCACCGGCCGCTTGCTGCAATACATTAAAGAAGAGAACTTCGACTGCCGCGCGGTGGAAACCCTGATCCTCGACGAAGCCGACCGCATGCTCGACATGGGCTTCGCGCAGGACATCGAAACCATCTCCGCCGAAACCCGCTGGCGCAACCAGACGCTGCTGTTCTCCGCCACGCTGGAAGGCGAAGCGATCCGCGAATTCGCCGAACGCATCCTGAAAGAGCCGGTGGAAGTGGAAGCCGATCCGTCGCGCCGCGAACGCAAGAAGATCCTGCAGTGGTACTACCGCGCCGATGACGTGCAGCACAAAACCGCGCTGCTGATCCACCTGCTGAAACAGCCGGACGTGCAGAAATCGGTGATTTTCGTGCGCAAGCGCGAGCGCGTGCATGAGCTGGCCACCTGGCTGCGCGAAGCGGGCATCAACACCTGCTATCTCGAAGGCGAGATGGTGCAGGCCAAACGCAACGAAGCGGTCAAACGCATGATGGATGGCCGGGTTAACGTGCTGGTGGCCACCGACGTTGCCGCGCGCGGCCTGGATATCCTCGATATCACCCACGTGTTCAACTTCGACATGCCGCGCACGGCGGATACCTACCTGCACCGCATCGGGCGTACCGGCCGTGCCGGGCGCAAAGGCACCGCCATTTCGCTGGTGGAAGCGCACGACCATCTGCTGCTGGGCAAAGTGGGCCGTTACCTGAACGAGCCGCTGAAAGCGCGCGTGATCGACGAACTGCGGCCGAAAACCAAGGTGCCGAACGAGAAGAGCAACGGCAAGCCATCGAAGAAAGTGCTGGCCAAACGCGCGGAAGATAAAGCGAAGAACAAAGAGAAGGCCAAGGTGAAAGTGCGCCATCGCGACGCCAAAAACGTCGGAAAACGCCGTCAGGCGAAGGCCAAACCGGCCGGCGACGCAGAATAACCACCGCTGCCTAAGAAAAAACCGCCTGTACAGGCGGTTTTTTTATGGGCGTTTACTGCTGCGCGTAATGCGTGGCCAGGCGGCGCCCCTGCAGCCATTTATCCAGCTCGCGGAACTGCGCCTTCAGCTCGTCATTCTGCAAATGCGCCGGCGTTTGCGAGAAATAAAACTGGAACGCATAACCCTGCTGATTGCGCGCCTGGGCATCGGCCCCGGCCTGCAACAGCAACAGCGCCAGATGCGGCGCGTTGATCTTCGCCGCCAGATGCAGCGGGGTATCCCCCAGCCGATCGCTCAGGGTGGTGTCCGCCCCGGCCGCCAGCAACAACCGCAGTTGCTCCTCGCGCCCGGCCAGCACCGCCGCCGCAAGCGGCGTGGCGCCGGTAACGGCATTGCGCACGTTCACCTGCGCCCCTTCAGCCAGCAGCAACCGCAGATACTGCACGTCTTGCAGTATCGCCGCGGTGTGCAGCGCGCTGTTGCCGTCCAGCCCCGCTACCGACGGGTCGGCCCCGAGATCCAGCAACGCCTGCACGCTGGCCGGCTGCTGCGAAAGCACTGCCCACTGCAACAGCGTGACCTGCCGATCGCCTCGTTCGCGCAAGCGATCCTGCGTAGCCTGCGCATGGATGCTCTGCGCATCGCCGCGCGCCACCGCCTGAGCCAGCGCCAGGTTGCCGCGGCCGTCAAACGGTGAAATCTCCTGCCCCATCTGTTGCTCCTTAGCCATCATCAGTAAACCGGTCACCGCGACCAGCGCCAGTAAGGCTATCGCCAGCGCTCGCCGCAAGCGACGCCCTTCAGGCATTGGCCTTCGCCTCCCACGGCTTTTGTTCCGCCATCGAGCTTATCACCTTGTCGATGCCGTGCGCCGTCAGGCTGCGATCCAGATGCTTGCTCGGCCGCCAGTCATCGATACCGGTCAGGGTATCGTTGTTGGCCAGGGTGATGTTGTGGCCAATGGCGTCCGGGATCAGCGAAGTCGACTCCTGGGTGCTGGTCAGCATGTCATATTGTTCGCTGTAACGACGGATGCCGCCGGCTTCGGCGTCTTTCTTCGCCGCCGCCGGATCGATACCCAGGCGATTCAGCGTGTAATCTGACACCCCGGCCGCATTGAAGGTGACCGCGACGGTGCCGGTCGCCAGCGCCGCCGTGGCCGCCAGACCGCCGCCGAGCGAATGACCGGCGATCACCAGCGCATCGCCGAAGGCCGCCTTGGCGCTTTTGGCGGCGGCAACCGCCTGATTGTACTGCACATCATCATAGCCCGTCGCTTGCCGCACGTTGCTCAGCCAGTCGCGCCAGTCGTTGGTGCCGGCAAACGCCAACACATACTGCTTGTCGTTGCTGTAAACCCCGGCCTGGAAACCGCTGCCTGCGTCGTGCAGGCTGGCGGGATCGATGCCGAAACCGAGCAGCGCGCTGTCGCTCAAGCGGTTGAACCCAGCGGCGCCCTGACCGTTCAGTGAATAAACGTCCTTGGCCAACAGCGCCAACGCATAATCACCCTCCTGCGATTGCTGCCCCCGGGTCACGCCCGGCGCTGCCGCCGCCGTCGGCGCCGCCGCGGAGATATCGCCGACCAGCGTATTCAACATGGCCTGCGCATTGAGCGAGTTCTGAGAGGGAGTGGCCACCGGCGCCGGATTTGCCGGCGCTGCCGCGGGCCGCACCGCCGTCACCGTCTCGGCAACGGCGCGAGGTGTAGGGATCGCGGCCACCGGGGATACTGCAGAGGTAAAACTTAAAGGCATACTCATGCCGACTCCTTGTCGATAGACTTTTTATTGAGCACCTGAATAGGTGCTGATTTAGCTATCGGCAGGTCGGATGAGTTCTGTATTAGAAATGCTTATCTTTGTACAGAATGTGATCCGCATTCCGTTTTCGGCCGTCAAACGCAAGAAAGGGAGCCGAAGCTCCCTGATTGACAGCGCCGCAAATTACAGGCTTTCGGTAAAGGTGCGGGCGATAACGTCGCGCTGCTGTTCCGGCGTCAGGGAATTGAAGCGCACCGCATAACCGGACACGCGGATAGTCAGCTGCGGGTATTTTTCCGGGTGCTTGACCGCGTCTTCCAGGGTTTCGCGACGCAGCACGTTGACGTTCAGGTGCTGACCGCCTTCCACACGCACGGTCGGCTGCATTTCCAGCGGCACTTCACGGTATTCGATCTGGCCCAGGTCGCTCACTGCGACAACCTGATCTTCCGCGTAGTTGGCCTTGGCGCACACGCAGCGGGCTTCCGCTTTTTCATCGTCCAGCAGCCAGAAAGAATTCACCAGCGCCTGGTCGTTCGCTTTGGTAATTTGAATACCGGTAATCATTATGTTGCCTCCGTACAAGGGCGTAAAAATTCACGTCGTGAGAAAACCCAATCCTGGTTTCGGCCATTTGGTAAAACCATTGTTGTCTTGTTGTTCTGTATACCAGCCTGACCGGGCCAGTTCCTTGATTAAAGTCAATTTTTACCGGGTAGGCGTAGGGCGTGAAGGGGCAAATTTATGTTTTATATCAATTTTCCCGCCGCGTTAAAAAACAATTATTTTTGTAAATTTTCAAAAATAATTGCATTACACGCGGCGACGAGAAATGAAAAGCGGGTTTCGCTGCGCGAGCCGACACGGTAAGCTATAGCCCATGAATTGCTAAAGAAAACAAAGGAGAGCGTTTATGGCCACCTCCCTCACCTGGCATGACGTGATCGGCAAAGAGAAAGAGCAGCCCTATTTTGTTGAAACGCTCGCCTTTGTTGCCGCTGAACGTCAGGCCGGTAAGACCATTTATCCACCGCAGAAAGACGTGTTCAACGCGTTCCGCTTTACCGAACTGGCGGACGTCAAGGTCGTCATCCTCGGCCAGGATCCGTATCACGGGCCCAATCAGGCGCATGGCCTCTCTTTCTCGGTGCGCCCCGGCGTGCCGGCGCCGCCGTCGCTGGTGAATATGTATAAAGAGCTGGCGACCGACATTCCCGGTTTCGAACGCCCGGATCACGGCTACCTGCAAAGCTGGGCCGAACAGGGGGTGCTGCTGCTCAACACCGTGCTGACGGTAGAGGGCGGCCGCGCGCACTCGCACGCCAATCTGGGCTGGGAAACCTTTACCGATAAGGTGATCGCCGCCCTGAACGAGAACCGCGAAGGCGTGGTGTTCCTGCTGTGGGGCTCGCACGCGCAGAAGAAAGGCAACTTTATCGACCGCAACCGCCACCACGTGCTGAAAGCGCCGCACCCATCGCCGCTTTCCGCCCACCGCGGTTTCCTCGGCTGCCGCCACTTCTCGCAGGCCAATCAGCTGCTGGAGCAGCAAGGGCTCACGCCGATCGACTGGATGCCACGCCTGCCGCAGGCGTAGCCCAGAGACAAGAAAGGCACCCTTGGGTGCCTTTCTTTATATCGTTGCCGGAGCGATTACGCCTTGGCCTTGGAGACCGCGACCATCGCAGGGCGCAGCAGGCGGCCGTTCAGCGTATAGCCTTTCTGCATCACCATCATCACGTGGTTCGGCTGGTGATCGGCGGATTCCATCATGCTCATCGCCTGATGCACTTCCGGGTTGAACGGCACGTTGACGTCGCCGACGATTTCGATGCCGTACTTGCGCACCACGTCCAGCAGCGATTTCAATGTCAGCTCGATGCCTTCAATCATTGCGGCCAGTTCCGGATTGTTTTTATCCGCCAGATCCAGCGCGCGCTCCAGGTTGTCGATCACCGGCAGCAGATCGCCGGAGAATTTCTCCAGGGCGAACTTGTGCGCTTTCTCGACGTCCAGTTCGGCGCGGCGACGGATGTTTTCCGCTTCCGCTTTGGCGCGCAGCAGGCTGTCGCGCTCTTGCTGCTGAGCTTCCGCCAGTTGGGCTTCCAGTTCGGCGATACGCGCATCGCGCAGATCGACGCCTTCCGCCGCTTCCGGCAGCGTATCCTCGTGATGAGCGTGTTGTTCCATTTCTTCCGAGACTTGCTCGTTTGGCGTCTTCTGTTCTTTACTACTCATGAATATCTCCGCGTTTTAGCATTAATCTCGCAACTTGGCTTATTATGGGGATCAAAACCGGGGTTTCAAGTCAACCGGTCACAATGTGGGGCATAAACGGGTCCCGGTGAGGAAAATCACAGCAAATGAATAAAAAATTCGCCTGTATTGGCATTGTTGGCCACCCGCGTCACCCTTCAGCGCTGGCAACCCACGAGATGCTGTTCCACTGGCTGGTCGCCCGCGGCTATTCGGTGATGGTCGAACGCCAAATCGCCCATGATTTGGGGCTGAAAGACGCCGTGACCGGCAGCCTGGCGGATATCGGCCAGCGCGCCGACCTGGCAGTGGTGGTCGGCGGCGACGGCAACATGCTCGGCGCCGCGCGCGTGCTGGCGCGCTATGACATCAAGGTGATCGGAGTCAACCGCGGCAACCTCGGCTTCCTCACCGATCTCGATCCCGACAACGCTCTGCAGCAGCTGGCGGACGTGCTGGAAGGCGAGTACATCGACGAACAGCGTTTCCTGTTGGAAACCATCGTGCATAAAGAGCACCAGCAGTGCCGCATCAGCACCGCCATCAACGAGGTGGTGCTGCACCCCGGTAAAGTGGCGCACATGATCGAATTCGAGGTGTACATCGACGACCGTTTCGCCTTCTCGCAGCGCTCCGACGGCCTGATCATCGCCACCCCGACCGGCTCCACCGCCTACTCGCTCTCCGCCGGCGGGCCGATCCTCACCCCGTCGCTGGAGGCGATCGCGCTGGTGCCGATGTTCCCGCACACCCTTTCCGCCCGGCCGCTGGTGATCAACGGCGACAGCACCATCCGCCTGAAGTTTTCGCAGATCGGCAGCGATCTGGAGATTAGCTGCGATAGCCAGATCGCGCTGCCGATCCAGGAAGGCGAAGAAGTGCTGATCCGCCGCAGCAACTTCCATCTGAACCTGATTCACCCGAAGGACTACAGCTATTTCAACACGTTAAGCACCAAGTTGGGCTGGTCTAAAAAATTGTTCTAAAATCTGCGCCGGCCACTTTACTGTATATAAAACCAGTTTATACTGTATGAAACTACAGTTATGTGTTTATACACAGGAAGGTTCCCATGCTGGCGCAATTAACCATCAGCAACTTTGCTATCGTTCGTGAGTTGGAAATCGATTTTCAACCGGGCATGACGGCGATCACCGGTGAAACCGGCGCCGGCAAATCCATCGCTATCGATGCGCTGGGGCTGTGCCTCGGCAACCGCGCCGACGGCAACGTGGTGCGCCTGGGAGCCGCCCGCGCCGACATCTGCGCCCGCTTCTCGCTGGCGGACACTCCGTCCGCGCGCGAATGGCTGGAGCAGAACCAGCTGGACGACAGCAACGAATGCCTGCTGCGGCGGGTGATCAACGCCGACGGCCGTTCGCGCGGCTTTATCAACGGCACCGCCGTGCCGCTGTCGCAGCTGCGCGAGCTGGGGCAACGCCTGATTCAAATCCACGGTCAACACGCCCATCAGCTGCTGCTCAAGCCGGAGCACCAAAAAGCGCTGCTCGACGCCTACGCCGACGAACCCGCCCTGCTGGCGGCGATGAGCCAGGCCTACCAACGCTGGCATCAGAGCTGCCGCGAGCTGGCGCACCATCAACAGCAGTCCATCGAGCGCGAAGCGCGCAAGCAGCTGCTGCAATACCAATTGAAAGAGCTGAATGAATTCGCGCCGCAGGCCGGCGAGTTCGAGCAGACCGACGCCGAGTACAAGCGCCTGGCCAACAGCGGCCAGTTGCTGACCCTCAGCCAGCAAGCGTTGCAGTTGCTGGCCGACAGCGACGAGAACAACATGCTCAGCCAGCTTTACAGCGCCAAACACCTGCTGCTTGAGCTGGCCGGGTTGGACGATAAGCTCAGCGGCCTGCTGGACATGCTGGAAGAGGCCTCTATCCAGATCAGCGAAGCCAGCGACGAGCTGCGCCATTACGCCGATCGCATGGATCTCGATCCCAACCGCCTGCACGAGCTGGAACAACGCCTGTCGCGCCAAATCAGCCTGGCGCGCAAACACCAGGTTGCGCCGGAGGAGCTGCCGCAGCTGCATCAGCAGTTGCTGGATGAACAGCAGTTGCTGTCTCAACAGGAAAGCGATCATGAACACCTGAACGAGGCGGTCACCCTGCATCACCAGCAGGCGCTGGCGCTGGCGGAAGAGCTGCACCAGAAACGCCTGCACTACGCCGCCGAGCTGACCACGCTCATTACCGACAGCATGCAGGCCCTCTCCATGCCGCACGGCAAATTCAACATCGACGTGCGCTTCGAACCGCAGCATCTGAGCGCCGAAGGGGCCAGCCGCACCGAGTTCTGCGTCTCCACCAACCCGGGGCAGCCGCTGCAGCCGCTGGCGAAGGTCGCCTCCGGCGGCGAGCTGTCGCGCATCGCGCTGGCCATTCAGGTGATCACCGCCCGCAAGATGGAAACCCCGGCGCTGATCTTCGATGAGGTGGACGTGGGCATCAGCGGCCCGACCGCCGCCATCGTCGGCCGTCTGCTGCGCCAGCTCGGCGAATCCACCCAGGTGATGTGCGTGACTCACCTGCCGCAGGTGGCCGGATGCGGGCATCAGCACCTGTTCGTCAGCAAGCAGACCGACGGCACGGTCACCGAAACCCAGATGGCGCCGCTGGATAAACGCGCCCGGCTGCAGGAGTTGGCGCGCCTGCTCGGCGGCAGCGAAGTCACCCGCAATACGTTGGCGAACGCCAAAGAACTGCTGGCGGCATAAAAAAGCTCAACTTTTTCACTTTCCTGCGGTCTGACAGTGACGCTGTTGGCCCGAGAAATATCTAAAGTGCGGCGCGGCGGTGATCCAAAGCCATCTCAACAGCCTGAAAAAGGCCAAGCGCTTGAGGTGCTAAAGGAAAGCCAATGCGTCGCAACGTGAAAGATGAAGGGTATAAAGGTTTCCAACTGCCGCAAGGTCTATTATCATCGGCATCCTATGCCCTAAAGGAATGTGATTACTATGCGCTGTAAAACGCTGACTGCCGCCGCTGTAGTTCTTGTGATGCTGACTGCAGGCTGTTCTACTTTTGAAAAGGTGGTTTATCGTCCTGACATCAACCAGGGGAACTACCTGACGTCGACCGACGTGGCGAAAATTCAGAAAGGGATGACCCAACAACAGGTCGCTTACACATTGGGCACCCCAATGCTGCAAGACCCGTTTGGAACGCAAACGTGGTTCTATGTATTCCGTCAGCAGCCTGGCCATGAAGATATCACCCAGCAGACGCTGACGCTGACCTTCGACAGCGCAGGCGTGTTGACCGATATCCAGAACAAACCGGCGCTGACCAAGTAATCGGCGTCGGCCGCTCTTCCGGCCCATGGGGGGGCATGGTGTTCCTCATGACAGTCGCAGGCTGCAACGCGGAAGAGAAAATCAATTTCAGATAAAAAAATAAGGCGCTTATAGCGCCTTATTTTTTTGCCTTTTCTGCCCGTTGCCGGCGCAGCTCTTTCGGATCGGCGATCAGCGGCCGGTAAATCTCCACCCGGTCGCCGTCGTTCAGCGTATCGCCCAGCTTGGCCGGGCGGCTGTAGATGCCGATTTTGTTGTTCTTGAGATCGATATCCTGGCGCAGCTCCAGCAGGCCCGAAGCCTGGATCGCCTGCTCAACGCTGCTGCCCTCGGCCAGCTTCACCTTGCGCAGGTACTGCCGCTCCGGCAAGGCGTACACCACCTCGACCTGGATGTCAGACACTGTAGACCTCTTTCGCCCGCTGGGTGAATGCCTGCACCATGCTGCCCGCCAGCTCTTTGAACACCTTGCCGAACGCCAGCTCAATCAGTTTGTTGGTGAACTCGAAGTCCAGGTGCAGCTCCACCTTGCAGGCCTCTTCGCTCAGCGGTGTGAACTGCCAACCGCCCATCAGCTTGCGGAACGGGCCATCGACCAGCTGCATATTGATGCTCTGGTTATCCAGCAGCGTATTGCGCGTGGTGAAGGTCTTGCTGATACCGGCCTTGGCGACGTCCACCGCGGCGGTCATCTCGTTGGAGGTAGCGTTAAGCACCCGGCTGCCAGTGCAGCCTGGCAGAAAATCGGGATAAGAATGAACATCGTTAACCAACTGATACATCTGCTCGGCGCTGAACGGCACTAATGCAGACCGACTGATCTGGGGCATATCATTTCCTGTAAGACATAAAACGTACAGATAATATCATTTATCTGGCGGCAAACAAAAAATCTGCTACGGGATGAGGGCACCAAAAATGCGAAAAATTGCGCAGGTGCTGAACGGGAAAGGATTTCTTTCGCTGAAGCATCCAGTATAATGAACGCACTATGACAAAGAAAAAAGCACACAAACCCGGTTCCGCCACCATTGCCCAAAACAAGCGCGCGCGTTTCGAATACTTCATTGAAGAAGAATTCGAGGCGGGCCTGTCGCTGCAAGGGTGGGAAGTTAAATCGCTGCGTGCAGGCAAAGCCAACCTCAGCGACAGCTACGTGACGTTCCGTGACGGTGAAGCCTACCTGTTTGGCGCCACCATCACCCCGCTCAACGTGGCTTCGTCGCATGTGGTGTGCGATCCGACGCGTACCCGTAAACTGCTGCTGAACCGACGCGAGCTGGACACCCTGCTCGGCCGCGTCAACCGCGAAGGTTACACCGTGGTGGCCTTGTCCCTGTATTGGAAAAATGCCTGGAGCAAGATCAAGATCGGCGTAGCCAAAGGCAAGAAAGAGCACGACAAACGCGATGACATCAAAGATCGCGAATGGCAGACGGCGAAAGCCCGTATCATGAAGCACGCCAATCGTTAAGCCGCTGGCTTATCGAGGTAAACTTCTGGTATACTGCACAAAGTTACTTGGGGCTGATTCTGGATTCGACGGGATTTGCGAAGCCCTAGGAGCATGCCGAGGGGCGGTTGGCCTCGTAAAAAGCCGCAAAAAAATAGTCGCAAACGACGAAAACTACGCTTTAGCAGCTTAATACCCTGCTTAGAGCCCTCTCTCCCTAGCCTCCGCTCTTAGGACGGGGATCAAGAGAGGTCAAACCCAAAAGAGATCGCGTGGATGTCCTGCCTGGGGCTGAAGCGTTAAACTCAATCAGGCTAGTCTGTCAGTAGCGTGTCCATCCGCAGCTGGCCGGCGAATGTAAAGATTGGACTAAGCATGTAGTGCCGACGGTGTAGTAATTTCGGACGGGGGTTCAAATCCCCCCAGCTCCACCAAATACGTCGCCAGTGAACCAGATAGACCCGGCGATAATAGCGAAAAAGCCCACAACTTCGGTTGCGGGCTTTTTTGTTTTTGTCGTATTCAGGGGCCAACCCAACGGCCCGGGCTGTTCCGGGCCAATGCGGGCTAGTGATCCAGATAGAGGTAGTGCAGCCAGCTGGTCATGCGCAGCAGCACTTTGCGCATCACGGAGACGTGCTCGAAGTGCCCGGTATAGACC
Organism: Serratia sp. 22278; assembly: GCF_052045405.1. Classification (NCBI taxonomy): domain Bacteria; kingdom Pseudomonadati; phylum Pseudomonadota; class Gammaproteobacteria; order Enterobacterales; family Yersiniaceae; genus Serratia; species Serratia sp. 22278. Next base: position 50,431 of record NZ_JBQEOW010000008.1, on the reverse strand, counting down.
GCCGCCTGGGCGCTCACGCCGTCGGGCAGATGATCCAGATCCGGGTTGGCAGCCAGATCGATCATTACGTACACCCCTTCCCGGCCCGGCGTGGCGCTCAGGCCCTGCAGTGCGCCGCTGGCCTGGTAGCTGCCGTCCGGTATCGCCGGCAACACCCGGCTCACGGTGCCGCCATAAACCTGTCCCGGCAAGCCGTTAAACACCACCTCAGCCTGATCCCCCTGCGCCAAGCGCAGGATTGCGTTCTGGCGGAATACCGCCACCACCTGGCGCTTTTGCTGCGGGATAAAGATCATCACCGGTTTGAACGGCAAGCGCACCGCCGCCGTGCCCGGCCGCGCCAGCACCTGCGTGACATAGCCATCGCTCGGCGCACGCACCACCGTTTGTTCCAGGTTGTAACGCGCTTCGGCTATTTGCGATTTCAGGCTGGCTATCGTGGCGTCTTCGCCGTCATAGCGCCCGGACAACCGCGCCTGTTCCTGTTGGAACTGGGCTTTCGCCGCCTGCAGCGCGGCGGATTGCGCCTGGTACTGCTGCTGCGCATGGCTGACGTCCTGCTCCGAGAATGGGTTGACCGGCATGGCCGCCCCTTTCGCGTAGCGCTGGTAATCCTTGCGGGCACGATCATACTCCGCGTTCGCCCGCTGCACGTTGGCGGCGGACTCGCTGAGCGCCGCCCGACGCATTCTGATCTCCGCCTCCGCCCCGGCCAGATCCGCCTCCAGCCTGGTGAGCCGCGCGCGGTAGCGGCTGTCGTCGAGCCGGAACAGCACCTCGCCTTTGCGCAGCAGCACGTTGGTTTTCTCCGTCACCTCAACGATCATGCCCGAGACCTGCGGCACCATCGGCACCGACACGGCAATTTTCTGCGCCCGATCGCTGTACGGATGGTTGTAGTTCATCGTCAGAATCAACGCGCCGACGATAACGATCCCGCCGAGTACGGCGGTCGGCACGGTCCATTTGTTGACCGGAATGCGGAACAGTTTAAATACGCCGTAGCTCAGCGCCACGTAGCTGAGAATAATGAGCAAATCCATAGGCTACGCTCAACTTACCGTGGGGCCGGGAACCGCCGTCGGCTTTTCCTGCAGGCGTTGTAATTCGGTTTCGAGCAGTGCGATGCGCGCCTGCAGATCCGTTGAGGATTCCGGCCTTTCACTCATGCCCCAGCCGCGTTCCGGCCGATAGAGCGTCGCCCAGATCCACAGCAGCGGCCAAATGGCGTGCAGCGTAAACAGGCTGACCCAACCGGCAACGTGAATCGCATCCTGATGCGGGTGTCGGCGCTTTTTCGCCAGCAAATAAGGAATGTCATGAATAATAATGACGCCGTAGAATAATATCAGGAATACCGCAATCAGTACGCCTAACGCAAAATAGTTAAGAAACATGTAAAGTCCTGGTTGAGAATAATGGAAATAAATAATCTCTATAGCGTGTTATATTGTCTGATGTCGTTGGCGATGGTATCGATGGCGTTCTTCACGTCGGTGACTTTCAGCTGTGCTTTCTCATTATTAAGATTTTCTCCCGAAGCCTTACGCACCACTTTAATCACCGGCTGGTTGGTCGCGGCATCGATAAACTCGCCTTCCATATAAACCGCGCTCTCCATGGTGCGGTGCCCGGTTACGCTTTGCGTGGCGGCGATCAGCAGCGTGATTGGCAAGACTTCATAGACCTGCAGCCCTTTCTTCTGCGTGTCGATCGCCGTGATGGCGCCGCGGAAGATCAGCGTATGCTCGCGCGGCATGTCCACCAGCGTAAAGTGGGTGCCCATCGCCTGTTTAAACTGCTGGTTGGTGTAATTCAGGATATTGTCGAGCGCGCGTTGGCTGACCATTTCGCTCGGTTTCGGCCGCGGGAAATAGATCATCGGTTGATACACCAGATATTGATAACGGGAAAAATCGACGCTCTGATCCTTCCAATATAAAACATCTTTACCGGACGCGGATTGGCCTTTGTTAATATCGTTATAATTGGTCAGAAAGGTCGAATATTTTTCTTTTTCGGTCACGGCGGACGAGCACGCGGCCAATAATAACAGCGCAGGTAAAATCACCGTTCTTGTTACTTTCATTGACGGATTTCTCTTTATTTATGTGGATAGCAAATAATCAAATCGAATGATACCCACCCGCCCGTGATAAGTCATATGACAATGCCGCCAAAGACGTATATCATTTTTGATATACATACTCATACGAGCCAGCCAGTGAAAGAGAAAGACTTCCGTATTGAAGAGCTCAGGATTGTAAGCGTCATCGCCGAAACGGCGAGCGTCAGCAAAGCGGCGCAGCTGCTGGATATGCCGCAGTCCAACGTGTCGCGGGCGCTCACCTCACTGGAACGCCGGCTGGGTCTGGAACTGTTTCTGCGCGGCCCGCGCACTCTGTCACTGACCGAGTTCGGCGAACAATTCTTGCGCCGCGCCTCGCAGTTGCTGAACGAGCATAGCGATCTGCTCGATATGGCCGGCACCTATAAGCGCAGTATGAGCGGCATGGTCACGCTCGGCGCGCCGATAGGCATCCACGCTTTCCTGGCCAGCTATTTGCTGCCGCCGCTGCTGCACGCTGCGCCGGCGCTGACTGTCGATCTGGTGACCCGCAACCCCGATGAACGTGAGAAAAAATATGGCGCAGTATTCGACAGCGACTGCGATTTGCTGATCAGCTTTTTCCAGCCGCAAAACGAAAGCCTGATCGCCAGGCCCTTTACCCGTTTTCGCGTCGGGCTGTTCGCCGCGCCGGATTACATCGCCCGCATGCCGTTGAAGGAGCTGGATGAACTGTCGCAGCATCGCTGCATTACCTTGCGTATGCTGGGCGGCATCCGCAATACCTGGAGCGGCTACAATGCTCAGGGGGAGTTGGTGCAGGTCGAGATCAACGGCGCCAGCGTCTGCGATAACATTCTGCCGGCGATCGAGCTGGCCAAACAGGGCCTGGGCATCGTCTACGCCCCGTATTATTCCGTGGCCGCCGAGCTGGATGCCGGCACACTGCAGCCTTGCCTGGCGCGCGAGCGCGGCATCGATATGCAGGCCTACCTGATCTACCGCCGGCGAGGCGTGTTGCCGCACCGCGTGCAGGTGACGATGGACAGCATCATGGAAAGCGTCAAACTGCACGCGCACCGGCTGATGTAACCAAGAAAAACCCCGCCGCAGCGGGGTTGAACGCCTCACATCGGCGCAAAATACCTCACCGCCCCTCTTTTTCCCCCAGGAAGAAATACCACAGCGGAATGGAAAGCAGCAGGGTGAACACCAGCGTATACAGCAGCACCATCAGGCTCTGCATGATCACCATCTGTGCGCTCCAGTCACCGATCGGCAGCTGAAACTGTTCGACGGTGCCGCCGAGGATCGCCCGGCCCATCACGCAGCCGACCGCCACCGCCACTGTCGCCACCGCCGCGCGGAACTTGCGCACCTCGGCGCGGCGGGCGGCCGCTTCCGGCGTTTCATCCCGCTGGCCTTGCCGCTGGCCGCGCCAGCGCCATACGTCCACCAGCAGCAACGCCGCGAGGCTCACCCCCATTACCGGCAGGCAATAACCCAGCGCCGCTGCTACCAGCAGCGTGCCGGCGCGCGCAGGCAGGGAAAGCGCCAGCCAGGCGGCAACCAGCGTATGCACCGGATGCTGCGCACCCGCCGCCGGGCGGCGACTCCACCACATGCGGTAACCCAGCACAATCATCAGGCACAGCCCGAGGCCGAACGCCGCCAGCAGCAGCTGATTCGGCAAGCCGAACAGAATGCCCATGTGGGCGTCGATGCCCCAACGGGTCAGCTTGGCGATGAGCGGGAAGGTCTCGAACCGCACCTGATCGACGACAGTGAAGCTTTGCGGCGCGATGGCGACCGCGTCCACCTGCGTCGGCCAGCTACGATCTACTTCGGTCACCGTCCAGGCTTTGCCCTCGCCTTTCGGCTGGCGCAGCTCGACCTTAGCGGCGTCTATTCCGGCGGCGCGCGCAGCGTGCAGCGCCCGATCCCAGTCGCCATTCAGCGCATTGGTCTGTGCGGCAGGGTTCATCTTCATGCCCGGCATCATACCGCGGTGCTCGGCGTGCGGATCGGCCGGCGTCTGCGGCGCATCGGCCTGCAGGCTGGCGTTGACCTGCGGCGTCAGCCAGCCCAGGTTGGCCCGCAGCGTGTCGATGTTGCCGCCGGCCCACTGCGACCAGGTCAGCCCGGTGGCCGAGAAGAACAGCAGCCCGGCCAGCAGCGCCACGCCCAGCGTGATATGCCAATGGCGGCTGGCGGCAAAGCCCCCTTTCGCCCTTTTCAGCTTGCGCTTCGGCCGCGTCGCCAGCCACAGCGCCACGCCGCCCAGGGCGGCCACCCACAGCCAAGAGGCCGCCAGCTCGCTGTAGTTGCGCCCCAGATCGCCAAGCAGCAGGCTGCTGTGCAGTTTGTCCAGCCAGGTGCGCAGCGGCAGCACGCCAGAGGTGCCGTACACCGTCATATCACCCTTGATCGCCAGGGTGTAAGGATCGACAAACAGCGCGCGCGACTCGGAAGCGCCCAGATCGGCACTCGCGAACTGTACGCGCGTGGTGTCCATTGCGCCGGGTGCCGGACGCACGGCGTAAATGCGCGCCTCGTCACCCGCCACACGGCGGGCGGCGGCGATCTGGTCGGCCAGCGGTCTCGCGTGCCCGTGCGGCTCGGTAGACAGCGCATCGCGATACAGCGCCTCTTCAAGCTGCGGGGTCAGCACATACAGCGTGCCGGTCAGTGCGGCGACCAGAATAAAAGGGGCGACCAGCAGGCCGATATAAAAATGCAGCCGTCTGATCAGGTTCAGCATCGCGCCTCTCGGCGATGCGGCAGGTGGAGTTTTGGTTATCGAAGACATGGCCTTTCTCGTTTTTCAAACTGTGCGCGCAGGCAAACCGTCCGCAGCGATACGAACGGCGTTACCCATGATCAAGCAATAAGGAAAAACGGCTGGCCGGGCGGCCCGCGCGGGCTTGGCCGCAGAGCAAGGCGCCGAATGGGCGGGGGGACGATGCGCGGCGCGCAAGGCAGGCGCGCGATACGCGTCATCAGCCACAGCAGCGGGACGAATACCCACAACAGCAGCGGCACATGGATCAGCAGCTCGCAGTAGCCGCAGAAAATCATCTCCGCCGAGTCCATGCCGTGGTGGCCGGCATGCTCGGCGGCGGGCATCGCCATCCCGTGCATGTCGTGCGGCATGGCGGCGTCCGTTTGCATCATGCCGCCCATCATCTGATGGTGCATCAGCGATTTCGACACCACCGGCGCCACAAACAGCAACAGCACCGCCATAATGGCGATGCAGGCGGTGAAGCGTTGCGGTAGCTGGCGTGGCACTCTCATCGCGGCGGCGAATTAACCCGGTCGGTGGCGAACAAGCGGCCAGTGTAACCCGCGAAGCGCGATGAGGTGAAAGAAAAGTCAGATTTGTCTTGCTCGCCCCCGGCGGCGGTGATCACAGCACCCGCGAATAGACCCGCGAGGCCTCGCCCCATGGGTGATAGCCGAGCCCGTTATAAACGAAGCCATTACGCTCGTAGTACCCTTCCAGATCGGTGCAAAGGTGCAGTTGCGGGAAACCCAGCCGGCGGGTTTCCGCCGCTACATGCTCAATCAGTTTGGCGCCGTAGCCCCTGCCGCGCTGCGTCTCTTCTACGTAGAGCGCGCACAGCCAGGGATACAACTCCCCACGGCTGATAAAGTCGTTGGTGATGAGCCCCGCGCAGCCGAGGATTAGGTTATTTTCCATCAGCAGGTACCACTGCGGCAGCGGGTTGGCAGCGCCGAGGCTGCGGTTGATGGCGTCTTCATACATCATCAGCGTCTCTGCCGTGGCCCAGTGCCGCTGAAAATACGCAATGGCGCGCGGCGCCAGCTCGGGCGCTTGCCGCACCGAAATCATGTCCATCGTCATTCCCGTTATTCATGTTGTCAGCGTAGAATTATGCAGCAATATGCATGGTATGGCAGCGGCATTCCGCCGCCGTCATTCACCCCAAGGAGTCATCATGACGCAAAATATCTATGACAATCAGGCTTTCTTCGACGGCTATGCGCAGCTCAGCCGCTCGCAGCACGGTCTGGACGGCGCGCCGGAATGGCCCGCCATCCGCCGCATCCTGCCAGATTTGCAGGGAAAAAGTGTGGTCGATCTCGGCTGCGGCTACGGCTGGTTCTGCCGCAGCGCGCGCGAACAGGGCGCAGCCAGCGTGCTGGGGCTGGACGTTTCGGAAAAAATGCTGGCCAAGGCGCGGGAGATGACCGCCGACGCGGGCATCGAGTATCGTCGGCAGGATTTGGCGCAGCTGCAGCTGCCTGTGAACCGTTACGATCTGGTCTACAGCTCGCTGACGCTGCACTACCTCGAGGATTTGTCCGCGCTGTTCGCCACGGTGTACGCCGCGCTGAAACCTGGCGGGCAGTTCATCTTCACCGCCGAGCACCCGATCTACACCGCCCCGGCGCAGCAGGGCTGGCTGACCGACGGCAACGGGCAGAAATCCTGGCCGGTCAACGGTTACCAGCGAGAAGGCCAGCGCGTTTCCAACTGGCTGGCGGAAGGCGTCATCAAGCAGCACCGCACGCTTGGCGGCTATATCAACCCGCTGGCGCAGCAAGGGTTTATCATCCAGCATTTGAACGAATGGGGCCCCAGCGCGCAGCAAATCGCCGCTAACCCGGCGCTGGACGAAGAGCAGGAGCGCCCGATGATCTTCATTCTCGCCGCCCGCAAACCCGCCTGATCCTGACCTGATTCACCCGCAGTAAACCGATCACACCACCACAGTTGGGGAGGCCGCCTCCCCCCAATGACGGTTACGCCGGCAGCGCCGCCCCGTGCGCCGCGAAGTACGTCAGCGCCTCGCCCTCCATACGATAACGCACCCACTCGCCCTGCGGCTGCGCGCCGATGCTGAGGTAGAAATCGATGGCCGGTTGGTTCCAGTCCAGCACGCTCCACTCCAGGCGGCCGCACTGCCGTTCGCACGCCAGCCGGGCGATGTGCCGCAGCAGCGTTTTACCGGCGCCCGCGCCGCGATGCTTCGGCGCCACGTACAGGTCTTCCAGATAGATGCCGTTTTTACCCAGCCAGGTGGAGTAACTCATAAAGAACACCGCATAACCCGCCGGCTCGCCGTTCACCGTACAAATCAGCGCTTCGGAACAGGCGCCCGGCCCAAACAAGCTGCGTTCGATGTCTTCCACGCTGGCCAGCACCTGCTCGCGCGCCTTTTCGTACACCGCCAGCTCGATAATCATATCCAGAATCAGTTTGGCGTCGCTTTTTTGCGCCGGGTAAATCTCAATGGTCATGGTAAATCCTGGGCGTGTTGATGACTGTGCTTGCCAGCATACAGCGCCTCTCATGCTGCATGAACGGCATTTTCATCAACAGGTAATGAATATCATGCATCTGGATCTGAAACGCCGCGATCTCAACCTGCCGCAGGTGTTCGAAGCGGCGTTATAGCGCGGGTTCGCCGATTGGCAGATACCCCTGCCACAGCGGCCGGGCCGGTTTCCCGTGCGGGTTGGCCCGCAGATGAACGTGGTAGCCCTGCAGCGCCTGCAGTAGCAGGCAGTCGTCCACCTCAGCCAGATCATCTTTGTGCTGCTGCACGCTGTCCGTCAGCAGCGCCCGTTTGGCTTTCTCCTTCGCCTCGTCGGCGGAGCGCGCCACAAAAAGGCCGAACTGGTGCAATTCCGCCAGCTCATCGCTGCGGTAACCGCCCACGTTAACGAAAAACAGCTTCTCTTCACCGGCGAACGGCGCAGACTCCAGGCTCACGTCGTAACCGTCCGCCCAGTCGATGCGCGCATAACCGTCGACATGCACCTTGCGCTTATCGCCGAACCACTTTTCGCGCAGCAGCGGATACGCCTCTTCCGGCCGATCCGCCGCCGCAAACTGCACGTCGTGCAACTCAATATTGGCGCCCGGCGCCGTACCGCCCACATAAAACATCAATAATCCCGGCATGTTAGTTTGCTCTCCTTGATGATAATCGCTATATAATTTAATACATAACGAAACGCCTGCCAACGGCGGCGCCATTCTGTGTTATCAATAGATGAGGTTTAATCTGTTGTGGAGGAACGCATGGCATTCAATATCGGTGATTTTGTACAACGCACCACCGGCGGCCCGAAGATGACCGTGGTGGCGATCGACGGCGAAACCCTGGTTTGCAGCTGGAATGAACTGGGTAAAGAGCAGCGTACGGAGGTGCAGGCCAACGAGGTGGCGCTGTACCACGAAGACGGCGATTTCGGCGTCTGCTGAATGATCGGGGCGCGCCGCGCCCCGTTATCGCCTCAGGCGCGAATGTCCTGATAGGCTGGGGTGGTATCGAACTCATGCTTGGCGAACGGGCATAGCGGAATGATTTTACGCTGCTCCGCGCGCATTTTCTCCACCACCAGCGCCACCAGCTTTTTGCCGACGCCCTGCCCCTTCAATGACTCATCCACCCAGGTGTGATCGATAATGGTCAGCCTGTCGCCGCTCGGCACGAAAGAGATCTCGGCGATCAGCTTGCCGTGCTCGTCATTGATATAAAAACGCTTCTCGTCTGCCAGTATTTTATGTTCCATATTATTTCTCCCTATATTTCAGTGCGCCGCTGGGGCAAGTGTCGATAACGCGTTTCACTTCGGCCGCGTCGGCATTATCCGGCATAATCCACGGCCGGCGGTTCAGGGTAAAAATAGCCGCGTTGCCACGCACGCAGTTGGCGGAATGGCGGCATATCGCGCTGTTAAAATAAACGTCAATCTTGTCGCCGGAATAACGGCGGTAACCGGCGGCGGTCAATTCCTCATCCATCTTGGCCTCACATCGCCTGTTTTATTGTTTTTGCTCCAGGCTCAAGTATAGGCAATGCCGTCGGCTTCACCACGCGTCTCACCCAATGAAAAAAGTGGCGCAACCGCCCGTCGCCGCTAGAAAAAAACGTAAATTGTTCTAATCTTTAATCAGCAAGACAACATAATTCCGACAGTGGCTAAGGAGTTCGAAATGGGTGATAGCTCAAAAGACGGCGTAATTCTGCTGTCCCGCATTCTACTGATGGTTCTGTTTATCATTTTCGGCTGGATGAAACTGGTCAACTTCGGTGCGACCGTCACGGCGATGGAAGGCTATGGCACGCCGATGCCTTATTTGGCGGCGATCGTTGCCGTGGTGGTGGAGTTTATTTTCGGCATCGCGCTTATTCTCGGCCTGTTTACTCGGCCTATCGCGGTCATTTTCGCCCTGTATGTGTTGGGCACCGCGTTTATCGGCCATCCGTTCTGGAAAATGACCGGCATGGAAATGATGGGCAACGAAATCAACTTCTTTAAAAACATCAGCATCATTGGCGGTTTGCTGTTGCTGGCGGTAACCGGCGCCGGCCGTTATTCGCTGGACTATAAAATATTTAATAAATAATTCATCGATGGCCGGCGATATTCGCCGGCCATTTTATTTCGGCTATCCTTTCACCGGCTGCGCTTGGCGTGGCGCTCAAAGTTTTCTGCCTTGGCCTGCGCCGATTTACGCAGCGTGACATAGCAGGCGCCCTCGCCGCCGTCGCGCGGTAAGGCGCGGCAAAATGCCTGTACCTGTTCAAACTGCGCCAGCCACTTAGCGACGTAACTGCGCACGATATTCGGATGGCTTTCGTTCTGCCGCCCGCGGCCGTGCACGATCAGCAGTGAACGCAGGTTTTGCGCCTCCGCCTGCATAATGAAGCGAAACAGCGCCTGCCGGCTGGCTTCGACCGACTGACGCAGCAGGTTCAGCGATGCCTGCGGCGGGTAACGCCCGTTGCGCAGTTTGTCCAGCACGCCCTGCTGAATGCCTTCCCCTTTGAACTCCAGCGGCTGTTCACAGGGGATCACTTCGAGAAAATCGGTGCTGAGGAAGTTTTCCTGCCGCAGCCGCTGCGCGTCGCGCCGTGCGCTTTTGTCCACCGCCACCTGCGGCTTGAGGTACAGCGTCTGCCGTCCGCTCTCCAGCGGCACCACGTCCGCCATCGCCTGTTCAAAAAAGTCTTTTTCCTGCTCGCTCATGTTCCACCTCTCTTGAACGGCAGCCTTTACGGCTGGGAATGGGGTCGATTGTAAGACGCCTTGTCACGGTTGCAAGCCGGGAATTGTCAGCGGCATGTGTCTCATTTGTCGTCAACGGGTGAGCTTGCGAACAGTTTTCGCTATACTGCTAAGCCATCATTGAGTGCCGCAAAGGATCGAGCCCATGACAATGCGCGAGCTGGAAATCCAGTTTCAAAATGCGATGAATGAGTTGCAGAGCAGCTTCGAACGGCAACACCGCGAATGGCAGCAGAGCTACCAGGCGCTGCAGCAACTGCTGGAAGAAGCCAAACAGCGCGAAGCCGCGCTGCGGGCGCAGAATGAACAACTGGCGCGCAAACTGAGCACCGCCAGTTCGGTGCCGGAACAGCATGCGCTGGTCAAGCAGATCAAAATGCTCGGCGCCCATCTGGACGCGCTGGCCAAAGACGCGGCCACCTTCAATCACCACCTGCGCCAACAGAGCGCGGTCGGTAATTTCAGCGGCGAACAGCATTGATAGCGGGCGCTGTCGCACAGCGCCTCCCGCCCCTCTTCTGGCGTATTGAGAGTGTAATAAAGCCTAAATGACCTGGATCATCCTCGCCGCCCTGATCGTCGTATTCATTATCGGTTACCGCATCTTGACGTCCGACACCCGCAAAGCCATCGATTCGCTGGCCCATCTGCTGAGGGTCAAGCCGATGCTGATCGAATCGATGATCCAGGAAATGGGCGGCCGCCAAAGCCAGACCTTTATCCGCATGCTGAACAACGGCTACACCGAAGAGATGCACCAGGCGGCTTATCTGCTGTTCATCTACCTGACGTTCATCAAACAGGCGGACGACGAACAGATTGCCCTGTGGCGCGACGTGCTGCTGCGCGCCGGGCTGTCGCCGGAGCTGCATGCCGAGCACACCGAAGCGGCGCTGTTTTACTTCGCCGAGCTGGATATCGATGCGTTTGAACTGGCGCAGTTCCGCCGCGCCTACAACGAGCGTTTCAACCGCGAAGCGTTGGCGCACGGCTGATCGCGTCCCCCGGGCGGGGGACCGATTACAGGAACATGCTGTAGAGGTAGCGCGACAGCGCTTCGCGCGAGCTGAAGCCGTGTGCGATGCCGTAGCGCTGGTTCGGGGCGTCGCTGCTTAAATCCAGGGGAAACTCCAGATACTGCTCGCTGGTGCGCACCGGGGAGGTCGGCGTGGCGAAATGCACGCTTCTCTCTTTCAGCGCCGGGTGGATCACCAACGCGGTTCTGCCCATCCGCGCTTCGCGATTCACATACACATAATGCGTACCCTTGCGGTAGCCATAGGCCTGATCGGTGACATAATCACGCTCAAAGCCGGTATTCTCCAACACTTTAGCCACTTCATCCGGCCGTAAATACATCGATTCCTCCTCTCATTCTGGACCGCTGAGCGACCTTACCGTAATCATTCACCGAAACAATGATTTTCTGGGGAGGAATCCGGGTTTCGGACTATTCCTGAATCAGGCCCGGCGGCGCTGCAGCAGGCGCAGGGTGAGCAGCACCCCGAGCGCCACCAGCAGCGCCGCCGCCAGATAAATCGACGGCACGCCCGCTTGTCCAATAAGCAGCCCGGCCAGCGGGCCGGTGATGCCCAACGCCAGGTCGAGGAACGCCGAATAGGTGCCGAGCGCCGTGCCCTGATTCTGCGGCGGCACCTGTTTCACCGCCTCAACGCCCAGCGCCGGGAACACCAGCGAAAAACCGGCGCCGGCCAGCAACGCGCCGGTTTGCACCATCCAGGGTTCGCCGGCCAGCCAGATCAACAGCAGCCCGACGATCTCGACCAGAAACGACGCCAGCGTCACCTTCAACCCGCCGTGGCGGTTAATGACGTTGCTGAAGATCAGGCGGATGCCGACGAAGGCGCAGCTGAACAGCGTCAGCGAAAACGCCGCGCCGCTCCAGCCTTTGTCGGCGTAGTAAAGGGTGATGAACGTGGCGATCACGCCGAAGCCGACGGTGCCCATCGCCAGCCCGAGACCATAGGCCCAGATGCGGCCGAACACCGCGCGGAAGGCGATGCGCTGCCCAGCCGCGATCGAGACGTCCGGCTTGCCGCTCGCCAACAGCAGCGCCACCGCGACCGCCAGCACAATCAGCGCCGCCACCCCGGCCAATCCCCACTGCTGGTTCAGATACACGCCGAGCGGCGCGCCGGCCGCCATCGCGCCGTAGGTGGCGACGCCGTTCCAGGAGATCACCCGCGCAGTGTGCATCGCCCCAACCCGGCCGATGCCCCACAGCGTGGAACCGGTGCTGGCGAAGCTTTCGCCGACGCCGAGAAACACCCGCCCCACGCACAGCAACAGCAGGCTGAGCCACGGGTAACCGTCAACGCCGAACGCCAGCGCGTAAAACAGGCCGCTGGCGCCGCAGCACGCCAGGCCGAATAGCACCACCTTCTTCGGCCCCAGCTGATCGGCGTAACGCCCGGCGTGCGGGCGGCTGAACAGCGTGGCGAAGTATTGCGCGCTGATGATAAGGCCCGCCAACACCGAGTTGTAGCCCAGGTGGTCATGCACAAATCCCGGCAACACCGCCAGCGGCAGGCCGATGGTCAGGTAGCAGACGAAGGTGAACATCACCACGGACAAAATACGTCGGTTCAGTTGGAAGTTATTTTCTGCGGTCATCGAAGGTGGCTCGCATCAGACGGGGTAGACGAAGCGTTCCAGCATACCCCGATGAGATTTGATGATAAATGAGAGAGTTATAACGAATTATTATTTCGCTAACGATTTTGCCGCCACCCGCGCGCGCAGAAAATCGATAAACGCCCGCACCTTTTCCGGCACGTGACGGGTATTCGGGTAGAGCGCATAGATGCTCTGCTCGGGGAAACGGTGATCCGGCAGCAACCGCTGCAACCTGCCGGCATCGATGTCGGGCTGCGCCAGCCACGCCGGCAGCAGCGCCACCCCGGCGCCATGCAGGGCGAACGCCAGCAATGCCGCGGCGCTGTCGCCGGTAAGCGTGGCGGCGTCCGCGACCTTGAACAGCACCGCTTCGCGCTGCGGCGTGACCACCTGCCAACTGAGCGGCGAACTGAGCCGGCTGTGGGCGATCCACTGCGCCTGCGCCAGATCAGTCAGCGAATGAATCGGCCGCTCGGCCAGATAATCCGGCGACGCCACCGGAAAAATGGCGAAGCTGTCAATTAGCGCCGCGCGGTGGCTGGAATCCGTCAGCTGGCCCAAGCGGATCGCCACGTCGAAGCGCTCCGAAATCAGATCGGCATGATAGGAAGAAGACACATGCTGGATACGCAGGCGCGGATGCTGGCGCGAAAATGCCGCCAGCGCCGGCGCCACCACCTGCGCGCCGTACTCCGGCGTGCTGGTGATGCGCAGCACGCCGCTCAGCCCGTGATGATCGCGTCGCACGTCGTCCAGCACGTTTTCCGCCTCCTGCAACAATTGCTGGCTGCGCTGATAGAAGCGTTCGCCGGCATCGGTCAGCGACAATCGTCGGGTGCTGCGCGCCAGCAGTGACACCCCCAGCTCATTCTCCAGTTGCTTGACGTTAAAGCTCACCACCGCCTTGGTTTGCCCCAGCGCCGCCGCCGCCGCGGTAAAGCTGCCCGCTTCCACCACCGCCGCGAAGATCGCCAGACGCTGCAAATTCAGCATTTCGCCGCCCTTATTGTCAAAATCATTTTGACAGTGTAATCGCCCGCCGCCGATTTATCCGCACTTTTCCCCCCGATACACTGCTCGCCTTCAACCGGAGGCACCATGTCTTATCGCAGCAAAGTGGCAATCGTCTATCTGCTCGGCTTTTTCGTCGATCTGATCAATATGTTTATCGCCAATGTCGCCTACCCCGCCATCGGCCAGGCGATGCGAGCATCGGTCAGCCAACTGGCGTGGGTCAGCAACGGCTATATTCTCGGCCTGACGCTGGTGATCCCGCTCAGCGCCTGGCTGGCGCAGCGCATCGGCGGACGGCGAGTATTTCTGCTGTCGCTGGCGCTGTTCATGCTGGCCACCCTCGGCGCAGGCAACGCCGACAGCATCGGCGCGCTGATCGGCTGGCGCACCCTGCAGGGCATGGGCGGCGGCTTGCTGATCCCCATCGGCCAGACGCTGACCTATCAGCTGTACCGCAGCCATGAACGCGCCGGGCTGTCGGCGGCCATCATGTTGGTGGGGCTGCTGGCGCCGGCGCTGTCACCGGCGCTGGGCGGCTGGCTCGTCGATCGGTTGGACTGGCGCTGGGTGTTTTTCGCCAACCTGCCGCTGGCGGCCTTGGCCCTGGCGCTGGCGGCGCTGTGGCTGCGCGCGGAAGCGCCGACGGCGGCGCGCAAACCGCTCGACGCGACAGGATTACTGAGCGCCTGCGCGGCGCTGACGCTGCTGCTGCTCGGCCTGACCCGGCTGAGCGAAGCCGGCCATCAGGTTTCCGGTGCGGCGCTGCTGGCTGCCGGCCTGCTGGTGCTGGCCTCTTATCTGCGCCATAGCCTGCGAACCCCGCAGCCGCTGCTGAACCTGCGGCTGGTCGCCGATCCGCTGCTGCGCAACGCCATGGCGGTTTATTTGTGTATTCCCGGCCTGTTCATCGGCGTCAGCCTGGTGGCGATGCTGTATCTGCAAAACCAGCTGGGCATGCCCGCCGCACAGGTCGGCGGCCTGATGCTGCCCTGGGCGCTGGCGTCGTTCCTGGCCATCACGCTGACCGGCAAAACCTTTAACCGCCTCGGCCCGCGGCCGCTGCTGATCGTCGGCTGTCTGTTGCAAGGCGTCGGCATGCTGACGCTGGCGCAGATCGATCAGGCCGGGCAGCACGCGTTGCAGATCGCCGCCTTTGCCCTGATGGGGTTCGGCGGCAGCCTGTGCAGCAGCACCGCGCAGAGCAGCGCGTTCCTGCAGATCCCCGACGCTCAGCTTGCGGACGCCAGCGCGCTGTGGAATATCAACCGCCAACTCAGTTTTTGCCTCGGCGTGGCGCTGCTCAGCCTGCTGCTGAATCTGCTGCTGGCCGTGTTGCCGCCCGCGACGGCTTACCGTACCTGCTTCATTCTGGCGGGCGCCAGCGTACTCATCCCGCTGCTGCTGTGCCTGCGCCTCGCCAACCGCGCCATCGTGCGCCAACTCAACGCTCAACAGGATGCTTTATGAACCCGTATTTTACCGAAGTGATCGACGCCCACATCGCCATTGAACGCTGGCTGGGCAAAGGGACCGGAGAAGAGCAGGCGCTGCTGGCGCGCTTTACGCCGGATTTCAGCATGATCGCGCTGAACGGCGCTCCGCTGGATTTCACCGCGCTGTGCGCTTTTTTCCACGCGCATCGCGCCGCCAAACCGGGTTTGGAAATCGAGATAGAAGAGATGAAGCTGGTGGCCGAATGGCCGACGGGCGCGGTAGTCAGCTACCGGGAAAAACAGAGTCTGCCGGGACAAAGCGCTACGCTGCGCTACTCCACGGTGGTATTTGAACGTCAGCCCAACGCGCTCGGCTGGCGGCATTTGCACGAAACCGCCGCGGCGCAATGATCACAGGAAGCTGCCGGCCAAAAACAGTTCCCAACCGACGATCACCCCGCACAGGGTTACCGCGCTGAAAATAACTTCAAACAGATAGCGATTGATCATCGTGCGTCGCCTCAAAAGAAGACACCCGGAAGAACCGGGTGTCTGGAGTACGGACTGGAGCGTGCGGAACCTTCCGGTTCCGCAAACATCACTTAATTAAGCTTTTTTACCGGCTTTTTTGTGGTGTTTTTTAGCGGCCTGAGCTTTCTGCACTGGCGCTTTTTTGTGGTGTTTTTTAGCAGCCTGGGCTTTCTGAGCTGGCGCTTTTTTGTGGTGCTTTTTAGCGGCCTGAGCTTTCTGGGCTGGCGCTTTTTTGTGGTGCTTGGCTTTCTTGTGGTGCGTTGCTTTAGCTGGCGCTTTTTCAGCAGCAGCCGCTGGCGCAGCGGTGGTGGTGGTCGCAGCTGGTGCGGTGGTGGTAGCCGGAGCAGTAGCTGCGGTATCAGCAGCGAAAGCAACAGAAGACAGACCCATAGTGGCAGCAACGATCAGCGCTAATACTTTTTTCATCTTTAAATCCTCAGAGTGTTGTTTCGGTAAGCTCCGGTGGAGCCGTTGAAACAGATACTAGTGGAATCAAACCGCCGCTTCCGTGAGTGATTGGTTTCGCCGAGTAACCAAATGTACAAAGCCCAGGCGCCGGCAAACACCTGCGTGACGGCGGTTTTTTTCCGTGATCGGCCACGCAAATCTCGGCATGGTCTACACTTG
The DNA here is from genome assembly GCF_052045405.1 of Serratia sp. 22278. Taxonomy (NCBI): domain Bacteria; kingdom Pseudomonadati; phylum Pseudomonadota; class Gammaproteobacteria; order Enterobacterales; family Yersiniaceae; genus Serratia; species Serratia sp. 22278. Next base: position 34,072 of record NZ_JBQEOW010000008.1, on the reverse strand, counting down.
AAAGACATGTGTCGAAATGGAGAGCTGAATGTTTAAGAAAGCGGAAAGAACAGAACGCGATATCGATCAGGACGTCACTCTGTTGGCCGATACGCTGGATGAAGTGTTGCGCGAGTCCGGTGACAAGACCAAAGAGGAACTGAAAGAGCTGCACAGCAAGGCGAAAGGCGTGCTGCGCGACGCCCGGGCGCGGTTCAATGGCTCCACCAGTCTGACACAGCATGCGCGCGACGCGGTCGATCAAGCCGACAGCTATGTGCGTGACAAACCTTGGCAGGGCGTAGGGATCGGTGCCGCCGTCGGCATCGTGCTCGGCGTGCTGCTGGCCCGGCGTTAACACCCCTGCAGTCATAAAGATAAAACAGATGTGCGTCTGGCCCGCGGAAATCGCGGGCCGTTTAATTTGTGCGAAACAGCTGCGCCAGCCCCTGTACCGCCCGCTCCGCCTCCTCTCGCCGGCTGAAATTGGCGCCCCCCGACAGTAACCCCCGCCCCGCCGGATGATCGATGCGCTAATCAGAGAGCGCCTTCAATCGTCTGGCCGTCAGCATGCGTCAGAATGCGCTCGACTCCCCCTCTTCACTGAGAGAGGAGAATTTCTCACCCGAAAAAATTTTTCCCTCGCCTTTTCCAGCCCCGACGCGGCCTACGTACCCAACCCCACAAAACACCATATATAGCGTGGTTGATAAATTAAATATCTACATATAGTATTTTATCTATCAGCCGCAGGGACCGTTGTTCGGTTGATAACGCCGTCAGAAACGCCAGGAACGATGCTCCGTTATCTGACTTGTCCGCCTTTCCTTCAGCCTAAAGGTAAATGCGAATCATGAGCATTATTATTTACAGTAAGCCGGACTGTGTCCAGTGCAACGCCACCTATCGCGCATTTGATAAACAGGGGATTGATTATCAGGTGATCGACCTCACCCAGGATCAGCAGGCGCTGAACCACGTTAAATCCTTAGGTTATCAGCAAGTTCCGGTGATTATCGCCGGTGACGATCACTGGTCCGGTTTCCGGCCGGACAAAATCGGCGCGCTGGCGCTCACCTGCTGAGGCTCGGCGATGAATCCGCTGGTCTATTTCTCCAGCAGTTCGGAGAACACCCACCGATTCGTTGAGAAACTGGGCCTGCCGGCGATCCGCATTCCGATCGCCGGCGCCCGCAGCAAATTGCTGATGGAACAACCCTATATCTTGATCGTACCCAGCTATGGCGGGGGCAGCGCCGTCGGCGCGGTGCCGATCCAGGTGATCCGCTTTCTCAACGTTCCGCAAAACCGTTCATACCTGCGCGGCGTCATCGCCGCCGGGAACACCAACTTCGGCGCAGCGTACGGCATCGCCGGCGACATCATCGCCAAAAAATGCCAGGTGCCTTTTTTGTACCGCTTCGAGCTGCTCGGCACTACGCAAGACGTTGAAAACGTTAGACAGGGAGTAACCGCATTTTGGCAACGACAGAATTGACCAGGCCCGAGACGGGCGCGCTGGATTACCATTCGCTCAACGCGATGCTCAATCTTTACGATGCGGAAGGCCGGATCCAGTTCGATAAAGATCGGCTGGCGGCGCGGCACTACTTCCTGCAGCACGTCAACCAAAACACCGTGTTCTTCCATAACCTGGAGGAAAAGCTGCGCTATCTGGTGGAAGAAGGCTACTACGAGCCGCAGGTGCTGGCGCAGTACGAATTCCCGTTTATCAAGCAGCTGTTCCAACAGGCCTACGCCAAGAAATTCCGCTTCGAGACCTTCCTCGGCGCCTTCAAGTACTACACCAGCTATACGCTCAAAACCTTCGACGGCAAGCGCTATCTGGAACGCTACGAAGACCGGGTGTGCATGGTGGCGCTGACGCTGGCGGCGGGCGACACCGCCCTGGCGCAGGATCTGGTGGAAGAGATGATTTCCGGCCGCTTCCAGCCGGCCACGCCGACCTTCCTCAACTGCGGCAAACGCCAGCGCGGTGAGCTGGTCTCCTGCTTCCTGCTGCGCATCGAAGACAATATGGAATCGATCGGCCGGGCGGTGAACTCCGCGCTGCAGCTGTCGAAACGCGGCGGCGGCGTGGCCTTCATGCTGAGCAATATTCGCGAGGTGGGCGCGCCGATCAAGCGCATCGAGAACCAGTCCTCCGGCGTCATTCCGATCATGAAAATGCTCGAAGACGCCTTCTCCTACGCCAACCAGCTCGGCGCGCGCCAGGGGGCCGGCGCGGTGTATCTCAACGCCCACCACCCGGATATCCTGCGTTTTCTCGATACCAAGCGGGAAAACGCCGACGAGAAGATCCGCATCAAAACGCTGTCGCTGGGGGTGGTGATCCCGGATATCACCTTCGAGCTGGCGAAGAACAACGAAGAAATGTACCTGTTCTCGCCCTACGACGTCGAACGGGTGTATGGCGTGCCGTTTTCGGAGATTGCCGTCAGCGAGAAGTACCGCGAGATGGTGGACGACAAGCGCATCCGCAAGTCGCGCATCAACGCGCGCGAGTTCTTCCAGGTGCTGGCGGAGATCCAGTTCGAATCCGGCTACCCCTACGTGATGTTCGAGGACACGGTCAACCGGGAGAACCCGATCGCCGGGCGCATCAACATGAGCAACCTGTGTTCGGAGATCCTGCAGGTCAACCGCGCCAGCACCTATCACGAGGATCTGAGCTACGATCGCATCGGCAAGGATATCTCCTGCAACCTCGGCTCGCTGAACATCGCCAAAACCATGGACGCGCCGGACTTCGGCAAGGCGATCGAGACCGCGATCCGCGCGCTGACCGCGGTGGCCGACATGAGCGATATCCGCTCGGTGCCGTCGATCGCCGAAGGCAACCGCAGCGCCCGCGCCATCGGTCTGGGCCAGATGAACCTGCACGGTTACCTGGCGCGCGAGCGCATCTTCTACGGCTCGGAAGAAGGCATCGACTTCACCAATCTCTATTTCTATACCGTGGCCTATCACGCCATCCGCGCCTCTAACCGGCTGGCGATCGAGCGCGGCGGCGCCTTTGATGGCTTTGAGCACTCTCGCTATGCCAGCGGCGAGTACTTCGACAAGTACACCGAGCGCGACTGGCTGCCGCAGACCGAGCGGGTGCGCGAGCTGTTCGCCGCCGCCGGCATCGCCATTCCGGGCCGCGACGACTGGCGCGCGCTGCGTCAGTCGGTGATGATGCACGGGCTGTACAATCAGAATCTGCAGGCGGTGCCGCCGACCGGCTCCATCTCGTACATCAACAACGCCACCTCCAGCATCCATCCGATCGTCTCGCGCATCGAGATCCGCAAGGAAGGCAAGATCGGCCGCGTTTACTACCCGGCGCCGTACATGACCAACGACAACCTGGCGTATTACCAGGATGCCTACGAGATTGGCCCGGAAAAAATCATCGATACCTATGCCGCCGCGACGCAACACGTCGATCAGGGGCTGTCGCTGACGTTGTTCTTCCGCGATACCGCCACCACCCGCGACATCAACCGCGCGCAGATCTACGCCTGGCGCAAAGGCATCAAGACCATTTACTACATCCGCCTGCGCCAGATGGCGCTGGAAGGCACCGAGGTGCAGGGCTGCGTGTCCTGCGCGCTGTGAGGCAACTTATGACGACCGTAACATCGGCGCCGCTGGTGCGCGCCATCAACTGGAACATCATCGAAGACGACAAGGATCTGGAGGTATGGAACCGCCTGACCTCCAACTTCTGGCTGCCGGAAAAGGTGCCGCTGTCCAACGATATCCCCTCCTGGGCCACGCTGACGCCGAAGGAGCAGCAGCTGACCATTCGGGTATTTACCGGGCTGACGCTGTTGGACACCATCCAGAACACCGTCGGCGCGCCGGCCCTGATCGCCGATGCGCTGACGCCGCACGAAGAGGCGGTGTACTCCAACATCAGCTTTATGGAGGCAGTGCACGCCCGCTCTTACAGCTCAATCTTCTCCACCCTGTGCCAAACGCCGGACGTGGACGACGCCTATCGCTGGAGCGAGGAAAACCGCGCGCTGCAGAAGAAAGCCGGCATCATTCTGGCGCACTACCGCAGCGACGATCCGCTGCTGAAAAAGGTCGCCAGCGTGTTCCTAGAGTCGTTCCTGTTCTATTCGGGCTTTTATCTGCCGATGTACTGGTCCAGCCGCGCCAAGCTGACCAACACCGCCGATCTGATCCGCCTGATCATTCGCGACGAGGCGGTGCACGGCTACTATATCGGCTATAAGTTCCAGAAAGGGCTGGAAAAAGTGGACGCCGCGCGGCGCCAGCAGGTGAAAAACTTTGCCTTCGACCTGATGCAGGACCTGTACGACAACGAGGTGCGTTACACCGAGGAGCTGTACGACGGCGTCGGCTGGACGGAAGACGTGAAGACCTTCCTTCACTACAACGCCAACAAGGCGCTGATGAACCTGGGGTATGAAGCGCTGTTCCCGCCGGCGATGGCGGAGGTCAACCCGGCGATCCTGTCGGCGCTGTCGCCGAACGCCGACGAAAACCACGACTTCTTCTCCGGTTCAGGCTCGTCTTACGTCATCGGCAAGGCGGTCAACACCGAGGATGAGGACTGGGATTTCTGAGGACATGACAGCGATGCCGGTCTTTCAGGCCGGTATCGTGCATTCAATACCCTTGTTCTTTCTGACTGCGGATCGCCAGAACAAACGCCGTATCGATATCAGGAATGTATTTGTAGAGCGCCAAATAACCGCGAGCTTGCTGCCCAATAATCAATTCACGCAGCCCTGCGCCAAGGGACCGTCCGATCAATGGATTATGTTCCAATACCGCAATTGCATGGATGATTTCCTGAATGCGCCGCCCTGAATCCGCAGCGCCATACTGAGCCAAATGAGCGAGAACACGTTCGATATCATCCCTGACCTCTGGCGCCAACTCGACATTTGCCATCAGCGTCCCAGTTTTTTAACAGGAGGTTTGACAGCGGCAGTATCACCCGCTGCGTAATTTTCCAAATAACCGCGCATCTCTTTCCAAGAGACCGTCTCTCCCGTCGCAATTATCTTGGCATAGCGTTTTTCCGCTTCATTCTCAAAGTCACGGCGCAACTCTTCTTGCTGCGTTTTCTCCGCTATTGCCTGCAAAATAAAGCTGTGAGACGTGACGCCTACCTGCTCGGCGACGACAGCGACTCGGGCTTTAAGCTCATCTGGAATACGAATGGTCGTCGTCGACATAATCGCTCCTAACGTCGGTCAATCACATGTAGCTCAATTGTGCTACATGAAGTCTGACAGCGCAATAATGCAGAGGATCATTTCACCGATTGACGCAGCTCAAGCCGCCGCCAAATAGCGCGTTTCTCCGCGTCGCTGGCGGTCGGCCAGGCGGCGATCTCCGCCCGCGTGCGCCGGCATCCGCGGCACTGCTGGGTTTCGTCGTCGATCCGGCACAGGCTTACGCAGGGCGATCTGACGCCAGGATGGGATTGCTGAGTGTGGCCCGCCATACGTTGCCCTTGATGTGATATGTTCCGCCACAGGATACCCGATCCTGCGGCGGCGCGTCGCCAATCAGATGATGCCGCCGTTGGCGCGCAGGGTTTGGCCATTGATCCAGCCGCCGTCTGCCCCGGCGAGGAAAGCCACCGCCGCGGCGATATCGTCCGGCGTGCCCAGACGTTCCAACGGCGCCATCTTCGCCAGCCGCTCGATAAGCTCCGGGGTTTTGCCGTCGAGGAACAAGCCGGTGGCGGTCGGCCCCGGCGCGACGGCGTTCACCGTGATATTGCGGCCGCGCAGCTCTTTCGCCAGCACGCTGGTCAGCGCTTCGATCGCCGCCTTGCTGGCGGCATACATGCCGTACCCCGGCTGCAGCAACCCCACCACGCTGGAGGAGAAGTTGATGATGCGGCCGTTGTCGCGCAGGCGCTTCGCCGCCTCGCGCATCGCATTGAAGCTGCCTTTCAGGTTGATGTCGAGCAGGCGATCCGCATCTTCATCACGCATGTCCGCCACCGGCGCCAGCGCGATCACCCCGGCGTTATTGACCAGCACGTCGACGCCGCCAAACGCCCGTTCGGCGCTGTCGAACAGTTGGGCGACCGCAGCCGCATCGCTGACGTCGGCCTTGACACTCAAGGCGCGGCCGCCGCGCTGTTCTATCTTGCCCACCAGCTCATCGGCCGGCGCCGGATTGCCTGAATAGTTGATGATGACGGTAAAGCCATCGGCGGCCAGACGCTTGGCGATGGCCGCGCCGATGCCGCGGGATGCGCCGGTGACGATGGCGACGCGTTGAGTCGCGTGATTCATGGATATCTCCTCATCGGGTTAATGTACAGTCATCATGCACCTTTCGGCATGGCGAATAATCCCCTATTCTTCGTTATCACTATCCGAAGTAAACGAACAATTATGGACAGAATCGACGCCATGCGCCTGTTCACCCGCGTGGTAGAACAACGCAGCTTCACCCAGGCGGCGCAGGATCTGAACCTGCCGCGATCCACCGTGACCGACGCCATCAAACAGCTCGAAGCCCGGCTGCAGGTCAGGCTGCTGCAACGCACCACCCGCCACGTCAGCCCGACGCTGGACGGCGAAGCCTACTATCAGCGTTGTCTGAGCATTCTGGCGGACATCGAAGAAGCGGAGATGGCGTTCGCCGGCGCCAAACCGCGCGGATTGCTGCGCATCGACGTGCACGGCACGCTGGCGCGCCATTTTCTGTTGCCCGATTTGCCGGATTTTTTGGCGCAATACCCGGATATCGAGCTTTATATGAGCGAAGGCGATCGGCTGGTGGACGCGCTGCGGGAAGGCATCGACTGCGTGGTGCGCGTCGGCAAACTGCGGGACAGCGACATGGTGGCGCGCCGCCTGGGCGAGCTGGAAGAGGTGACCTGCGCCGCCCCGGCCTACCTGCAGCGCTTCGGCACGCCGCAAAGCCTGGACGATCTGCGCCATCACCGCATGGTGGGCTTTCGCTCTTCGGCGACCGGCGCGCTGATGCCGCTGGCGTTCACGGTGGCGGGACAAGCGCAACCCGTCACGCTGCCGGCGACGGTGTCGGTCACCGCGGCGGAGAGCCTGGTCGCCGCCGCCCGCGCCGGACTGGGCATCATTCAGGTGCCGCGCTATCACCTGCGCGGCGATCTGGCCGACGGCAGCCTGTTGCCGCTGCTGCCGGATTGGCCTTCTCCTCCGATGCCGGTCTCGCTGCTTTATCCGCGCAACCGCCAGCTGTCGCCGCGGGTGCGCGTGTTTCTCGACTGGTTCAGCCGAGTGTTCGCCGAGCGGAACCGATAACGAGAGCGGGCGTTACAGCGCGCCGTAGTTCAACGGCACCCAGGTGTAACCGTCGCCCTGGCGGTTCAGATACCCCAACCCCGGGAACGACAGGTGTGCGCCGCCGACCAGTTCGCTCTGCCGCGCGCTGTCGCCAAATATCCGCAGCCGCTGAGCGACAGCCGCCTTGGCGTCGCTGTCAAAGCTGATAGCCACCTTCGGATGCGGCAACTGCACCGCCGCCACGTGGATCAGATCCCCCAACAGCAACAGCTTCTTGCCCTGGCTGGTCACCTGATACACGCTGTGCCCCGGCGTATGGCCGTGGGCGGCGAAGGCGGCAATGCCCGGCGACAGTTCACCGTCGCCGCTGAACGGCTTAAAGTGGCCCATCGCCTGGTATGGCTTGATCGCCGCCTGGGCCCGTTCGAAGTTGCTTTTACTGCCTGCGCTGGCCTGTTTCAGTTGGTCCGCGCTCAGCCAGAATTCCGCGTCCTGGCTGGCGGCGCGCACCACCGCATTGGGGAATACCGCCTTGCCGTCGTGCGTCAGGCCGCCGAGGTGGTCCGGGTGCATGTGGGTCAGGTAGATCTCATCCACCTGCTCCGGCTGGTAGCCCGCCGCGCGCAGGTTATCCACCAGCTTGCCCAGGCCGTCGCCCAGCAGTTGGCCGGCGCCGCTGTCGATCATCACCAGCTTGTCGCCGGTATTGATCAGATAGGCATTGACCGAGGTGACCACCGGCAGACTTTGATGCCGCTCGGCCAACCCGGCGGCGATCTGCTGCGGCGTGGTGTTCAGCAACAGTTTGTCCGCCGGCAGGCGAATGATGCCGTCGGATAACGCGGTCACTTCAAAACTGCCCAGCATGATGCGGTAAAATCCCGGCGTCGGGGTTTTGGCCTGCGGCGCGGCGGCCCCGGCCTGTAATGACATAACGGCCAGCGCCGCGCCCAGCAGACAACGTTTCCAGAACATGATGACTCCTTGCGAGAATTGAACAGCGCTAAGTATTGACGCAAAAAGCCCGATGCGCCTGTTTAATAAATGCCTTTGATAAATATATAAACAATATATTTATTATGAATAATTTTGTTTGCCGACTCACACAACCCCAATCAATATTTTCCGGTTCGCGACTTGGTTATTTTTCTTACTCCCTAAATCAAGAGTGAGGAAATATCATGAACTATCAATTCGAAAATCTGGTCTTTGAAGGCGGCGGCGTAAAAGGCATCGCCTATGGCGGCGCGCTGGAATTGCTGGAAGCCAAAGGCATCATGCCGCAGATCAAGCAAACCTCCGGCGCCTCGGCGGGCGCCATCGCCGCGCTGCTGGTCGGCCTGGGCTGCAGCTCGGCGGACGTAACCAAAATTCTGTCGGCGATGGATTTTAAAAAATTCCTCGATTATAACGGCGGCTTTTTCGGTACGCTCCAGGACGCCTATCGCCTGTTCAATCAATACGGCATCGCGCCCGGCGATTATTTCTATCAATGGTCACGCGATATTATCAAGCAATATACCGGCAACCCGGATATCACCTTCGAGCAGTTCGAAGCGATGAAGGCGGCGAAAGGGTTCAAGTCGATTTACTTTATCGGCGCCAACCTCAACAGCGGCCAACGCGAAGTTTATTCGCACCGCACTACGCCGCGCATGAAAGTGGCGGACGGCCTGCGCATTTCGATGTCGTTCCCGTTCGCCTTCGTGGCGAAGAACAATACCCTGGGCGACCTGTGCATTGATGGCGGCATGATCGACAACTACCCGGTGCGGCTATTCGACTATGACTTCTCCGCCACGCCGCCTTACATCGACGTCTCCAGCCAGCGCATCAACACCCGCACCCTGGGCCTTCGCCTGGACTCCGCCGGTGAAATCGCCCAGGCCGCCGGTCAGGCCGGCCCGCGCACGCCGGTCAACAACCTGTTTGATTTCACCCTGGCGGTGGCCAACGTGATGCTGGACATCCAAACCAAGGTGCATCTGGACAGCGACGACTGGAAGCGCACCGTGTATGTCGACACGCTCGACGTCGGCACGCTGGAGTTCGGCATCAGCGAGGAGAAAAAACGCGCGCTGATCGAATCCGGCCGCCGCGGCGTAGAGCGCTACTTCGCCTGGTACGACGCCGCCATGAAACAGGCGGCATAACCGGCGTTCCCCTTGCCCGCGCGTCTGGCCGGCGCGCGGGCAAAAAAAATCCCCGCGGGGGCGGGGAAAGGCAAAGTAACGCTAAGGATTTATAGGAGTTATACGAAGAACTTGGCCAACACCAGCAGCGACAGCGAGACGTTGATAGCGCCCCCGATACGCGTAGCGATCTGGGCGAACGGCATCAACGACATGCGGTTGCCGGCGGTGAGGATCGCGACGTCGCCGGTGCCGCCCTGCCCGCTCTGGCAACAGGAGACAATCGCCACGTCGATAGGGTGCATGCCGATTTTCTTGCCGACGAAGAAACCGGTCGCCACCAGCGCGCTGACGGTCGTGACGATCACGATCAGATTCTGGACGGTGAACGCATCCACCAGCTCCTGCCACGGCGTGATGGCCACCCCGACCGCGAACAGGATCGGATAAGTCACGGCGGTGCGGAAGAATTTGTACACCACCTGCGAGCCTTCCTGAATGCGCGGTGATACCCCGTGCGCCAGCTTCACCGCCACGGCGGCGAACAACATGCCCACCGGCGCCGGCAGGCCAATCAGGCGATGCAGCAGCATGCCCACCATATACAGCAGAATAGCCAGCAACGCGCCGCAGGCGATGGTGCTGACGTCCACCTTGCCGCTGATTTTTTCCACCGCGTTCATGCCGCTGTCGCCCTGCTTGCTCGGCATCAGGCTGCCTTCGCCGGTCAGGTGCGGATAACGCTTGCCCAGTTGGTTGAGCAGGCCGGCGATGACGATGGCGGTCAGGCTGCCGAGCATCACGATCGGCAGAATGCGCCCCAACGCCACGCCCTGCTCCATGTGCAGGATCGCCGCGTAGCCCATCGACAGCGGGATCGCCCCTTCACCCACGCCGCCGGCCATGATCGGCAGGATCAGGAAGAAGAAGATCTGGAACGGCTCCAGGCCCAGCGCCATGCCGACGCCCATCCCCACCAGCATGCCGACGATCTCGCCGCACAGCATCGGAATGAAGATGCGCAGGAAGCCCTGGATCAGCACCTGGCGGTTCATGCTCATGATGCTGCCGACGATGATGCAGCAAATGTAGAGATAAAGAATGTTGGTCGATTTGTAGAACTTGGTGGTCGACTCCACCACCACGTCCGGCAACAGGCCATAGTGCACCAGCGCGGAAGGAATGAAAGTGGCGCAGATCGCCGCCGCGCCCATTTTGCCGATCAACGGCAGCCGTTTGCCGAATTCGCCGCAGGCGAAACCGAAGAACGCCAGGGTGGCCACCATCACCACGATATCGCTCGGCAATTTGCCTTCCAGGCAGTCGAGCAGAATCAATACGCCGGCCAGAATAAAGAACGGTAACGGAATAATCCCTACTTTATAATTGTCCAGTATCCGCCACCATTTCTCACGCAGAGGAATATCGGCGGTCTTGTCTTTGGCTACGAGGTAAGAATCATCTGTTGTGCTCATAATCTGGCCTCTTATTAGTTTGTTCAGCCATCATAGAGAAGCGCACGGATTATCTGCTGTGATTATGTTCAAAGTTAAAAAGGGTTTTTAATGGTGGTTATGGTTTCTATGGGGTTAATTAAGATTATGTAAAAACCGACGTGGTTTTAATGGTGTTAATACCGTTTTTATTTTAAAGCTTATCAATTTTATCGCAGGCGAACAATTCTCGTCCGGTTCACTCTAATCCCGTGTGAGGGATCACAAGTTGATCGGGCGCAATATTACAGACCCCGCTTCTCGTGATAGGGTAAGGCTTCAGGATCTCTTTACGGTGAAGCTCCGCCATGCGCCTCAAACTCTCATTTCAAATCAAACTGTTTCTGTGCCTGGTGGCCTTCTCCTGCCTGCTGCTGACCTGTATCGGCGCCTACACCTATTACCAGCTGGATGCGCAACTGCACCGCGATCTCGGCGCCCGCGCCCAGGTGCAGGCGCGGGAAATCGCCCTTATCCCTTCGCTGGTGGACGCGGTGGAAAAACACGACGCCGCCAGAATTGCCGCGCTGATGAAAAAAATCCGCGCCAGCAGCGACGCCAGTTATATCGTCATCGGCGATAATCATGCCCGCCATCTTTATCATTCCGAATACGAAGGCCGCTTGGGCACGCCGATGATCGGCGGCGATAATAAAGAGGTGCTGGAAGGGAAAAGCATTATTTCTATTCGCAAGGGCGGCATTGGCGTTTCATTGCGCAGCAAGGCGCCGATCCTGGATGAAAATAATCACGTGATCGGCATCGTTTCCGTCGGCTATTTGAAATCGCACATCGATAATTTAAATGCCAGGACGTTGACGCAAATTATCGGCTCCATCGTTCTGCTGCTGATCGCCCTGTTCGTTTTTTCCTGGCTGCTGTCGAAAAATCTCAAGCGCCAGATGTTCTGGCTGGAACCGAAAGAGATCGCGCTGCTGGTGCGCCAGCAAAAAGCGCTGCTGGAAGCCATTTATGAGGGCGTGATCGCCATCGATCCGCAATTGCGGATCATCACCATCAACCATGCGGCGCGCGAGCTATTGGATCTGCACCAGCCCGCCGCCAGCTTGCTGGGCCGGCCGATCGGCGACGTGATCCAGGCGCAGCCGGACTTCTTCGCCACCGCGCAACTGGGCCAGGATACGCACGACGAGGTGTGCCGCTTCAACCACGTGCGGGTGATCGCCAGCCGGGTGCGCATCATGCAGGAGCAGGAGCTGCAAGGCTGGGTGATCAGCTTCCGCGACAAGAACGATATCAATACGCTGAGCAGCCAGCTCAGCCAGGTGAAACGCTATGCCGACAATCTGCGCATCATGCGCCACGAGCAGCTGAACTGGACCGCCACGCTGGCCGGGCTGCTGCATATGCAGCGCTACGACGAGGCCATCCGCTATGTGGAAGCCCAGTCGGAGGGCGCGCAGGAGATCCTCGATTTCATCTCGCAGCGCTTCAGTTCGGCGGCGCTGTGCGGCCTGCTGCTGGGCAAATATTCCAGCGCCAGAGAAAAAGGCATCGAGCTGCGCTTCGATCCGGCCTGCCAGCTGCGGCAGATCCCGGCGGCGCTGAATGAGACCGAACTGATGTCGATCGTCGGCAATCTGCTGGATAATGCGGTGGAAGCGACGCTGCACTGCCCGGCGCCGCACGACGCGATCGAACTCTATATCAGCGACGGCAGCGACGAGCTGGTGATCGAGGTGGCGGATCGCGGCACCGGCATCGCCGAGGAGATTCGTGATACGCTGTTTGAACAGGGCGTCACCACCAAAGCGGATAAAAGCGACCACGGCATCGGCCTGCATCTGGTCGCCAGCCATGTGGCGCAGGCGCACGGCAGCATAGAAGTGTCGGACAACGAGCCGCACGGCGCGATATTCTCTATATTTATCCCTAAATAAAACCCATAACCCGATTTTTTGAGCACCCGATTATGTCACACCTAACACTGGACGTTCTGATCGTGGAAGACGAGCCGCAACTGGCGACGCTGCACGCGGAGTTCATCGAGAAAAATTTCAACCTGCGGGTGGTGGCCTACGCCGCCACGCTGGCCGAAGCGCGGGCCAAAGCCAACGCACATCAGCCGCGGCTGATCCTGCTGGATAACTTCCTGCCGGACGGCCAGGGCATCGAGCTGATGGAAGAGCCGGCGGTGAAGAACCCCGCCTGTTCGGTGATTTTCATCACCGCCGCCAGCGACATGCATACCTGCAGCCAGGCGATCCGCAACGGCGCTTTCGATTACATCATCAAGCCGGTGTCCTATAAGCGACTGCGCAATTCGCTCGAACGCTTCATGCAGTTCGTGCAGACCCAGCGCACCTTCAAGATCATCGATCAGGACAACGTCGATGCGCTGTACAACCTGCAGTCGAAGCAGTTCTCCAGCGAGCCGAGCGCCAAAGGCATCGAAACCAATACCCTCGAGCTGGTGCAGGCGCTGTTTATCGCCCAGCCGGCGGTGGCGCATGCGGTGGAAGACGTGGTTGAGCAAGTCGGCATCAGCAAGACCACCGCCCGCCGTTATCTGGAGTATTGCGTCGCCACCCAGTTCGTGCGGGTGGAGATGCTGTACGGCAATATCGGCCATCCGCGGCGGCTGTACCGCAAGGCCTGAGGCTGCCATCTGGCTGTCATACTAAGGCGATAACATGACGCTCGACGATATCCCCCTCGATATCGGCACCTGTCGTTAAAACTGATGAAATACTGATGACTTTTGCCCGGCCTCTGGTCGGGTTTTTTATTATCCGAACGGCAGGCGCGGCGCCCAAATATCTCTCTGCGCCACACCGTATTATTTCCCCAAAAACCAAACCATTATGGCGAATAATGGCCGTCAATTTTGAGTCACGGGCCAAATTACCATAACTAATTAAAACCTTGATGTAAACCACTAATATCCCATTTAAATGACATTGAGGGTTGTCTCAGATATTCACTGTGTTAGGGTAAAAAGCTCTTTTATTTTGCTAAGGACAGCCCATAACGCGTTAAATAAACCAGAGGAAACAGCAAATTGCATGGCAATTAAACTCGAAGTAAAGAACCTGTATAAGATATTTGGCGAACACCCGGAACGCGCATTCAAACTGCTGGATAAAGGTCTGACAAAAGATCGGCTGTTTGAAAAAACCGGCTTATCGCTCGGCGTAAAAGACGCCACTCTGGCCATTGAAGAAGGCGAGATATTTGTCATCATGGGGCTCTCCGGTTCCGGCAAGTCCACCCTGGTACGCCTTCTCAATCGTCTGATAGAACCCACCCGCGGTCAGGTGCTGATCGACGGTGAGGACATCGCCAAAATATCCGACACCGCGCTGCGCACCGTGCGGCGAAATAAGATCAGCATGGTATTTCAGTCATTCGCGCTAATGCCGCACATGAATGTTCTGAATAATACCGCCTTTGGCATGGAATTAGCCGGAATACCGCTGCAGGAACGCCAGGAAAAAGCGCTGGACGCCCTGCGTCAGGTCGGGCTGGAGAATTATGCGCTGTCTTATCCGGATGAATTATCCGGCGGCATGCGTCAGCGCGTGGGATTAGCCCGCGCGATGGCCAATAACCCGGATATATTATTGATGGACGAAGCCTTCTCGGCGCTCGATCCGTTAATTCGCACCGAAATGCAGGATGAGCTGGTGAAATTACAAGCTCAGCATCAGCGCACCATCGTGTTTATCTCCCACGATCTGGACGAAGCGATGCGCATCGGCGATCGCATCGCCATCATGCAGGGCGGTGAGGTGATCCAGGTCGGCACGCCGGACGAGATCCTGAACAACCCGGCCAACGACTATGTGCGCACCTTCTTCCGCGGCGTGGACATCAGTCATGTGTTCAGCGCCAAGGATATCGCCCAACGGCGCCCGGTGACGCTGATCCGCAAAACCCCCGGTTTTGGCCCTCGCTCGGCGCTGCAGCTGCTGCGCGATGAGGACCGTGATTATGGTTATGTTGTTGAACGCGGGAAGAAATTTATCGGCGTGGTGTCGATAGAGTCGCTGAAAAAAGCGCTGTCCGCCAATCAAACGCTGGACGATGCCCTGCTCGAGGCCCCCGCCGCCGTGCCGGCCGACACACCGCTCAGCGATCTGATTTCCCTGGTCGCCCAGGCGCCGTGCGCGGTGCCGGTGGTGAGCGAAGAACATAACTATCTCGGCATCATCTCCAAGGCCATGCTGCTGCAGGCGTTGGACAAGGAGGGCTCAACCAATGAGTGATACCACGCAAACCCAAGATCCCTGGGCTACCGCAGCGGCCGATACCGGCTCCGCACCTGCCAGCGATGCCGCCGCCAACGCCGGCGACGCCTGGTCCAGCGCGCCGCCGCCGGCCGCTCATGACGCCGCCGGGCAAAGCGCCGATTGGCTCAGCGGCGCCCCGGCGCAGCCGGAGCACTTCAGCCTGCTCGATCCGTTCCACAAAGCCTGGGTGCCGTTCGACACCTGGGTCACGCAAGGCATCGACTGGCTGGTGCTGCACTTCCGCCCGCTGTTCCAGGGCATCCGCGTGCCGGTGGACATGATCCTGAGCGGCTTCCAGCAATTGTTGCTGGGCATGCCGGCGCCGATCGCCATTCTGGTGTTCTCGCTGCTCGCCTGGCAGGTCTCAGGCCTCGGCATGGGCGCCGCGACGCTGCTCTCCCTGATCGCCATCGGCGCCATTGGCGCCTGGTCACAGGCGATGGTCACGCTGGCGCTGGTGCTGACCGCGCTGTTCTTCTGCATCCTTATCGGCCTGCCGCTCGGCATCTGGCTGGCGCGCAGCAAGCACGCCGCCAAGGTGATTAGACCGCTGCTCGACGCGATGCAAACCACCCCGGCCTTCGTCTACCTGGTGCCGATCGTCATGCTGTTCGGCATCGGCAACGTGCCGGGCGTGGTGGTCACCATCATCTTCGCGCTGCCGCCGATCGTGCGTCTGACCATTCTGGGCATCAAACAGGTGCCGGAGGATCTGATCGAGGCCGCCGAATCCTTCGGCGCCAGCCCGCGCCAGCTGCTGTTCAAGGTGCAGTTGCCGCTGGCGATGCCGACCATCATGGCCGGCGTGAATCAGACGCTGATGCTGGCGCTGTCGATGGTGGTCATCGCCTCGATGATCGCCGTCGGCGGTTTGGGCCAGATGGTGCTGCGCGGCATCGGTCGGCTGGACATGGGCCTGGCCGCCGTCGGCGGGGTCGGCATCGTGATCCTGGCGATCATTCTCGATCGCCTCACCCAATCGCTGGGGCGCGATCGCCGCAGTAAAGGCATCGGCCGCT
Source organism: Serratia sp. 22278 (assembly GCF_052045405.1). NCBI lineage: Bacteria > Pseudomonadati > Pseudomonadota > Gammaproteobacteria > Enterobacterales > Yersiniaceae > Serratia > Serratia sp. 22278. Next base: position 17,919 of record NZ_JBQEOW010000008.1, on the reverse strand, counting down.
GGTATCGCCGCGGCCCTATCGGGCTGCTGACTCGCCCGTTCATCAAGCAAGCCTGACGCTTTTCCCGCCGGCGGCTGCGGCCCCGGCGGGCTATGACACCACCACATCGAAAGAGGGGAAACACTATGCGCACCACGGGCATCTGGGCTCTCGCCCTGACGACGCTGATTGGCTCACAGAGCGTGAGCGCGGCAGATTTACCCGGCAAGGGGATCGCGGTACAGCCGGTGCAAAGCACCATATCCGAAGAGACGTTCCAGACGCTGCTGGTCAGCAAAGCGCTGGAAAAATTGGGTTATGACGTGAAAGAACCGCGTGAAGTGGATTACAACGTCGCCTACACCTCGATCGCCTCCGGCGATGCGACCTTTATCGCGGTCAACTGGGATCCGCTGCACGCCGATCAGTACAAGGCCGCCGGCGGCGACGCCAAGTTCTACCGCGAAGGCGTCTACGTCAACGGCGCCGCGCAGGGCTACCTGATCGACAAGAAAACCGCCGAGCAATACCACATCACCAACGTCGAGCAGCTCAAGGATCCCAAGATCGCCAAGCTGTTCGACACCAACGGCGACGGCAAGGCCGATCTGACCGGCTGCACCCCGGGCTGGGGCTGCGAAGCGGTGATCAACCACCACATCAAGGCCTACGGCCTGAGCAACACCGTCGAACACAACCAGGGCAACTACGCGGCGATGATCGCCGACACCATCACCCGCTACAAAGAGGGCAAACCGGTGCTGTATTACACCTGGACGCCGTACTGGGTCAGCGATGTGATGGTGCCGGGCCGCGACGTGGTCTGGCTGCAGGTGCCGTTCTCCTCGCTGCCGGGCGAGCAGAAGAACGTCGACACCAAGCTGCCTAACGGCGCCAACTACGGCTTCCCGGTCAACACCATGCGCATCGCCGCCAACAAACAGTGGGCCGAAGCCAATCCGGCGGCCGCCAAGCTGTTCGCCATCATGAAGCTGCCGATCGCCGACATCAACGCGCAAAACCTGCGCATGCATGAAGGCCAGGCTTCGGAAGCCGATATCCAGAACCACGTTAACGGCTGGATCAAGGCGCACCAGGCGACCTTCGACGGCTGGGTGAAAACCGCCGCCGCAGCGGCGAAGTCGTAACCGTTCAGGGGCGCCGCCTTTGCTGCGCCCCTACCCCGCCATATCGATGCCGCTGAACTGTAAAAAACGTGCGGCGGCGTTCGACAAGGGCTGCGGCCAGATGCAATACACCTGGCGCCGCGGCCCGTCTTCAATCGGAATCGACACCAGCGCGCTTAAGCGTTGCGCGGTCGAGACAGGTACGATGCCCGCCGCCAATCCGCGCCGCACCAAATTCTCCAGCCATTCGATATGATCTATCTCAAAACTGACGTGTCGGCGGATGCCCGCCGCCAGGAAGGCGCGATCGGTTTGGCGCCGCGCGCCGGTGCCGCTGTAGAAATCCACCAGCGGTACTTCCGCCAGCGCTTGCAGGTTTACCCGCTCGCGGTTGGCCAGCGGGTGCTGCGGCGCCACCAGCGCCACCAGTGGCTCATCGGTCAACTGCCGGTGCGACATCGGCAGTAAATCGACATCGCCGGGCCAAATGCCGACGAACGCCATATCGCACTTCTGCTGACGCACATCCTCCAGCAGGGCTTCGCTCATGCCAACGTACAGGCGGATGTTCACCGCCGGATAGTGGCGATGAAACTTGTCGAGCTTTTCGGTCAGATCAATCGCGTTTATGGTTGAAATCGTGCCGATGGTCAGGGTGCCGGACACCGCATCGCCGGCGGCGGTCACCTCTTCCACCAGCGCCTGCTGCGCCGCCAACAGTCGCTGCGCCGACGGAATGAAAGCCTGGCCGGCGGGGGTCAACCGCACCCGGCGCGAGGTGCGTTCAAACAGCGTACAGCCCAGCTCTTCTTCCAGTTTGGCGATCTGGTGGCTGAGCGCCGACTGCACCGTATGGCAGCGCTGCGCCGCCCGGGTGAAACTCTGTTCTTCCGCCACCGCCAGCGCGTAGCGGATCTGTTTCAGGTTCATGGCATCTATCTTGAAATGAGATAAATCAAATGAAAATTATACATTGGTTTCCGCAGACGCGTTGCCGGATACTGCGCGCTATCTTCTTCCCGTGATGAAAAAATCATGAACCCACAAAACGCCCATCCGGGCCTCAGCCCGGCGCTGACCGTGCTGATTGCCATCGCCACCGGCCTGGCGGTCGCCAGCAACTACTACGCGCAACCGCTGCTGGAAACCATCGCCACCAGTTTCAACCTGTCGGTCAACCAGGCCGGCTTTATCGTCACCGCCGCGCAACTCGGTTACGCCACCGGCCTGCTGCTGCTGGTGCCGCTCGGCGACATGTTCGAACGCCGCAGCCTGATCGTCTTCATGACGCTGCTGGCCGCCGGCGGCATGCTGATCACCGCCACCTCCGCCACGCTGCCGATGATGATCCTCGGCACCGCGCTCACCGGGCTGTTCTCGGTAGTGGCGCAGATCCTGGTGCCCCTGGCCGCCACGCTGGCCCACCCGGAAAAGCGCGGCAAGACCGTCGGCATCATCATGAGCGGCCTGCTGCTCGGCATCCTGCTGGCGCGAACCGTCGCGGGCGCACTGGCGTCGTTCGGCGGCTGGCGCACCATCTACTGGGCCGCCAGCGTGCTGATGATCCTGATGGCGCTGATCCTGTGGCGCGCGCTGCCGCGCTATAAGCAACACTCCGGGCTGAACTACCCGCAGCTGCTGGCCTCGATCTTCAGCCTGTTCTGCCGCACGCCGCTGCTGCGCACCCGCGCCATCCTCGGCGCCCTGTCGTTCGCCAACTTCAGCGTGCTCTGGACCTCAATGGCCTTTCTGCTCGCCGCGCCGCCGTTCAACTATTCCGAGGGAGTGATTGGGCTGTTCGGCCTGGTGGGCGCCGCCGGGGCGCTGGCCGCTTCGCGCGCCGGGCATCTGGCGGACAAAGGCAAGGCCGGGCTGACCACCACCGTCGGCCTGGTGTTGCTGCTGCTGTCCTGGATCCCTATCGCGTTCGCCAAACAATCGCTGTGGGCGCTGATCGCCGGCATCCTGATCCTCGATCTGGCGGTGCAGGCGGTACACGTCACCAACCAGAGCGTGATGTACCGCATCATGCCGGACGCGCGCAACCGCCTGACCGCCGGCTACATGACCAGCTACTTTATCGGCGGCGCGCTCGGTTCGCTGCTCTCCGCCTCGGCCTATCAACATGCCGGTTGGTACGGCGTGGCCGCCGCCGGCGGGGTGTTATGCCTGCTCAACCTGCTGACCTGGTGGCTCGGCAAGCACCACGATCCGCAGGGGCCGGCGACAATCTGATTATCGTGCAAATAGTCACTAAAGAAATTTATTAGCGGTGCAGGGTATAAACATTACTTACTCTCTGGTAATGTTCTGGGCATAAACTATTGAAGTCCTATCTACCCTGCGATCCACAACCATGCAAAGCCAAGCTGCAGACAGCCTCAATCCGCCCGCCGTCAGCGCCACCTTCGCCAACGGCGTCGTCGACAGTTTGCCGATCGTCATCGGGTATGTCCCGGTGGCGTTCGCCTTCGGCCTCAGCGCCGTCAAACTGGGTTTTTCCCCACTGGAAAGCATTTTCTTCTCCTGCATCATCTACGCCGGCGCCAGCCAGTTCGTGATCACCGCCCTGCTGAGCGCCGGGATGTCGCTGTGGGTCTCCGCATTGACGGTGATGGCGATGGACGTGCGCCACCTGCTGTACGGCCCGGCGCTGCGTCACCGCATCGTCTCGCGCATGTCGCCCGGCAAAACGGCGATATGGGCCTTTGGCCTGACCGATGAGGTCTTCGCCGCCGCCACCGCCAGGCTGATGCGCAATAACCGCAGCTGGAGCGAAAACTGGATGCTGGGCATCGCGCTCTGTTCCTGGCTCTCCTGGGTGGCCGGCACCGCGCTCGGCGCGCTGTTCGGCAACGGCCCGCTGGAGCAGTTCCCGGTGATCGAGGCCTCTCTGGCCTTCATGCTGCCGGCGCTGTTTCTCAGTTTCCTGCTGGCCGCCTTCCGCCGCCCGCAGAGCCTGACTATCGCCGCCGCGCTGGCCGGCGCGCTGCTCGGCGTGGTGCTGTTCTCCATTCCGGTCGCCATTTTGGCCGGCATCGGCGCCGGCTGCATTGCCGCCCTGTTCCAGCCAGCCCCGGCGGAGGCCAGCCATGAACATTGATGTGCTGGTGATCGGCCTGGTCGTGGGCTGCGCCAATTACCTGTTCCGTTATCTGCCGCTGCGGCTGGCGCCGGCGCGCGCCCAGCCCGGCCTCAAACGCGGTAAAGCCGCCCTGTTGCTCGACAGCATTGGCATCGCCTCGATCTGCGCCCTGCTGGTGGTCTCCAGCACGCCGGTGGTGATGCGCGAGCCGGACAAGCTGCTGCCGACGTTGGTGGGGTTCGCCGCGCTGGCGCTGTGCTTCTACCGCAGCAAAAGCATCATTCTGTCGACGCTGCTCGGCGCAACGGCCTTTGGCATCACATTAAAGCTGTTAATGATTTTCGGCGCGGGCTGACGCCGCTCCCGATCGTTTGGCTTCACACTGGCGTTTTCAGGCGCCACATCTTTACAAACACTGACAAATGACACGAATTGCTAAATTATCCGCACGGCTGAACATTTACATTATTTGTCACCGTCGTTACTATCTCGAACGAAATTAATGAGGCCCTAAATTATGGAAAGCTCGTTTGCCCCTATAGAACAAATGCTGAATTTCCGCGCCACGCGGCAGAAAGATTTCCCTTATCAGGAAATCCTGCTGACCCGCCTGTGCATGCACATGCAAGGCAAGCTGCTGGAAAACCGCAATAAGATGCTCAAAGCGCAGGGGATTAACGAAACACTGTTTATGGCGCTGATTACCCTGGATGCGCAGGAAAGCCACAGCATCCAACCTTCTGAGCTAAGCTCTGCCTTAGGCTCCTCGCGCACCAATGCGACCCGCATAGCCGACGAGCTGGAAAAACGCGGCTGGATCGAGCGCCGGGAAAGCGACAACGATCGCCGCTGCCTGCATCTGCACCTGACGCCGCAGGGGGAAGAATTTCTCAGTCAACTGCTGCCGCCGCAGCATCAATGTCTGCATTTCCTGTGGTCCACATTGACCGACGATGAGCAAAAACAGCTGGAACAGCTGACGCGCAAATTGCTGGCACGTCTGGATCAAATGGAAATCACAGAACAGTTACCCTAATTCACAATTTCTGTTCAGGTACCTACTTATGCGATCCCCATTTCACTGGAGATTCACCCCGCTGTTCGCCGTGTTACTGCTGGCCGGGTGTGCTTCGACCGATAATATTGCCCCGCAATCCACGCTGATGGATCCGCAGAGCCTGCAGTTGGCTCAGCCGAAAGTCAGTTCGCTGGCCGTCAGCCCGCAGTGGTGGCGCGCCCTCAAGGATCCGCAGTTGGATACCCTGATGACGCAGACGCTGCAAAGCTCGCCGACCCTGCGTCAAGCCGCCGCCCGCGTGCGCGAAGCACAGAGCGTGGTGGGTGAAGCCAGCGCCGCCAACGGGCCGAACCTGGATCTGAACGCCAGCACCCAGCGCCAGCGCGTGCCGCAAAACGTCAATATGGGGCTGGGGTATCCGCATAAGCCGATCTACGAAAGCTCCAACTCGCTGGGGTTGAACCTGGCGTACGAGTTCGACTGGTGGGGCAAATACCGCAACCAGGTGAACGCCGCCAAGGCGCAGGTCAACGCCGCGCGCGCCGAGCAGGAACAGGCGGCGCTGACGCTGACCAGCTCGGTGGCGTCCGCCTACTACCAGCTGCAGAGCAATCTGGCGCTCGAGAAGCTGCTGCAGCAGGAAGTAAACAACAATGAGCGCCTGACCGCGCTGCGCCAACAGCGCTATCAGGCCGGGCTGACCGGCGTCGATGTGCCGCAACAGACCCAGGCGCAGTCCGACGTCGCCAAGCAGCAGATCCTGCAGCTGCAGTCGCAAATCGAACAGCTCAGACACCAGCTTGCCGCGTTGGCGGGCCAGGGGCCGAACGCCATGCAGCACCTGCGTCAGGTGCCGTTGCCCGCAGACAACCTGATGGCGCCGCAGGGCGAGCTGACGGCGGATCTGCTGGGTAAACGTCCGGACATCGCCGCGCAACGCCAGCTGGTGGAATCTTACAGCCAGCGCGTCAGCGCCGCGCGTAAAGAGTTTTATCCCAGCCTGACCATTTCAGCCTTCGCCGGCCTGATGACCACCAATACCAGTGGCACCAGCCCGAATCTGTTTGAAGCGGCCAGCCAGGCCTGGAACGTGATGCCGGCGATCTCGCTGCCGATCTTCCACGCCGGGGCCCTGCGCAGCAAGCTGGGCGAGGAATCCGCGCTGTATGACGAAGCGGTGGAATCCTACAACCAAACCATCCTGAATGCGGTACAGGAAACCGCCGACGCCATCACCATCCAGCAGAGTTCTGCGCAGCAGCAACTGCAGGCGGCGTCCGCGGCCCAGTCGATGCAACAGGTGTATCAGGTCGCCAACGCCCGTTACCAGGCAGGGATTATCGGGCGCGACGATCTGTTGACCAGCCAGACGCAGCTATTGCAGCAGCAACAGGCGGAGTTGAATGCCAGCAGCAATTTACTGCAGGCGAAGATAGGACTGATCCGCGCGTTGGGCGGTGGCTATCAGGCCCCGGCCGCAGCGGATTCGAAAGCATAATAATATAAGGCTTGGAGAACACCATGAGCGCAAGCGCGGAAACCCAAAACCCGCAGCAGCCGAGCGGCAAAAAGAAGCAGCGCAAATTTTGGCTGCTGTTGCTGACGGTTATTTTCATTGTTATAGGGGTGGCTTATTTAGTGTATTGGTTCCTGGTGCTGCGTCATCACCAGGAAACCGACGACGCCTACGTCTCCGGCAACCAGGTGCAGATCATGGCCCAGGTGTCCGGCAGCGTGAACAGCGTCAACTTCGACAACACCGACTACGTCAAGCAGGGCGACGTGCTGCTGACGCTCGATCCGACCGATGCCGAGCAGGCGTTTGAACGCGCCAAAACCGGCCTGGCCAACAGCGTGCGTCAGACCCACCAGCTGATCATCAACAGCAAGCAGTATCAGGCCAACATCGCCCTGCGCAAGACCGATCTGAGCAAGGCCGAGAACGATCTGAAACGCCGCGTAGTGCTGGGCAGCGTTGACGCCATCGGCCGCGAAGAGCTGCAACACGCTCGCGATGCGGTCGACAGCGCCAAAGCCGCGCTGGAAGTGGCGGTACAGCAATACAACGCCAACCAGGCGATGGTGCTGAACACCCCGCTGGAACAGCAGCCGGCGATCCAACAGGCCGCCGCGCAGATGCGCGACGCCTGGCTGGCGCTGCAGCGTACCAAAGTGATCAGCCCGATTACCGGCTATGTCTCGCGCCGCAGCGTGCAGGTCGGCGCGCAGATCGCCGCCGGTTCGCCGCTGATGGCGGTGGTGCCGGCCGATCACATCTGGGTTGACGCCAACTTCAAGGAAACCCAGATCGCCAACATGCGCATCGGCCAGCCGGCGACGGTGGTCAGCGACGTCTACGGCGACGACGTGGTGTATCAAGGCAAAGTGGTCGGTATCGACATGGGCACCGGCAGCGCCTTCTCGCTGCTGCCGGCCCAGAACGCCACCGGTAACTGGATCAAGGTGGTGCAACGTCTGCCGGTGCGTATTGAGCTCGACGCCAAGCAGGTGGCCGATCATCCGCTGCGCATCGGTCTTTCGACGCTGGTGACCGTCGACACCGCCAATCTGGACGGCCGCGTGTTGTCTGACGTGGTGCGCGACAAACCGCTGTACCAGAGCGACGCGCTGGCGTTGAATCTGGCGCCGGTTAACCAGCTGATCGCCGACGTGATCCATGCGAACGCCGGCTAAGCGCGCGGGAGGCCATCTTGCCACAGAAACCGCTTGAAGGCGCCCAGCTTGCCTGGATGACGGTCGCGCTCGCCATGGCGACCTTCATGCAGGTGCTGGACTCCACCATCGCCAACGTGGCGATCCCCACCATTGCCGGTAACCTCGGGTCTTCCAACTCGCAGGGGACCTGGGTGATCACCTCGTTCGGCGTGGCGAACGCCATCTCGATCCCGATCACCGGCTGGCTGGCGAAGCGCATCGGCGAAGTGCGGCTGTTCCTCTGGTCCACCGCGCTGTTCGTCCTCGCTTCCTGGCTGTGCGGCATCTCCAACAGCCTCGGCATGCTGATCTTCTTCCGCGTGATCCAGGGCGTGGTGGCCGGCCCGCTGATCCCGCTGTCGCAGAGCCTGTTGCTGAATAACTACCCGCCCGCCAAGCGAGCGATGGCCCTGGCGCTCTGGTCGATGACCGTTATCGTCGCGCCGATCTTCGGGCCGATCCTCGGCGGTTACATCAGCGACAACTACCATTGGGGTTGGATCTTCTTCATCAACATCCCGATCGGCGCCTTCGTTATCATGGCGGCGATGGCGACGCTGAAGGGGCGAGAAACCAAAACCGAGATCAAACCGATCGACACGGTTGGACTGGTGCTGCTGATCGTCGGCATCGGTTCGCTGCAGGTGATGCTCGATCAGGGCAAGGAGCTGGACTGGTTCAACTCGACCGAGATCATCACCCTGACCGTCGTGGCGGTGGTGGCGCTGTTGTTCCTGGTGGTTTGGGAGCTGACGGACGACCATCCGGTGGTGGATCTGTCGCTGTTCAAATCGCGCAACTTCACCATCGGCTGCCTGTGCATCAGCCTGGCGTACATGCTGTACTTCGGCGCCATCGTGCTGTTGCCGCAGCTGTTGCAAGAGGTGTACGGCTATACCGCCACCTGGGCGGGGCTGGCGTCGGCGCCGGTCGGGCTGATCCCGGTGCTGCTGTCGCCGATCATCGGCAAGTTCGGCAACCGGCTCGACATGCGCCGGCTGGTGACCTTCAGCTTCATCATGTATGCCGTGTGCTTCTACTGGCGCGCCTATACGTTTGAACCGGGCATGGACTTCGGCGCTTCCGCCTGGCCGCAGTTCGTCCAGGGCTTCGCCATCGCCTGCTTCTTCATGCCGTTGACCACCATCACGCTGTCCGGCCTGCCGCCGGAGCGTATGGCGGCGGCATCGAGCCTGTCGAACTTCACGCGAACGCTGGCGGGTTCGATCGGTACCTCGATCACCACCACCCTGTGGACGCAGCGCGAATCGCAGCACCATTCGCAGCTGACGGAGTTCGTCAACCCGTACAACCCGCAGTCGCAGGAGATGTACCACCAGCTGGAGCAGCTAGGCATGAGCAAGCAGCAGGCGTCGGCGTACATCGCCAACGAGATCACCGCGCAGGGCCTGATCATCTCCGCCAACGAAATCTTCTGGCTGTCGGCCGGGGTGTTCCTGGTGCTGCTGGTGCTGGTGTGGGTGGCGAAACCGCCGTTCAGCTCCGGCGGCGGTGGGGGCGGCGGCGCGCACTAAGCTGCAATAAACGAAACGGGCGCCCTGGGGCGCCCGTTTTTTTTATCCGACGTAGAAAATTACGCCTGATTCTGACGCCACCAGTCCGCCAGCAGAATGCCGGTCGCCACGGAAACGTTCAGGCTTTCCACCTTGCCGGTGCCGCCGATAGACACGTTCATGTCACCCTGCTGCCAGGCGCTGTCGCTCAGACCGTCGCGTTCCTGCCCCAGCACCAGCACCATCTTGGCCGGCAGCTTGGCCTGCGCCAGCGCGGTGCCTTTGTGGCTCGAGGTCGTGACGATGGTGTAACCCGCCTTGCGGAAGGTATCCAGCACCGACAGGAAATCGTCAGCGTTGATCGCCTTGATATGCTCCGCCCCGCCTTCTGCGGTGCGCACCGCCGCGCCGGATTCCAGCAGCGCCGGATCCTGCAGCAGCACGCCGTTGACGCCGAAGTGGGCGCACGAACGGACGATGGCGCCCAGGTTGTGCGGGTTGCCCACTTCCTCCAGCGCCAGCACGCAGTCGGTCGCCGGTGCGGTTTTCAGGTAGGTCTGCGCATCCAGGCCCTGACGTTTTTTGATCAGGAAGCAAACGCCGCCGTGGTGCTCGGTGCCGGAAGCCTTGGCCAGTTCTTCTTCATCCACCACGTGGTAAGCTTTGCGGTTAGCCGCCATCCAGCGCAGCGCTTCGCGGAAGCGCGGGGTGACCGACTGCACGAACCAGGCGCGCACAATCGCTTCCGGACGGCTGGCGAACAGCGCCTGACAGGCGTTTTCACCGTAAACGCGGGTTTCTTCCGCGCGCTGGCGGCGCAGTTGCTCAGGATCGATGAAGCTTTTGCCGCTGATGCCGCCATGATCGAACGCCGGCTCTTCATTCGGCGCGCGCGAGACGGTTCTCCACGGCGACTCATTGCCACCGCGATCTTCAGAGCGCGCCGGACGGCGAGGACGATCGCTTTCACTGCGGCGGGAGTCGGCGCCGCGGCGATCGTTGCCGCCGCGCGCCTTGTCTTGACCGGTGCGGCCCGATCGCGCACCGTCAGCCGGACGGCCTTTGCCGGCCGGACGTTTATTCTTGTTACGGTCGTCGCCGTTGTCGTCGTCACTGCGGACGTACATCACTTTGACTTTACCGTTCTTGCCACTAAATGAATCGTTCATTGTCTTCTCCACCAACGCGCAGGGCGCGAAGATTACCTGATGTTGGTGCACGAAGCCACCAACTTGCGCTAAAAGCTCCCAACTATCACATCCATTGAACAAACCTCATTGTTCACGCGCCGGGTTTTGCCGATAATTGTCAGCATTAAAGAAACATCTCCGCAACCGCGTTGCGGGGACCATGCTTTCTCTGTACCCGAGGTCAACATGAATACAGTTTGTGCAGCTTGCAATGCCACCAACCGCGTGCCGGAAGAACGTCTGGCGGACAACGCGAAATGCGGCCGCTGCGGCCATGAGCTCTTCGACGGTGAAGTGATCAACGCCACCGCCGCCACGCTGGACCAGTTGCTGCAGGACGATCTGCCGGTCGTGGTCGATTTCTGGGCGCCGTGGTGCGGCCCGTGCCGCAGCTTTGCACCGATCTTTGAAGACGTGGCCGAAGAGCGCGCCGGCAAAGTGCGCTTCGTGAAAGTGAACACCGAAGCCGAGCCGGAGCTGAGCGCCCGTTTCCGCATCCGCAGCATCCCGACCATCATGGTGTTCCGTCAGGGCAAAATGGTCGACATGCTCAACGGCGCGATGCCGAAAGCGCCGTTTGACAACTGGCTCAACGAGTTAGTGTGATTCGGCAAGTATAGGCCGTATCCCGCCATTGCGCGCGAACGCGCCCCGATCGAGCCCGCCCCTCCCGGCGGGCTTTTTTCTGCGTTACAATAGCGGTTTTTCCCCAGGATCGTTATGACCGACAACGCCGTACTTCGCCTGCGCCAATTCCGTTTAGACCGCGCCACCCGCCCTTTTTTGGCGCGCGGTTGCCGGGTGGCGCGTTGTCAGGGTTGCCTGCTGCCGCATAAAAACTGCCTGTGCGACACCATTCGCCCACAGCAGGCCGGCAGCCGTTTCTGCCTGATCATGTTCGGCGCCGAGCCGCTCAAGCCCAGCAACACCGGCCGCCTGATCGCCGATATCCTGCCGGACACCCAGGCGTTCCTCTGGTCGCGTACCGAGGTCGAGCCCGCCCTGCTGGCGGCCATCAACGATCCCACCCGGCAGCCTTATGTGGTGTTCCCCGCGTCCTACGCCGACGCCGAACGGCCGGTGTTCAGCGCGCTGCCCGTCGGCGGCAAACCGCCGCTGTTCATCATGCTGGACGGCACCTGGGCGGAGGCGCGCAAAATGTTCCGTAAAAGCCCGTATCTCAATCAATTCCCGGTGTTTTCCCTCAACGTCGACGCCGCATCGGACTACCAACTGCGCGAAGCCAGCCGCGCCGAGCAACACTGCACGGCGGAAGTGGCCGCCGCCCTGCTGCAACAGGCGGGCGATCTGCCGGCCGCCGAAGGGTTGAATCAGCATTTTCGCTATTTCCGCCAACAGTATCTGGCGGGAAAACCGACCCGGCCGGAGGCATCGGTCACAGCAATGCAGCCATAAAGCGCCTAAAATCAGGCGTAACGTTGCCAAAAGGAGCCGTGCATGAGCCAGCGAGGGTTAGAAGCGCTACTACGTCCCAAATCGATCGCCGTTCTGGGCGCTTCGCAGCAGCCGGGCCGCGCCGGCAACCTGATGATGAGCAACCTGCTGGCCGGCGGTTTCGGCGGCCCCATCTTGCCGGTGACGCCGCGCTACAAGGCGGTATGCGGCGTCATGGCCTACCCCGACGTCGCCAGCCTGCCGTTGACGCCGGATCTGGCGATCATCTGCACTCACGCCAAGCGCAATCTGGCGCTGCTCGACGCGCTGGGGCAGCGCGGCTGCAAAACCGCCATCGTGCTCTCTTCACCGCCAGAACAGTTCGCCGAGCTGAAAGCCTGCACGCAGCGCTACGCCATGCGGCTGTTGGGCCCCAACAGCCTGGGATTACTGGCGCCGTGGCAAGGTATCAACGCCAGCTTCTCGCCGGTGCCGATCCAAAAAGGCAAGCTGGCGTTTATCTCGCAGTCCGCCGCCGTCGCCAACACCATTCTCGACTGGGCGCAGCAGCGCGAAGTCGGCTTCTCTTACTTCATCGCGCTGGGCGACAGCCTGGATATCGACGTCGACGACCTGCTCGACTTTTTGGCGCGCGACAGCAAAACCAGCGCCATCCTGCTGTATCTGGAAAACATCAGCGACGCACGGCGCTTTCTCTCCGCCTCGCGCAGCGCCTCACGCAACAAGCCCATTCTGGTGATCAAAAGCGGCCGCAGCCAACAGGCGCAATTACTGCTCAACAGCCAGCAGGGGCTGGACGCCGCCTACGACGCCGCCATCCAGCGAGCCGGCCTGCTGCGCGTGCAGGATACCCATGAGCTGTTCTCCGCGGTGGAAACCCTCAGCCATATGCATCCGCTGCGCGGCGAGCGGCTGATGATCGTCAGCAACGGGGCGGCGCCGGCGGCAATGGCGCTGGACGAGCTGCTCGGGCGCAACGGCAAGCTGGCAACGCTGAACGATGAGAGCCTGGCGAAGCTGAGCGATGCGCTGCCGGATTTCATTCGCGCCGGCAACCCGCTCGATCTGCGCGACGACGCCACGCCGCAGCGCTACCTGGCGGCTCTCGAAGCGCTGCTCGACAGCCACGACTATGACGCGCTGCTGCTGATCCATGCGCCGAGCGCGGCGGCGCCGGGCACCGCCACGGCGCAGCGGCTGATCGACGCGCTGCACCGGCATGCGCGCGGCAAACGCATCACCTTGCTGACCAACTGGTGCGGCGAATACTCTTCTCAAGAGGCGCGCCGGCTGTTTACCGAGGCCGCCATACCCACCTACCGCACGCCGGAAGGCGCTGTGACCGCTTTTATGCATATGGTGGAATACCGCCGCAACCAGAAGCAGCTGAAAGAGACCCCGGCGCTGCCGGTCGGCCTGACCGCCAATACCGCCGACGCTCACCGCCTGATCCATCAGGCGCTGGCCGAAGGCGCCACCCAGTTGGATACCCACGAGGTGCAATCCATTCTGCAGGCTTATGACCTGAGCACCCTGCCGACCTGGATCGCCGAAGACAGCGCCGAAGCGGTACATATCGCCGAACAGATCGGCTACCCGGTAGCGCTGAAGCTCCGTTCGCCAGATATCCCGCACAAGTCAGAAGTTCAGGGCGTCATGCTCTACCTGCGCACCGCGACCGAAGTGCAGCGCGCGGCGGAGGCGATCCTCGACCGCGTGAAGCGCACCTACCCTCAGGCGCGCATCCACGGCTTGCTGGTGCAGAGCATGGCCAACCGCGCCGGCGCCCAGGAGCTGCGCATCGCGGTGGAGCAGGATGCGATTTTCGGCCCGCTGATCATGCTGGGTGAAGGCGGTGTGGAATGGCGCCAGGAAAATCAGGTGGCGGTCGCGCTGCCGCCGCTGAACATGGCGCTGGCGCGTTATCTGGTGCTGCAGGCGGTGAAAGGCGGCAAGATCCGCGGGCGCAGCGCGCTGCGGCCTTTAGATATCCCTGGACTAAGCCGCTTGCTGGTGCAGGTCTCCAACCTGATCCTCGACTGCCCGGAGATCGCCCGGCTGGATATTCACCCGGTGTTGGCCTCCGGCAGCGAATTCACTCTGCTGGACGTTTCGATGCAGCTCGCGCCGTTCAGCGGCGATCCGCAGGCGCGGCTGGCGATCCGCCCTTATCCGCATGAGCTGGAAGAGACCATCGCGTTGAAAGACGGCAGCCAATGCCTGTTCCGCCCGATCCTGCCGGAAGACGAGCCGGCGCTGAAGCATTTCATCGATCGGGTGACCAAGGAAGACCTCTATTATCGCTACTTCAGCGAGATCAATGAGTTTACCCATGACGATTTGGCCAACATGACGCAGATCGACTACGATCGAGAAATGGCCTTTGTGGCGGTGCGCGCAGACGAGATCATCGGCGTGACCCGCGCGCTGTCCGATCCGGACAACACCGACGCCGAATTCGCCGTGCTGGTGCGTTCCGACCTCAAAGGACTGGGCCTGGGCCGTCAGTTGCTGGAGAAAATGATCGCCTATGCGCGCGCTCATGGCCTGACCCGTCTGAGCGGCATCACCATGCCGAATAACCGCGGCATGATCGCACTGGCGCAGCGGCTGGGCTTTGGCATTGAGGTGCAGCTTGAGGACGGCATCGTCAATCTGACGCTGCCGCTGCAGGCCGCCGACGCGCAGTGACCTGCGTCGCAATGCGCTACGAATCCATCACTTAACGCCAAAACATACGCACAATCGGGGCAACTAATGGTATTATCGCCCGATTATTCGGTTTATTGTTTTTATGCCTGTGGCGTTCTGGCCATCAATCATGAGAGAAGAAACGCACTGTGATGTTGTCAAAATTTAAACGTAGCAAACATCAACAACACCTTGCACAACTGCCCAAACTCCCCCAGACGGTTGCTGATGTTCGTACGTTGTACGCGCCGTCCGATTTTCGCACCACGCTGCTGAGCGCCATCGCCAACGCCACCCAACGCATCTATCTGGTGGCCCTGTATCTGGAGCATGACGACGCCGGGCGCGAGATCCTCAACGCGCTGTATCAAGCCAAACAGCGGCGGCCCGAGCTGGAAATCTGCGTACTGGTCGACTGGCACCGCGCACAGCGTGGGCGCATCGGCGCCGCCGCCGCCAATACCAACGCCGACTGGTACTGCGCCATGGCCAGCCAACATCCGGAACAGTCGGTGCCGATCTACGGCGTGCCGGTCAATACCCGCGAAGCGTTAGGCGTACTGCACCTGAAAGGCTTTGTGGTCGACGATACCGCGATCTACAGCGGCGCCAGCATCAACGACGTTTATCTGCATCAGCATGAGAAATACCGTTACGATCGCTATCAGCTGATCACCAACGGCGTGCTGGCCGATACCTTGATCGATTACATCAAGCAGCATCTGCTCACCGCCGGCGCCGTACAGCGCCTCGATCGCAGCGATCGGCCGAAAAGCCCGGAGATCAAAAACGAGACCCGTCTGTTCCGTTTCGCCCTGCGCCGCGCCGGTTACCACTTCCGCGGCAAGGCCGGCAACGATGAGCTGGCGGTGACGCCGCTGGTTGGGCTTGGCAAGCAAAGCGTGCTGAATAAAACCATTCATCACCTGATGTCGTGCGCCGACCAGAAACTGACGCTCTGTACCCCCTACTTCAACCTGCCGGCGCTGCTGGTGCGCAACATCATTTATCTGCTGCGCCAGGGCAAACAGGTGGAGATCATTGTCGGCGACAAGACCGCCAACGATTTCTATATTCCGGAAGACCAGCCGTTCAAAATCATCGGCGCGCTGCCCTACCTGTACGAGATCAACCTGCGCCGCTTCCTGAGCCGCTTGCAGCGTTATATCGATACCGGGCAGTTGATCGTGCGTCTGTGGAAGGATGGCGATAACAGCTATCACCTGAAAGGCATGTGGGTAGACGAAGAGTGGCAGCTGATTACCGGCAATAATCTCAACCCGCGCGCCTGGCGGCTGGATCTGGAAAATGCCATTCTGATCCACGATCCCAAACAAGAGATGCGCGAACAGCGGCAAAAAGAGCTGGCGTGCATCCGCACCCACACCACCGTGGTCGGCCACTATCAGGAGCTGCAAAGCATTCAGCAGTATCCGATCAAGGTGCGCAAGCTGATTCGCCGTCTGCGGCGTATCCGCATCGATCGGCTGATTAGCCGTATCCTGTAAGCGATACTCTGACCCCGGCCAAGGCCGGGGTTTTTATTACAGCTGTATCTCCTTCCCTTTGCGATGCAACCGAAGCGAAACCAGCAACGCCAGCAGGCACATGCCGGAAACGTACCAGAAGAAGGCATTCTCCACGCCGAATGATTTAAGCGACAACGCGACATATTCCGCCGAACCGCCGAACAGAGCATTCGCCACCGCATAAGACAAGCCTACCCCTAACGCGCGTACCTCCGGCGGGAACATCTCGGCTTTAAGCAGCCCGCTGATCGCGGTGTAAAAGCTGACAACGAACAACGCCAACACGATCAGACCGAACGCCATAAAGGGGTTGGTCACCTCTTTCAAGGCAAACAGGATCGGCACCGTCAACACCGTGGCGAAGGCTGAGAAGATCAGCATCGAGCTGCGACGGCCGATTTTGTCCGAAAACGCGCCTACCGCCGGCTGCAGCAGCATAAAGACGAATAGCGCAACGGTCATGATGGCGCTGGCCAGCTTGGCGTCCATACCGGCGGTGTTCACCAGGTATTTCTGCATGTAGGTGGTGAAGGTGTAGAAGGTCAGTGAACCGGCGGCGGTAAAGCCCAGCACCATCAGGAACGCCTTGCGATTTTTCCACAGCCCCGTCAGCGAACCGGCATCTTTGTGGTTACGCGTCTTCGCATCGGAGGTTTCATTCAGCGAGCGGC
Organism: Serratia sp. 22278; assembly: GCF_052045405.1. NCBI lineage: Bacteria > Pseudomonadati > Pseudomonadota > Gammaproteobacteria > Enterobacterales > Yersiniaceae > Serratia > Serratia sp. 22278. The sequence continues at coordinate 984 of NZ_JBQEOW010000008.1, read as the reverse complement.
GCAGGTACAGCGCCACCACCGCCAACACGGCCCCCAAGGCAAACGGAATACGCCATCCCCAGGCTTTCAGCTCTTCGGCGGGCAATATCTGCTGCAAGATCACCAAGACCAGCAGCGCCAACAGTTGCCCGCCAATCAGCGTCACGTACTGGAACGATGCGTAGAAGCCACGCCGCCCCTTGATTGCCACCTCGCTCATATAGGTGGCGCTGGTGCCATACTCGCCGCCCACCGACAACCCCTGGAACAACCGAGCGATCAGCAGCAGCGCCGGGGCCCAACTGCCGATCGATTCATACGTCGGCAGGCAGGCGATCACCAGCGATCCGGCGCACATCATGCAGACTGAAAGCAGCATTGAGTTTTTTCGGCCATGCTTGTCGGCAATATAGCCGAACAGCCAACCGCCGATAGGTCGCATAAAGAAGCCGGCGGCGAAAACACCGGCGGTTTGCAGCAGCTGCGTGGTGCTGTTGCCCGCTGGAAAGAACGAGGCGGCAAAATAAATGGAACAGAAGGAGTAAACGTAAAAATCAAACCACTCCACCAGATTGCCTGATGAAGCCCCGACGATAGCGAAAATGCGTTTCTTGTTATCCAGCGCCCCCTGTTCGACGCCGTGCTCATCCCCAAGAGCCGAGGTTGTTTCTGTCATGATATTTTCTCCGAGCCATAGCAATGATGAAATTCGGCGTCCTGCCGCCCTGGTTGTTACTTTATTGTTATTTATAAGTTAACAGCCAAACTTAATAGCGGACGAAGAATATCTGCCATTCAGAGAAACAATGCGTTGGTTTTGTGATGAATATTAAACAGTACGATGAAAGTTGAAGCGGATTACAACGGGGATTTTCCTTTTTACGCATAGCAAAAAGCCCTGAACGTCAGTTCAGGGCTTTCGGCTTTGTTTGATGCCTGGCAGTGTCCTACTCTCGCATGGGGAGACCCCACACTACCATCGGCGCTACGGCGTTTCACTTCTGA
>NZ_JBQEOW010000007.1:254297-276930 GCF_052045405.1 Serratia sp. 22278 | reverse complement strand
GTTCCCGGTCAGTGGAGGCGCATTATAGGGAGTTCTCGGCAGGCCGCAACCCCTAATTGCAAAAAACTTTTCAAGCGTTCAAATAATCACCAGAAATACCTTTTTAGGATGTTTATTAGTCAAAAAACACCGGTTTTAGCGCAGTAATAGCGGCAAACCCTGCAAACAGGAGCAAACGAAGATAAAGAAAAGGGAGCGGTCACCCGCTCCCTTTCTTTAATAGGCTTAACTGTCGTTATTGGCGTGCAACGATATGGTCGTTTTCCACATCCAGCGTTACCAGCTTGCCGGGGATCAGCTTGCCAGACAGGATTTGCTGCGCCAGCGGGTTCTCGATCTCCTGCTGAATAGCACGTTTCAACGGACGCGCACCATACACAGGGTCGTAACCGGTTTTGCTCAACAGTGCCAGGGCCGGTTCGGTCATGGTCACTTCGTAACCGCGCTCTTCCAAACGCTTGTACAGACGCGACAGCTGAATCTTGGCGATTGCAGCAATGTGTTTCTCGCCCAGCGGATGGAACACCACCACTTCGTCGATACGGTTGATGAACTCCGGACGGAAGTGGTGACTCACCATCTCCATCACCGACTCTTTCATCTGAGCGTAGTTCATCTGACCGAAATGCTCCTGGATCAGATCCGACCCCAGGTTGGACGTCATGATCACCACAGTATTGCGGAAATCGACGGTGCGGCCCTGGCCATCGGTCAGGCGGCCGTCATCCAACACCTGCAACAGAATATTGAATACGTCCGGGTGCGCTTTCTCGACTTCATCCAGCAGGATCACCGAGTAAGGCCGGCGGCGCACGGCTTCCGTCAGGTAGCCGCCCTCTTCATAGCCGACATAACCCGGAGGCGCGCCGACCAGACGAGAGACGGAGTGCTTCTCCATAAACTCGGACATGTCGATACGCACCATGGCGTCGTCGCTGTCGAACAGGAACGAAGCCAGTGCCTTGCAGAGCTCGGTTTTCCCCACCCCGGTCGGGCCAAGGAACAGGAACGAACCGATCGGCCGGTTAGGATCGGACAACCCGGCGCGGCTGCGGCGGATAGCGTTAGAGACCGCGCTGACCGCTTCGTCCTGGCCAATCACTCGCGAATGCAGCTCTTGCTCCAGACGCAGCAGCTTGTCGCGCTCGCCTTCCAGCATTCTGGCCACCGGGATCCCTGTGGCGCGCGCCAGCACTTCAGCAATCTCCGCATCGGTCACCCGGTTGCGCAGCAGCTTCATGCTCTTGCCTTCGGCCTGCGTGGCGGCGGCGAGCTGTTTCTCCAGCTCAGGGATCTTGCCGTACTGCAGTTCCGACATCCGCCCCAGATCGCCGACGCGGCGCGCCTGCTCCAGGGTGATTTTGGCCTGCTCGAGTTCCGCCTTGATGTTCTGAGTACCGGAGAGCGACGCTTTTTCCGCTTTCCACTCTTCTTCCAGCTCCGAATATTCGCGTTCTTTCTGCCCCAGCTCATCGCTGAGCATATCCAGGCGTTTCTTACTGGCGTCGTCCGACTCTTTATTCAGCGCCTGCTGTTCCAGCTTCAACTGAATGATGCGGCGCTCAAGCCGATCGAGCGACTCAGGCTTGGAGTCCATCTGCATGCGAATGCTGGACGCCGCTTCGTCGATCAGGTCGATAGCCTTGTCCGGCAATTGACGATCGGCGATATAACGGTGCGAAAGCGTTGCCGCCGCCACGATGGCCGGATCGGTGATCTGCACGTGGTGGTGCAGTTCGTAACGCTCTTTCAGGCCGCGCAGAATAGCGATAGTGTCTTCCACGCTCGGCTCCGCCACATACACTTTCTGGAAACGACGCTCGAGCGCCGCATCCTTCTCTATATATTGACGATACTCATCCAGCGTGGTGGCACCGACGCAGTGCAGCTCGCCGCGCGCCAGCGCCGGCTTGAGCATATTACCCGCATCCATCGCGCCATCCGCCTTACCGGCGCCGACCATGGTGTGCAGTTCGTCGATAAACAGGATAACGCTGCCTTCCTGCTTGGCCAGATCGTTGAGCACGCCTTTCAGACGCTCTTCAAACTCGCCGCGGTATTTGGCGCCGGCGATCAAAGCGCCCATATCGAGGGACAATACGCGCTTGTGCTTCAGCCCTTCCGGCACTTCGCCGTTGATGATGCGCTGCGCCAGGCCTTCGACGATGGCGGTTTTACCTACGCCAGGTTCGCCGATCAGCACCGGGTTGTTTTTGGTGCGGCGTTGCAGCACCTGAATGGTACGACGGATCTCTTCGTCACGGCCGATCACCGGGTCAAGCTTGCCCTGCTCGGCGCGTTCGGTCAGATCGATCGTGTATTTCTTCAATGCCTGCCGTTGGTCTTCGGCGCCTTGGTCTTCCACGCTGTCACCGCCTCTCATTTGTTCAATGGCTTTGCTGATTTTGTCGGCCGTCGCGCCGGCCGCTTTCAACAAGTCGGTCAACGAGCCGCGGTCTTCCAGCACCGCAAGCACAAACAGCTCGGAAGAAATGAATTTGTCCGCGCGCTTCTGCGCCAGCTTGTCGCACAGGTTCAGAACGCGCACCAGCTCATGGGATGGTTGAACGTCGCCACCGGTGCCTTCTACCTGCGGTAAACGGGACAGCGCCTGTTCGATCTCGGTGCGCACGCGCCCGGCATCGATACCTGCGGAAGTTAATAGTGGACGAACCGTGCCCCCTTCCTGATTGAGCAGGGCGCTCATCAGATGTAGCGGTTCAATAAACTGGTTGTCGTGCCCAAGGGCTAGTGACTGGGCATCGGCGAGGGCAAGCTGGAATTTGTTGGTAAGACGATCCAGACGCATAACACCTCCAAGATGGGTCGAAATTGCTACTGGAGATTAAATGAGGTCATCCCTCAAATTTTCAAGGTTATCTCGACGCTAAATTTTCGGTACAACGCCATGCGTCGTTGGATCGTCCTAATTCAATAGGTTATATCAGCCAGATTAAACTTGCCAGACGTCCGGTTATTCCGTCGCGCCGATAGGAGAAAAAATGGCTCATTTCGTTAACCGTACAGCGGTCGCCGCCGTAGATGGCCTGAACGCCCGCACGCAACAAGCGTTGGCGAGCCAGCAAGTAGATATTAGCCAAAAACTTATCGCCGTGCGGGGCAAATGCCGCTGCGGCCTCAGCGTCTTCCGCCATGAAAGCGGCGCGCACCTCCGGCCCGACCTCAAACTGCTGCGGGCCGATCGCCGGCCCCAGCCAGGCGCTAATTTGGCCCGGCGCGGCGCTGAACGCCGCCACGGTTTGCTCCAGCACTCCGTGGCATAGCCCACGCCAGCCGGCGTGAGCGGCGGCCACTTCGTCGCCGTGCTGCGAGCAGAACAGCACCGGCAGACAATCCGCCGTCATCACGGCACACACCTGCCCCGGCACGTTGCTGTACACCGCATCCGCCCGCAGATCGGCGGGCGCTTGTCCCGTCAACGTCACCACGCGAGTGCCGTGCACCTGCTCGAGCCACACCGGCATCTGCGGCAAGCCGGCGGCGATAACCAATCGTTCCCGATTGCGCTTCACCGTTTGCTCCTCGTCACCGACGTGAGCGCCGAGGTTCAGCGAGTCATAAGGCGGCAGGCTGACGCCGCCGCGACGCGTGGTGCTGCAGGCCTTAACGCCGGCAGGCAACGGCCAGTCAGGCAGAATGAGCGAGCTCATTACCAGTCCATCTGATCTTTGAATTCTTCGGTGTCCGCCTTCAGCGCGTTGATCAGATCGACCATGTCCTGCGGCAGCGGCGCATGCCACTCCATCTGAATACCGCTAATCGGATGATACAAACGCAGCATAGTGGCGTGCAGCGCCTGACGGTCAAAACCGCGCAGCGTATTGATGAAGGCTTCCGAAGCGCCTTTCGGCGGACGCGGACGACCGCCGTACAGCGGATCGCCCACCAACGGATGGCTGATATAGGCCATGTGCACGCGGATCTGGTGAGTACGGCCGGTTTCCAGGCGCAGGCGCAGGCGGGTGTGCGCGCGGAAGTGTTCCATGATGCGGTAGTGCGTTACCGCCGATTTACCCATCGGGTGCACCGCCATATGGGTACGCTTGGTGGAATGACGCGCGATAGGCTCTTCTACCGTGCCGCCGGCGGTCATGGTGCCGATCGCCACCGCTTCGTATTCACGGGTGATTTCACGCGCCTGCAGCGCTTCCACCAGCCGGGTTTGGGCCGGCACGGTTTTCGCCACCACCATCAGGCCGGTGGTGTCTTTGTCCAGACGGTGCACGATGCCGGCACGCGGCACGTCGGCGATTTCCGGGTAGTGATACAGCAGCGCATTGAGCACCGTGCCGTCCGGGTTACCGGCGCCAGGGTGCACCACCAAATCGCGCGGTTTGTTGATCACCAGGATGTCGCTGTCTTCATAGACGATATCCAGCGCGATATCCTGTGGCTCCCAACGCGCCTCTTCTTCAATCTGTGCATCGATGGCGACGGTCTCTCCGCCCAGCACCTTCTCTTTCGGTTTGTTTGACGTTTTGCCATTGACCTTCACCCGATCGCCCAGGATCCACTCTTTTATGCGAGATCGCGAATAATCAGGGAACAATTCGGCCAAAGCCTGATCTAAACGTTGTCCGAGTTGAGATTCGGCCACCGTTGCGGTGAGTTGTACTTGTTGTGCCATATGCAGCTTCTTCGTTAACGTTGGGTTTTCACGGCGATGCCGTTTAATATAATGTGCTATTGTACCTGGTCTTTGTCGGGAGCTTAACGGACAGTCTCCCGGAATAACACCCTGAGGATAATCAAAACGTCATGACGCGTATGAAATATCTGGTGGCGGCAGCCACGTTGAGCCTGGCGCTGGCAGGTTGCTCCACATCCAAGGATGCGGTTCCCGACAACCCACCTTCGGAAATCTATGCTACCGCGCAGCAAAAACTGCAGGACGGTAACTTCAAGGGCGCGATTACGCAACTCGAAGCGTTAGATAACCGCTATCCTTTCGGGCCGTATTCCCAGCAGGTCCAGCTGGATTTGATTTACGCCTACTATAAGGCCGCCGACTTGCCGATGGCTCAGGCATCCATCGATCGCTTCATGCGTCTGAACCCGACGCACCCGAACATCGATTACGTGATGTACATGCGCGGTCTGACCGACATGGCGCTCGATGACAGCGCGCTGCAGGGCTTCTTCGGGGTTGACCGTTCTGACCGCGATCCTCAGCACGCTCGCGCTGCGTTCCGCGACTTCAGCCAGTTGATTCAGCAATACCCGAACAGCCAATACGCGACCGACGCCAACAAGCGTTTGGTGTATCTGAAAGACCGCTTGGCCAAGTATGAGCTTTCGGTGGCGGAATACTACACTAAACGCGGTGCTTACGTCGCGGTCGTTAATCGCGCCGAGCAGATGTTGCGTGAATTCCCGGATACCAAAGCGACGCACGACGTGTTGCCGCTGATGGAAAATGCCTACAAGCAGCTGCAGCTGAACGGCCAGGCTGACAAAGTGGCCAAAGTGATCGCCGCCAACCCGCAATAAGCGCGCGTCGGCAACGGCAGAAAAGCAAAACGGCAGCCTCGGCTGCCGTTTTCATTGGCGTCGACCTGGTTTTCACTGGAAAAATACACAAGTAAAAACACGGTGTTAGCTAGTGCTCCTCACCGGTCAACTCATCAATAATGCGCCATCCGGCGACAACTCTCAAGCATTAGATAGCCAATTCAAATGCTGAATCACAGATTGAACTAACTTTGCAAAAAGTGACAAAAAATCGTGATTTACATCACGCATTTAAACAAAAAGCGGGGTATGCTGGATTCACCAAGACGGAAAGACAGAGAGGTAAGTTATATGACATTGAACATTACCAGCAAACAAATGGATATCACTCCCGCAATCCGCAATCACGTCGAAGACCGTCTCACCAAACTGGAAAAATGGCAGACCCAGCTGATTAACCCGCATATCGTCTTATCCAAAGAACCGCAAGGGTTTGTCGCCGATGCTACCATTACCACGCCTAACGGCCCGCTGGTCGCCAGCGCCAAACATGATGACATGTATACCGCCGTTAATGAGCTGATCGCCAAGCTGGAGCGCCAGCTGAACAAGGTGCAGCACAAAGGCGAAGCGCGCCGCTGCAATGCCAGCGTGAAAGACATCGTGCCGGAAGTCACGCAAGAGCAGGAATAACCCTCCGACTGCGGTTGCCGCATCAAACGCGCCCGAGGGCGCGTTTTTTGTCGGGTATTTTTGTTGACGGGGTAAAAGCCAGCGGTTACTTTAAAACCTGTTCGCATTAACCTTAGGTAGACCATGCCACGCACACCGTTTTTCTTCGCATTCTTTTTTACCTTCCCCTGACTGGGAGGCGTTTCGTCGTGTAAGAAAGAATGCGAAGACGAACAACAAGGCCTCCTGGAAACAGGAGGCTTTTTTTATGGCTGTTTTACAACGAATAAGAATTGAAGGCGGAAGCTGATTATGACTGACAACCCGTTATTGGTGCTGCGCAAGCGCATCAGCGCACTGGACTTGAAACTGTTGGCCCTGCTGGCGGAACGCCGTGAACTGGCGATCGAAGTCGGCAAGACCAAGCTGCACTCTCACCGTCCGATCCGCGACAAAGAGCGCGAACGCGATCTGCTGGATGCGCTGATCGCCGCCGCCAAACCCTACGACCTGGACGGCTTCTACGTCACCCGCCTGTTCCAACTGATTATCGAAGATTCCGTCCTGACCCAGCAGGCGCTGCTGCAGCACCAGCTCAACCCTGTCAGCCAGCACGCCGCACGCATCGCCTTCCTCGGCCCGAAAGGCTCTTATTCACATCTGGCGGCACGCCAATATGCCGCCCGCCATTTCGATCGGCTGATCGAATGCGGTTGCCAGAAGTTTCAGGATATCTTCGCCCAGGTGGAAACCGGCCAGGCGGACTACGCAATTTTGCCGATCGAGAATACCAGTTCCGGTTCGATTAACGAGGTGTACGATCTGCTGCAGCACACCAGCCTGTCGATCGTCGGCGAACTGACCAACCCGATCGACCACTGTGTTCTGGTGGCCGGCGATAGCGACCTGAGCCAGATTGAAACCGTCTACAGCCATCCGCAGCCGTTCCAACAGTGCAGCCAGTTCCTTAACCGCTTCCCGCACTGGAAAATCGAGTACACCGAAAGCACCGCCGCGGCGATGGAGAAAGTCGCCAAGCTGAATTCGCCGAAGGTGGCGGCGCTGGGCAGCGAGGCCGGCGGCGCGTTGTACGGGCTGCAGGTGCTGGAACACAACCTCGCCAACCAACAGCAGAACATCACTCGCTTCATCGTCCTGGCGCGCAAAGCGATCGACGTATCTGAACAGGTGCCGGCCAAAACCACGCTGATTATGGCGACCGGCCAGCAATCCGGCGCGTTGGTCGAAGCGCTGCTGGTTCTGCGCGACAACGGCATCATCATGACCAAACTGGAATCACGCCCGATCAACGGCAATCCGTGGGAAGAGATGTTTTATATCGATGTGCAAGCCAATCTGCGTGCCGACGCGATGCAAAAAGCGCTGCGCGATCTGGCGCCAATCACCCGCTCGCTGAAGGTACTGGGCTGTTACCCAAGCGACACCGTGGTGCCGGTCAACCCATCCTGAAACCATAAAAAAAGGTTCGGCCAAGCCGAACCCTTTACGTTTACCGCCCGCGTTTTACTGTCGGCTGTCGTTAGCCTGCCGCAACAGCGTGCGGCTCTCCACCAGGAAGCGTTGGGCGTAATCGCCGAACCAGTGCTCCACCTTGCGGAAACTGTCGATAAACGCCTGTTTGTCGCCATGCTCCAACAGCTTTATCGCCTCGCCGAAGCGCTGGTAGTAACGCTTAATCAGCGCCACGTTTTCTTCCGACGACATGATGATATCGGCGTAAAGTTGCGGATCCTGCGCAAACAGGCGGCCAACCATCGCCAGCTCCAGCCGGTAGATTGGCGAAGAGAGCGCCAGCAGTTGCTCCAGTTGCACGTTCTCTTCCGCCAAGTGCAGCCCGTAGGCGAAGGTGGCGAAGTGCCGCAGCGCCTGAATAAACGCCATGTTCTGATCGTGTTCGACCGCGCTGATGCGATGCAGCCGCGCGCCCCACACCTGCAGCTGCTCAAGCAACCATTGGTAAGCCTCCGGCTGGCGGCCATCGCAGTAAACCACTACCTGCTTCGCCACGCTGCCCACGTCCGGGCCGAACATCGGGTGCAATCCCACCACAGGGCCGCTGTGCGCCGCCAACATCGCATGCAGCGGACGGTTCTTCACCGACGCCAAATCCACCAGAATACAGTCGGCAGGCAGCGTCGGCAGGCGGCTTATCACCTGCTCGGTCACATGGATCGGCACGCTGACGATCACCATGCCGGCGTCTGCCAGCAGCTGTTCCGCCTGCGGCCAATCTTCCTGATCCAATACCCTGACCTGATAACCCGACAGCGTCAGCAAGCGGTTGAACAGCCGGCCCATCTGGCCGTTGCCGCCGATGATGACGATCGGCCGCAGCTGCGGACACAGAGTTTTAAAGCCTTTATCATTCTCGCTGACGTACGATTCGCGCATCACGCGGCGCAAGACGTCCTCGATCAGATCCGGCGGCACCCCGAGGTTTTCCGCCTCCTGGCGACGCGAGGCCAGCATCGCGGCTTCGCGCTCCGGTACGTAAACCGGCAGGCCATGACGGCTTTTGACTTCGCCCACTTCCGCTACCAGATGCAGGCGTTTCGCCAGCAGATCCAGCAGCGCTTTATCCACCTCATCGATTTGATCGCGCAGCGCGGTCAGTTCTGCCACCATAACTTACTTTTCTCCCGTGCGAGCCGTCAGCGCAGCGCCGAGTTCCTGATGCATATGACGCAGCAGAGTTTCCGTGCTCTCCCAGTTGATGCAGGCATCGGTGACGGACACCCCGTAACGCATGTCTGCACGCGGCTGTTCGGAAGACTGGTTGCCCTCATGCAGATGGCTCTCCAGCATGATGCCGGTGATCGAACGGTTACCCGCCTTGATCTGCTCCACCACGGACTCGGCAACCGCCGGCTGACGGCGATAGTCTTTATTCGAGTTGCCATGGCTGCAATCTATCATCAAGGACGGATGGAGTCCCGCCTCAAGCATCTGTTTTTCACAGGCCGCAACGTGCTCAGCGCTGTAGTTCGGGGTTTTGCCGCCGCGCAGGATCACGTGTCCGTCCGGGTTGCCCTGCGTCTGCAGCAGGCAAACCTGGCCTGCCTGGTTGATGCCGACGAAGCGGTGCGGCATAGCGGCGGCGCGCATGGCGTTGATGGCGGTGCCCAAGCTGCCGTCGGTGCCGTTTTTGAAGCCGACCGGCATCGACAGGCCGGAGGCCATTTCGCGGTGGGTCTGAGATTCGGTGGTGCGCGCACCGATCGCCGACCAGCTGAACAAGTCCCCCAGGTACTGCGGGCTGTTCGGATCCAACGCTTCGGTAGCCAAAGGTAAGCCCATGCCCACTAAATCCAGCAACAGGCGACGCGCGATATGCAAGCCTGCTTCAACGTCAAACGAACCGTCCATGTACGGATCGTTGATCAAACCTTTCCAGCCGACAGTGGTTCTGGGTTTTTCAAAGTAGACGCGCATAACGATATACAGCTGATCGCTCAAGTCAGCCGCCAGGGTTTTCAAACGACGGGCGTAGTCCAGCGCCGCGTCCGGATCGTGGATCGAACAAGGCCCGCACACCACCAACAGGCGATGATCGCGCCCCTGCAAAATGTTGGCGATAGTGTTGCGCGCAGTGGCGATCTCATTTTCGTCGTCGGCGCTGAGCGGGAACTGGTTCTTCAGCTCCTCCGGCGTGATGAGAACCTGTTCTGCACTGATGTGTACGTTATTGAGCGCGTCTTTTTGCATGATGCTATTCCTGTCGTTTGGCGTTATGCGTTGAAATGGAACATTGAGCGTTTCAGGGCTCTACCCTATCACGATATGTAAAGTTTTCAATCCATTTTCCGTAAATAAAAAATTACCGCAATTATCCTGATTAAATCACCTTTGAAAAAGAGTTGAAAAAACCAATATAAATACAGTAAATACATGTATTTAATAAATCAAAAAAAACTTCACCACACCTTAGCCACCCGGTCTAAGAAAAATGAATATATGTAAATTTATTTGTACACATGATTTTACAGCGAAGATACGCCGCCGATCTCGGCACCGACGCCTGTGCGAAGCAGGATCAGCACGAAATGCCGCCAAAAGCGATGATTTTAAGTAGAAGAAAAGCGAATAAATGAGGGATAAAAATTAAAAACTTAAGCTAATGACGGCTATTTTTGTCGCCGAAATGAACCGATATAATGTGATCGTCATCAACAATAATTCCCCTTAACAACTGGATCCAAGATGCTCTCTTCTCGCGCTCGTCGCGCTTTTCCGCTGTATATTTGCTGCTTAACGACTTTCACCAGTGTTTCAGCCCTTGCCGACAATACGCTTTTCACCGCGATGGACGATCCGGCCACCGCCAAGAAACCGTTCGAAGGCAACGTGCAGGCGGGCTACAACGCCCAGTCAGGCAACTCGCAGAGCTCCACCCTGTTGGCCAACACCAACATGACCTGGTTCAATAGCGACGCGGCGTACAGCCTGTGGGGGGCGGCCAACAACACCACCTCCTCCAACGTGCGCTCGTCCGAAAAATACCAGGCCGGTGGCCGTACGCGCTATAACCTGACCGATCGCAACTACCTGTTCGGTCAGGCCAGCTGGCTGAGTGACCGTTTCAACGGTTACGACTCACGCTCCACGCTGACCGGCGGCTACGGCCGTCAGCTCCTTAACGGGCCGCTCAGTGACCTGCGGGTGGAATTCGGTCCCGGCGTGCGCCATGACGAGTACCATGGCGGCGGCCGTGCAACCAAGGGGCTAGCCTATGGTGCGGCCAACTATTCCTATCAGTTGACCGATAACACCAAGTTCATTCAGGGCGTTTCCGCGCTGGCGAACGAAGAAACCACGCTGAACTCGGAAAGCGCGTTGAACGTGGCGATCAACGATCGCTTCTCATTGCGCGTAGCTTACACCGTGACCTACAACAGCAAACCGCCGGCCTCGGCGCCGAAGAACACCGACACGACGACCTCGGTCACGCTGGTCTACGGCCTATAATATCCCCCCATTATTTCTCGAAGCCCATCATTGATGGGCTTTTTTTATGCCGGCCGCCCTCTTTTGCACAATCTGCTAAAAATATTCATCCCACCCATTGACGACTTTAGCAAATAGCTTAATACTGTATGCATATACAGTAATTATCATACAGACCAGGAGCATGATGGATATCGATAGCGAGCTCTCACGCATCGATGCCTCCGGCTCCCGAGATTCTGTAAACGAAGCGAGCATAAGGCTATGGAGAAAATCACCTCATTCATCACCTACGCCATGGCGCTGTTTCTCGCCTGGCTCGGCAAGCTGTCTCCGCAGGACATTGCCTTTTTAGTCGGTGCGGCGGTAGGCATCGGCACGTTTCTGGTGAACTGGTACTACCGACGTAAAAGCCTGCAGATCTTGAAGGCCATTGAGCGCAATGCGACATCTCGGAGGAACATTTACGATGAGTGCAACCGTTAAGCGCTGCAGCGTCGCCGCCGTTTTGGCCATCGCCGTGCTGTTGCCGTCATTTGGCGAGCTGCAAACCTCAGAAGCCGGTCTCAGGCTGATCGCCGATCTCGAAGGTTGCCGCCTGTCGCCTTACCAGTGCAGCGCCGGGGTGTGGACGCAGGGCATTGGGCACACCGCTGGCGTCATCCCTGGTAAAGCGATCGATGAACGCAAAGCCGCGATGGATTTGGTCGACGATGTTCGCCGCACCGAGCGCGGCATGGCCACCTGCCTGCCGGATACGCTCTCGCAACAAACCTATGATGCGGTGATCGCTTTCGCCTTCAATGTGGGCGTCAGCGCAGCCTGCCGCTCTACGCTGGTCGCGCTGCTGCAACAGCGCCAGTGGCGGCAGGCCTGCGATCAGCTGCCACGCTGGGTTTACGTAAACGGAAAGAAAAACAAAGGGCTGGAACAGCGACGCGCCATGGAACGCGCACTGTGCTTGCAAGGCATTGCCTCATGATGACGAGTTCGCTCGCCAAAGGATGATGCCACACCAATTTCACTTAATTTGTTCAAGGGGGTTCTTATGATGCACTGTCCACTATGCGGTCACGTGGCCCACACTCGCTCCAGCCGCTATTTGAGCGAGTCGACCAAAGAGCGTTACCATCAATGCCGCAACATCAATTGCAGTTGCACGTTCGCCACGCACGAGTCCGTTGCACGGGTGATAGTCAAACCTGGCGATGACATTGTCCCGGCGCAGCCGCACCCGCCGGAAAATCAACATAAACAAAGCGCCGCCGCGCTGTAATGCCAAAAGCCCGCTGACGGAGGCTTTTTAATGTCACGGCCAGGCAGCTAAGCCTCTCAAATGCAACGTGATAGATTTTTCAGATAAAAAAAGGGGTTGGCACAATGCCAACCCCTGATAACTATTAACTTTTGGATGCAGCGTTAGTTAACGCGGTTCAGACGCTCTTTGATACGAGCAGCCTTACCAGTACGTTCACGCAGGTAGTACAGTTTAGCTTTACGAACGGCACCACGACGTTTAACAGTAATGCTGTCGATTACTGGGGAGTGAGTCTGGAATACGCGCTCAACACCTTCGCCGTTGGAAATCTTACGAACAGTGAATGCAGAGTGCAGACCGCGGTTACGGATAGCGATAACCACGCCCTCGAATGCCTGCAGACGTTTTTTGCTACCTTCAACGACCCATACCTTCACTTCCACGGAATCACCCGGACGGAATGCAGGTACGTCTTGTTTCATCTGCTCTTGTTCAAGTTGCTTAATAATGTTGCTCATAATATGTCTCTTACCCTAGGTAAACTGATATATCGGTCCCGTCTGATGTCAGACGCTTCCTTCATAGTCCTGTTGCCTGGTCTGATGTTCCCGTTGGAACTCAGCCAGCAACACCGCTTGCTCGTCAGTCAGAGCTAGGCTTTCTAGAAGTTCAGGTCTTCTAAGCCAGGTTCGGCCCAGCGACTGCTTTAAGCGCCAGCGACGTATCTCGGCATGGTTGCCCGACAGCAGAACCGGCGGTACTTCCATTCCTTCCAACACCTCGGGGCGGGTATAGTGCGGGCAGTCCAGCAATCCGTCGGCGAAGGAGTCTTCCTCCGCTGAGGCCTGATGGCCCAGCACACCCGGTATGAAACGGGCGACTGAATCAATCAGGGTCATCGCCGGCAGTTCCCCGCCGCTGAGAACGTAATCGCCGATTGACCATTCTTCGTCAATTTCGGTTTGGATTACGCGCTCGTCTATCCCTTCGTAACGGCCGCACACCAGAATCATCTTCTGATTGGCCGCCAGTTCGCACACGCCGGTTTGATCCAGCTTGCGCCCCTGAGGTGACAGATAAATCACCTTTGCTCCCTCGCCTGCCGCTGCTTTCGCCGCATGAATGGCTTCCCGTAAAGGTTGCACCATCATCAGCATTCCCGGGCCGCCGCCGTAAGGGCGATCGTCCACGGTACGATGCCGGTCGTAGGTGAAGTCGCGCGGACTCCAACACTGCACGCTCAGCAGGCCATTTTTTACTGCCCGGCCAGTCACCCCGTAATCGGTGATAGCGCGGAACATCTCAGGAAACAGGCTTACAATACCGATGAACACAAGCCAATCCCCTTACCGTTATTCCACTTGCTTCGACCGTTTGATCCGGGGGTCAAAAACCAGGATCCCAATCTGCCTCAATCACGCGGGCAGTGAGATCGACTTTCTTGATAACCTGCCCATGAAGAAACGGAATCAACCGCTCCTTCATGCCGAACGCATCTTTCAGGTTCGCTTTCACAACCATCACATCGTTCGAGCCGGTTTCCATCATATCGATGACTTTACCCAGCTCGTAGCCGGCGGTGGTGACTACCTGGCAGCCCATCAGGTCTTTCCAGTAGTAATCGTCACCCTCCAGCGGAGGAAGTTGCTCTGAATCCACCATAATCTCGCGATTAGTCAGCAGATTCGCCGCGTCCCGATCGTCAATGCCTTTGACCTTGATGATCAGATCCTGACTGTGGCGCTTCCAGTCTTCCAACTCGATATGCTGCCACTGACCCGCCTGCTGGATAAACCACGGCTGATAGTCAAAAATGCTTTCGGCGTTCTCGGTGGATGAAAACACTCTGAGCCAACCACGAATGCCGTAAGCGGACCCCATTTTACCGAGTACAATCGGCTGCTTAGGCGCTACCGGTTTGAGTTGCTTGCTCATTGCCACCACCGCGACAGATTAAGCTGCTTTCTTAGCGTCTTTGATCAGCGCGTGAACGCGATCAGAAACGGTTGCACCCAGACCAACCCAGTGCTCGATGCGGTCCAGGTCCAGACGCAATGCTTCAGCCTGACCAGAAGCGATCGGGTTGAAGAAGCCTACGCGCTCGATGAAACGACCATCACGAGCGTTGCGGCTGTCGGTCACTACTACTTGATAGAACGGACGCTTTTTAGCGCCGCCACGTGCCAAACGAATTGTTACCATAACATCCTCTTTAGTTAATAAAACAGCCGGGCCCCATTGAGGGACGGGGCCCGGTTGCAATATAAAAAGCCCGAAAATTTTACTCATTTTGGCGCAAAAAGCAATCTAAAGCGTCGATCGCAGGGGACAACTTTTGCAGCCTGTCAAATTTCGGGCGGTTTTCACCGCGAACGGCGAATGCTGAAAGCGCCCGCACTCAGCGTGCGGGGGCCCGTCAGCGGCCTGGGAAGCCCGGCGGCATCATGCCTTTCATGCCGCGCATCATCTTCGCCATACCGCCTTTCTTCATCTTCTTCATCATACGCTGCATTTCGTCGAACTGCTTCAGCAAGCGGTTGACGTCCTGCACCTGCATACCGGCCCCCATCGCGATGCGGCGCTTGCGCGAGCCCTTGATGATTTCCGGTTTGGCGCGCTCTTTCAGCGTCATCGAGTTGATGATCGCCTCCATGCGCACCAGCACTTTGTCGTCCATCTGCGACTTGACGTTGTCCGGCAGTTGGCCGGCGCCCGGCAGCTTGCTCAGCATGTTAGCCATGCCGCCCATGTTGCGCATCTGCTTGAGCTGCTCCAGGAAGTCGGTCAGATCGAAACCGTCACCCTTCTTCAGCTTGTTGGCCAGCTTCTCCGCCTGCTCGCGGTCGACCTTGCTTTCGATATCTTCGATCAGCGACAGCACGTCGCCCATGCCCAGGATGCGCGATGCCACGCGATCCGGGTAAAACGGCTCCAGCGCTTCGGTCTTCTCGCCGACGCCGAGGAACTTGATCGGCTTGCCAGTGATATGGCGGATGGACAACGCCGCACCGCCGCGCGCATCGCCGTCGACCTTGGTCAGCACCACGCCGGTCAGCGGCAGCGCTTCGTTAAACGCCTTGGCGGTATTGGCGGCGTCCTGGCCGGTCATGGCGTCGACCACGAACAGAGTTTCCACCGGCTTGATCGCCGCGTGCACCTGTTTGATCTCGTCCATCATCGCTTCGTCAACGTGCAGACGGCCGGCGGTATCGACAATAAGGACATCGTAGAACTTCAGCTTGGCCTGTTGCAGCGCGCGATTGACGATGTCGATCGGTTTTTCTTTGACGTCAGACGGGAAGAAGTCGATGCCGACGCCTTCCGCCAGCGTTTCCAGCTGTTTGATCGCCGCCGGGCGATAAACGTCCGCGGAAACCACCAACACTTTCTTCTTCTGTTTTTCTTTCAGGAACTTGCCGAGCTTACCGACGCTGGTGGTTTTACCGGCGCCCTGCAGGCCCGCCATCAGCACCACGGCCGGCGGCTGAGCCGCCAGATTCAGCTCGGTGTTGACTTCGCCCATCGCGGCGATCAGCTCGCCTTTGACGATCTTGACGAACTCCTGCCCCGGCGTCAGGCTCTTGTTGACTTCATGGCCAACCGCGCTCTCTTTGACGCGGTTGATGAAGTCGCGCACCACCGGCAGCGCAACGTCCGCTTCCAGCAATGCCATACGCACTTCACGCAGGGTTTCCTTGATATTCTCTTCGGTCAGCCGCCCGCGGCCGCTGATATTGCGCAACGTGCGCGACAATCGATCGGTTAAATTTTCAAACATCGTCTCATGCTCAACGTGTAATGACAGGCCGCTCCGGCGACACAATTGCGCCGATGATAACACGAAGCGCGCAGGATCTCTGCCTCAGCGTTGGAGATAGGTTGGAGTGAAACGCGCGCAACGCTATACTGACACTCCAATTAACCACGCCGAAGCAAAATTAAACGCTATGCCAGTTTTCTCCATTGTGGCTTTGATGGCCTACCTGCTCAGCCTTGGACTGATCATTCCCAGCTTGTTGCGGAAGAACAGCGCATACCGTCGGCTCGCCCTCGTCTCGGCGGTGGTGGCGCTGATTTGCCACGCCATCGCGCTGCAGCAGCGCATCTTTGACGTCAGCGCCGGGCAGAATCTCAGCCTGCTGAACATTGGTTCTATCGTCAGCCTGATCATCTGTTCGGTGATGACCTTCGTCGCTTCACGCGATCGCGGCTGGTTCCTGCTGCCGATCGTCTACAGCTTCGCGATGATCAATCTGGCCTTCGCCAGCTTCATGCCCGGCGAGTTCATCACTCACCTGGAAGCCAGCCCGGAATTGATGGTGCATATCGGCCTGGCGCTGTTCTCTTACGCCACCCTGATCATCGCCGCACTCTACGCCTTACAGCTCGCCTGGCTCGACTACCTGTTGAAAAACAAGAAGCTGACCTTTAGTGCCGACATGCCGCCGCTGATGAGCATCGAGCGCAAGATGTTCCATATCACCCAGATCGGCGTGGTGCTGCTGACGCTCACCCTGTGCACCGGCCTGCTGTACATGGATAACCTGTTCAGCAAAGAGAACGTGCATAAAGCCGTGCTGTCGATCATGGCCTGGTTCGTGTATATCGTGCTGTTGTGGGGCCATTACCATGAAGGCTGGCGCGGCCGCCGCGTCGTCTGGTTCAGCTTCGCCGGCGCCTTTCTGCTGACGCTCGCCTACTTCGGCAGCCGTCTGATTCAGCAGGTGATGGTGCGCTAGGCCAGCCCGGTCCAATTCTCCCTCTCTATAAGGAATACTGCATTGGAGCATGTGTCGACGGGGACCCTCATCATTATCCTGGTGATCATGATCGTGGTCTCCGCTTACTTCTCCGCTTCCGAAACTGGCATGATGACGCTCAACCGTTATCGCCTGCGTCACCTGTCCAAACAGGGCAACCGCTCGGCGCGCCGGGTGGAGAAGCTGCTGCAAAAACCGGATCGGCTGATCGGCCTGGTGCTGATCGGCAACAACCTGGTCAACATCCTTGCCTCGGCGCTGGCGACCATCGTCGGCATGCGGCTGTATGGCGATCTGGGCGTGGCGATTGCGACCGGCATACTGACTTTCGCCGTGCTGCTGTTCGCCGAAGTGCTGCCGAAAACCTTCGCCGCGCTCTATCCGGAACGCATCGCCTTCCCCAGCAGCGTCCTGCTGGCACCGTTGCAAAAGGTGATGTTCCCGCTGGTCTGGCTGCTCAACGGCATCACCAGCCTGACCTTGCGCCTGTTCGGCATTCGCACCAACGTGCGCATCAGCGACGCCGTCAGCAAGGATGAGCTGCGCACCATCGTGCGTGAATCCCAGTCGCAGATCTCCCGCCGCAATCAGGACATGCTGATCTCGGTGCTGGACCTGGAAAAGGTGACGGTCAACGACATCATGGTGCCGCGCACCGAGATCGTCGGCATCGACGTCAACGACGACTGGAAGTCAATCATGCGCCAGCTGACCCACTCGCCACACGGCCGCATCGTGCTGTATCGCAGCTCGCTGGACGATGCAATCGGCATGCTGCGCGTGCGCGAAGCCTATCGCTTGATGACCGAGAAAAAAGAGTTCAACAAAGAGAACCTGCTGCGCGCCGCCGATGAGATCTACTTCGTACCGGAAGGCACGCCGCTCAACGTGCAGCTGGTGAAATTCCAGCGCAATAAAGAGAAGGTCGGCATCGTGGTCGACGAGTACGGCGACATTCAGGGCCTGGTCACGGTGGAAGACATTCTCGAAGAGATCGTCGGCGATTTCACCACCTCGATGTCACCGACGCTGGCGGAAGAAGTCACGCCGCAGAGCGACGGTTCGGTCTTGATCGACGGCACCGCCAACGTGCGGGAGCTGAACAAGGCCTTCAACTGGACCTTGCCGGCCAATGAAGCCCGTACCGTCAACGGTATGCTGCTGGAAGAACTGGAAGAGATCCCCGAAATCGGCACCCGGGTGCGTATCGGCCATTACGATATCGACATTCTCGACGTACAGGGCAACATGATCAAACAGGTGCGGGTCACGCCGATCACCTCGCTGCAGTCCAGCGTCGGCCATCACTGACCGCCGGCCAGAACGTAAAAAAGACGCGAAATCGCGTCTTTTTTGTTTCTGCGGGAAACGTACGGTCAGATATGCAGCTCCTGCAGCTTCTCTTTCGGCAGCGCCAGTTCGTCGTTGTGGTTCACCACCACGCCGTTATCCAGAATGTGCTTGGCGATTTCCTGCGCTTCTTCCAGCGAGTGCATGTGGTAGGTACCACACTGGTACTCGTTCAGCTCAGGGATCTTGCGCTGGTCGGTCACTTTCAGCACGTCGGCCATCGCCGCTTTCCAGGCATCGGCAACGCGCTGCTCTTCCGGCACGCCGATCAGGCTCATGTAGAAACCGGTGCGGCAGCCCATTGGGGAGATGTCGATAATCTCCACGCCCTGGCCGTTCAGGTGGTCGCGCATAAAGCCGGCGAACAGGTGTTCCAGCGTGTGAATGCCGCGTTCGGGCATCACTTCCAGGTTCGGGCGGCAAAAGCGCAGATCAAATACCGTGATGGTATCGCCATGAGGCGTTTTCATGGTTTTCGCAACGCGGACAGCCGGGGCTGCCATACGGGTATGATCGACGGTAAAGCTATCCAGCAATGGCATTTCGCTACCTCCTCGTAAAAGAGCATTTATTTCGAAACTTTTTTTCCTAACCGGGAAACCTTTTCCAACCCTGCGAGTCTGAGTATGTGAAAGACGCGCATTTGTTATCATCATCCCTGTCATCAGAGATGCATATTTGGCCACATTGATGTGGCCTTTTTCTTTTTCAGCTTCCGCCGTTTTGCTTCAGGAACGCTTCAAAGCTTAGCGTATCATTGGCTTCTATGTCGCGTTGACGCTGCCAAGAGGCTTCCCGCTCTTTATCCAGCTCGTCTTCGTTCAGGATTTCCAACGGCTCTTCCAGCAATGTCTGGCGATACTGCTCCGCCAGCTGCAGACCGACGCGCCCGGTGCCTTCCGCCTTCATCGCCTTCAGAATGCGCGCGGAGAAGGTCAGCTCAGGGTCGTCAAATGCGGCGACCAGCTCATCGCACACCTGCTGGTATTGACGGTTGCCGGCTTCGCCGTCCAACACTTCCGCCACCCGACGCAGATCGGCGAACAGCGCCTTGCCCACGTTTTCCAGCGGTTCATGGCTGGCGCCACAGCCGATGCCGATGGTCTGGCCCGGCTTGCGCCCTTCCAGAATCACCCGGTTCCAGTTCTTGCGCGTGCACAGCAGTTCATCGCTGCTCATCTCCGGCGCATCGGCCAGCGCGCACCACACCAGGAACAGATCCAGGAAACGCGCCTGCACCGCATCCACGCCGATCGGCGAGAACGGGTTGATATCCAGCGAACGCACTTCGATGTATTCGATACCGCCGCGCAGCAGCGCGTCTGACGGCGTCTCGCCGCTTTTGGTCACGCGCTTCGGCCGGATCGGCGCATACAGCTCGTTTTCGATTTGCAGCACGTTACTGTTCAACTGCAGGTAGCGGTCACCCTCTTTCACGCCCAGCTTGGCGAACTCTTCGGAAGGCGTAACGATCGCCCGCTTCAAACCGGCCACATAGCTGTGCAGATCGTTGAAGGTGATGCCCAGATTACTCTGCGACTTGTTGGTGTAACCCAGATCGCTCAGACGCAGCGAGGTGGCGTACGGCAGGTAGCACATCCCCTGCTCGGTGCGTTCGAACGGCAGAGTGGTCTCGCGTCCTTTGAGGAACGAAGAACAAATGGCCGGCGATGCGCCGAACAGATACGGGATCACCCAACCGAAACGGTAGTAGTTGCGGATCAGGCGGAAATACCCCGCCGAGATCTGCTCTTTACCGCTTTCTGCGTCCTGCACGCCAGCCCAGGCCTGCCAAAACTCCAGCGGCAGCGAGAAGTTGTAGTGCACGCCGGAAATGGTCTGCATCAACGCGCCATAGCGATTCTTCAGCCCTTCGCGGTACAGCGTCTTCATGCGGCCGATGTTCGACGAACCGAACTGCGCCAGCTCAATATCCTGCTCGGCTTCGATAAAGCACGGCATGCTGAGCGGCCACATGCGCTCATCGCCAATATTGCGCGCTACGTAGCGATGAATATCGCGCAGGAACGTCAGCAGGTGATCGATATTGTCATCAACCGGCGTAATGAACTCTAACAGCGCCTCGGCGAAATCCGTGGTGATCCAGTGGTGCGTCAATGCCGCCCCCAGCTTTTCCGGATGCCCGGTAGTCGCCAAGGTGCCGTTCGGCGTGACTCGCAGCGTTTCACGCTCGATGCCGCGACGAATGCCTTTTAATGCCTGAGGATGGGCTTCCAACCAAGAAAGCGCCTGTGATACGTCCGGGATCAAATTGACCTCCCGCTTCTAAAAACAATAACTCGTAAGCATACTGAATCCGCACCCGAGAGAATATTGAGTTATATTCACTTGGTTACTGCCACCAGGCGATGCCCTGTACCGTTATCATAGTCAAAACGATGTAACGCAGCGCCTTTCCGATACACAGAAACAGCGCGACAGAGCCCCAGGGCATGCGCAGCCAACCTGCCAACACGCACAACAAATCGCCCACCACCGGCACCCAGCTGAGCAACAGCGCAGCCGGGCCGAAGCGTTGCAGCCACCCGAGCGCCGTTGCCAGCCCCCGCTGTGGTTTCAACGCCGGTAACAGGCGCCCGATAATGACATTGGTCAAGCCGCCCAGCGTGTTGCCCAGGGTCGCGGCCAGCACCAGCAATTCCGGCGAGACGCGACTCTGGGTCAGCAAAGCGACCAGAACGATTTCTGAATTTCCCGGCAGCAGCGTCGCACTAAGGAAGCTGCTGCCAAATAACGATATTACGGCTAGCGTACTACTCACAGCGTGCGAACGTCTACCACGTCCATACCGGCGCTTTTTGCCGCCTGGATGCCGAACTCGGCGTCTTCAAACACCACGCACTTTTCCGGCGGCACGCCGATAAGTTCGGCGCAGCGTAGGAAGGTGTCCGGCTCAGGTTTATGGCGCTGTACGTCGTCCGCACCGACGATCGCGTCGAAGCAGTTGAACAGGCCGAGATGACGCAGCAGCATTTCCGCCATGCGGTGCTCGCTGCCGGTACCGACCGCCATCGGACGGCGACCGTGATAGGATTTTACCACCTCGATCAGCGGCAACGGGCGCACGCTGTCCAACAGCATCGCCTCCACCGCGCGGGTTTTCTCCGCGGCCAGATGATGGGGATCGAGATCGGCCTGGTGGCTGGCGATAATCGCCTGAGCGATGCGCCAGGTCGGTGAACCACTCAGCGCCACCATAGCCGCTTCATCAAACGTCATGCCATAACGCGACAGCACTTCACTCCACGCTTTGCGGTGCGTTGGCTCGGTGTCCAGAATCGTGCCGTCCATGTCGAAAATAAGACCCTGATAGCGGTCGTACATCGTTACTCCATGATCGTTGAGGAAAGAAAACTACTTTAGCGTAAAGCCGTTGGGTTGTCGCTGACTGCGTCATAGCGGAATGTGCTGTGATCGATCGGGTGCAAAGAAGGAAAGGGGTGAAGAGAGAATGGCTAAATGCTGAAAAGCGAAAAACCCGCCTTGGCGGGTTTCTCTTAGATGGTGCATCCGGGAGGATGATTCGGGGTCAACGCCTCACCCTGCGGGCCGTTGCTAAAGCAACGTTATCCTCCCCAAGGACACTTTCCTTTCTCCCACCCGCTTGCAGATTTCTCTTCGCGATACGGGGAGTTAAACATGGTGCATCCGGGAGGATTCGAACCTCCGACCGCTCGGTTCGTAGCCGAGTACTCTATCCAGCTGAGCTACGGATGCATGACTGTTTTTGCCGCTTGCCTGTTTCACGAATAACAGAAAAGCAAAAACCCGCTAAGGCGGGCTTCTCTTAGATGGTGCATCCGGGAGGATTCGAACCTCCGACCGCTCGGTTCGTAGCCGAGTACTCTATCCAGCTGAGCTACGGATGCATTACTATTTTTACCGCGTGCCGGCTTTGCTAATAAAGCCAGACTTGAAGAATGGTGCATCCGGGAGGATGATTCGGCGCTAGCGCCTCACCCTGCGGGTCGTTGCTTAAGCAACGTTATCCTCCCTGGTAACACTTTCTTTTCTTCCACCCGCTTGAAGATTTCTCTTCGCGACGAGTGAGATTAAGAATGGTGCATCCGGGAGGATTCGAACCTCCGACCGCTCGGTTCGTAGCCGAGTACTCTATCCAGCTGAGCTACGGATG